>CAXBGQ010000009.1:0-23674 GCA_963975135.1 uncultured Nioella sp. | reverse complement strand
GCGGGGCTGAGCCGTTCCAGCGCCGCCGCGATCCTTGCCAGATCGTCGGCGCTCATTCCGCGCCGTCCTCGGCCAGGGTCTCCTCTTCATCATCCAACAAGCCGTCTTCATCCAAATCGCGGTCGCGCTTGCGTTCTACCAGGCGCACCAGCTGGATCGAAATCTCATAGAGGCCGTAAACCACGACAAAGAGGATAAGCTGGGTGATGACATCGGGCGGCGTCACCAGCGCGGCCAGGACCAGGATGCCCACAACCGCATATTTTCGCATGTTTCCAAGCCCTTCGGCGGAAACCAACCCGGCCTTGCCCATCAGGGTCAATAGCACCGGAAGCTGGAAACAGATGCCAAAGGCAAAGATGAATTTCAGCTCCAGATCCAGCGATTCCTTGACCGAGCCCAGGAACACGGTCTGAAGCCCCGCATCGACACCCGCTTCGGTCTCTGCACCGGTGCCCGCCACCAGATTGGCCAGCGCCGGGATGACATCGGAAAAGCCGATGAAAAACCGCATCGCCAGTGGCGTAACCACGAAATGCGCGAAAGATGCCCCCAACATGAACAATACCGGCGAGGCGATCAGAAACGGCAGAAAGGCATTCTTTTCCGTGCGATAAAGGCCGGGGGCCACAAACCGCCACATCTGGTGCGCAATGACGGGGAAAGACAGGCCAAAGCCCACAACGACCGATACCCGGATCAACGTAAAGAATTTTTCCTGCGGGGCCGTGAAGATCAGCCGCGGGTCTTCGCCGCGTTCGCGCAGGATATCGGCGATCGGCTGAAACAGAAATTCCAGGATCGGATCGGCCACCGTAAAGACGGCCACCATCGCCACGACAAAGGCGAGAGCCGAGCGGATCAGCCGGGTTCTGAGCTCGGCCAGATGCTCAATCAGCGGTGCGGCGCTGTCCTCGATCTCGTCAGTTTTCATGGGTCGGTCGCTTCGCTTCCGGGTGCGGGCGTGGAGGTGTCATCTGCAGCGCCGGAGCCGGGCAGCGGGTTGCGCGCGGCCACCGATGCGCGTGCCGCCTCGGCGCGTTCACGCACGGCGGCGGCGCGTTCGCGGGCCAGACGTTCGGTATCTGTCTTGGGCTCCGCGCCATCCTCGGGGCCCCATTTATCCATCGACGCACCGGCCTTTTTCAAGGCCTCCTTGCCCATCTTCTTGGGGTTGGCGATGTCACGCAGATCCTTGCCGAAATCGGCGGCTCCGCGAATGTCGTTGGAAATGTCATCCAGCCCGCTTTCGCTGGCGGCGGCATTCATCGTGGTCTGGAACTCGCGCGCCATGCCTTTCAGCCGCCCGGTCACCTGACCAAGCGTGCGAAACATCTTGGGAAGATCCTTTGGCCCCACGACGATCAACGCCACGATGCCAACGACCAATAACTCCCACATGCCAATGTCAAACATGGGCGACCCTCAAATTTCCACTGGCTTCGCCGGTTCAGGCGTTTTCGTGGTCCCGTTCGGGCGTCACGTCGAGGGCGGTTTCACCTGCGTCATCGGCGGCATTTTCGATCTCATCGGTGCCTTCGCGCACACCGCGCTTGAACGAGGTGATGCCTTTGCCGACCTCACCCATCAAACCTGCGATCTTGCCACGGCCAAACAGCACCAGAACCACAACCGCAATCAACAGGATGCCTGGCAGGCCAATATTGTTAAGCATGTTCTTGTCTCCCTTTTACGACCGGTTCCGTCGCGAACCCGCCGTCTGTGTCACCGCCTAGATGTATGGACTCTCAGCCCGGGATCAAAGCCCCAATCTGTCACTTTGGCGCAGAATCCGGTGCAATTTTGCGTGCGCGGGCATCATTTCGCAAAGACAAAGCAGCGTTCGCGCCGCACCGTCAGCCACAGCGCCATGCCCGGCTTGGGCAGGAAAACCGCGGGAACCGTGGCCTTGAGGATCTGATTGTTGAAATCCATGCGAAACTCGACAAGGCTTTCATGGCCCATGAACCGGGCCCGTTCGACCACGCCGCGCGCGGGCACACCGTCGCGCGGCGTCGGGTTTGGGCCGCGCCCGCCGCGATCAAAGTCGATCTTGACATATTGCGGGCGGAAAATGATCTCGACCTCGGTGCCATCGGGATAGCCGGGTGCCAGAAACTGGCCGAACGCGGTATCGGTGAGCGCGCCCTTCACGGTCCCTTTGATCACGTTGATATCGGAGAAAAACGCCGCCGCATCCTTGTCGCAGGGCGCGTTATAGATGTTGTAGGGCGCGCCCTGCTGCACGATCCGGCCGCCGCGCATCAGGGCGATCTGATCGGCCATGCGCATGGCTTCTTCGGGTTCATGCGTGACCAGAACCACGGCCGTGCCCTCGTCCCGCAACAGATCCAGCGTTTCGTCGCGGATGCCATCGCGCAGACGGTTATCGAGGCCGGAAAACGGCTCATCCATCAGCATTACGGCCGGGCGCGGCGCAAGGGCGCGGGCCAGCGCGACGCGTTGCTGTTCGCCGCCCGACAACATATGCGGGGCCTTGTCGCCAAAACCCTGCAGATCCACGCGAGCCAGCAATTCCTCCACCCGGGCCGATTTATCCGCGCGATTGCCCGTAAGGCCAAAGGCGATGTTCTGGGCGACGCTCAGATGCGGAAACAGTGCGAAATCCTGAAAGATCAGGCCGACGCCGCGCGCTTCGGGCGGCAGGTGCAGCGCACCATCGGCCAGGGTCTGACCATCGACAAGAACCTTGCCGCTGCTTTGCCGTTCAATTCCGGCGATGATGCGCAAAGTGGTGGTCTTGCCACAGCCCGAGGGGCCCAACAGGCACATGACCTGACCGGGGGCCACAGTCAGCGATACGTCGCGCAAAACCGACCGCCCGTCGAATTCGCAGGTGACATGGTTCACTTCAAGGCGGGCGGAGGGAAGCACGTGGTCCGAATTTCCGATCAATACTATCGGGTTTGGCAGGTATCAGCCCCTAGCCGCCGTTTCAAGCCGTCCTTCCCGGCGCAGGTGGCTCGGAGACAGGGAATTCCGGCTTCACCTGTTTTGTCAGCTATATCGGTCGACCTGCTTGAATCTATCGGGATTTCAGGTTCATCCACAGGCTTATCCACTGGAGAGTCAGAGGAGAGTTGACGAAGTTGAAGGGATTTGGCGCGACATTTCCGTGACCTGCGTTGATCGCCATGTACGAAGACCTCAAATTCGGACGCAGAGGTGAGTTTTGATCTGAAAACCCCTGTTTTGATCAAATAAAATCTGAAAGCTTAACTTCCCGAGCGATTTCCTCGCCAAATTTCACCGATTTATGGGATTTGTATAATTTTGAGCGGTTTAAGCTTATCCATTCCGATTAATTATGTTCCAAAAGAACATTTCTCGAGCGTCTTTTTCTCGGGATTTATATGCAGATAAAGCGAACCTCGACGGGGTTTCATCCGATTTTTTGCACTTTTGATAGTATTCTGAATATTAGAATTGCACAACCTTTTATGGGCGCGTGCATCCGGCCCCTCAGGGCGGTTCTCAACGCCATGCAGCACTTGGAAAACGCGTTGTTTTGCCCTCGAAACGGCCCGTTTTCGACCTTCCAACGCATAGTTTTCCTGATATTTTTCAATGCGCTGTGGTGCGAAATATAAGCAATCCAGGCGCAGCGACCCGGTGCCAGGCGCGCCCTTCATCCCGACCTGACCTGCCCCACCTGGCCGGACGCACCCAGAAATACGGCTGAATTGGAGCAAGACGGCAAGAAAAAGCCGGGCGGCATCACCTGCCCCCCGGCTTTGCAAGCTCACCTGTCGCGGGCATTCCTACATCGTGGAATTCGTCGCGCCGCCATCGAGCAGGATATTCTGCCCGATCATGTAGCCCGCATGTTGCGAACACATGAAGGCGCAAGTGGCCCCGAACTCGGCTGCCGTGCCATAACGCCCGGTGGGGATCGTCGCGGCACGTTTGTCGCGGGCCTCCTCCAGCGTCAGGCCCTGCGCCTTGGCCGCACCTGTATCCAGCGACACCGCGCGGTCGGTGGCATGGATGCCGGGCAGAAGGTTGTTGATGACCACGCCGCTGCCCGCAACCTGGCGCGACGTGCCCGCGACATATCCGGTCAGCCCAGCCCGTGCCGCATTCGACAGACCCAGAACCGCGATGGGCGATTTCACGGATTGCGAGGTGATATTGACCACCCGGCCCCATCCGCGATCCATCATGCCGGGCAAAAGCGCCTTCATCAGCGCGATGGGCGTCAGCATGTTGGCATCCAGCGCCGCGATGAAATCGGCGCGCTCCCAATCGCTCCACATTCCGGGCGGTGGGCCACCTGCATTGGTGACCAGAATATCGACATCGCCGGCGGCGGCCAGAACTTCGGCCCGGCCAGCCTCGGACGTGATGTCGGCGGCCACGGTCACGACTTCAACGCCATGTGCGGCGCGAATATCGGCGGCGGTGGCCTCCAGTGCCTCGGCTCCGCGTGCGTTCATCACCAGATTGACGCCCGCCGCGGCCAGCGCTTCGGCACAGCCCCGCCCCAGACCCTTTGACGAGGCGCAGACCAGCGCGCGTTTTCCTGCTATTCCCAGATCCATGTGATCCTCCCGGTTGACTGTTTCCCCGAGGGCTTAGCATTGTGCAAACTCCCGCGCCAGCACCAGCCGCTTGACCGGCGCGCGCGCGCTGCCTAGGCAGGGATGAAAACCCTGCCCTTCAGGAGCGCCCATGACCCGCCGCACCGCGCAATTCAGCTTTCCGACCTACCCTGCGCATAACCTGACCGTGTTCTGGGGGGCGAATGAAAAAGACCCGCTTGGCGGCACCGCCGATGTCGTGATGGGCGACAGTTACCGCCTGCACCGCGATGCCGTGGCGCGGAATCTGGCCATCTGGGACGGCCCGGAAGGTCAGGAAGTGGCCGATGGCTCGAAGGTCGGCACCCCCGGAGACAAGGTTGTTCTGGAGGTTTGCCACAGCCTGATGGCTCCGGACGGCACGCTGATCGACGTATTGTTGCTGGCGGTTTCGGGCGTGGAGGAGACGACCCGCCATTTCCTGCCGCTGGCCCCGATGGAGCCGCGCGGGGAATATGAGCTGGTGGCCTCGGAGACCGACAGCGCGCCCGCTCGGCTGGCCGATATCGCCTGTGTCAGTTTTCTGGCGGGCACGCATCTGACGCTGGCGGGCGGGGCGCAGAAACCTGTCGAGGATCTGCGCGAAGGTGACCGGCTTCTGACCCGTGACCACGGGCCCCAGCCGATCCGCTGGATCGGTCAGCAGGTGCAGCGGGCGACCGGCGCGCTGGCCCCGGTGCGCATCCGCGAAGGCACGCTCAATGTGGCCCGCGATCTGCGTCTCAGCCCGCATCACCGGCTCTTTATCTGGCAGCGCAGGGATGAGCTTGGCACCGGGCGGGCCGAGGTTCTGGTCAAGGCCGCGCATCTGGTCAATGGCGACAGCGTGACGCGCGAAGAGGGCGGTTTTGTCGAGACCTACCAGATCCTCTTTGACAGCCACGAGATCATCTTTGCCGAGGGCGTCGCGGTCGAAAGCCTGCTGGTCACGCCGCAGACCCGCGCCGCCCTGCCGCACGATGTGGTGGCGGGCGACAATGCCTCGGACCGGATGAATGCCGCCGAGATCGAAGTGCAGGAAACCGCGCTGGAGGGCGAGGAAGACCCGGCCGCCAAGCTGACCCGCGCCAGCCACGGCAAGACGCGGGGCTAATCGCCCCGGCATGGCCGCGACATCGCGTATCACCGGGGTTACCGGCGCATCGACCGCGCCTATATTGGATGTCAGGGGGGATCGTGAAAATGCATATACTTGTTGCCACCGATATGTCCGCGCGCAGCGACCGCGCCGTGCGGCGTGGCGTCGATCTGGCCGCGCGTCACAATGCGGCCGTAACCGTTCTCAGCATTGTCGATGATGCAGGCCCCGAGGCGCTGACGGCGCAGATGGTCACCAGCGTCACGGCTGAATTGCGCCGCTTCGTGGCCTCTCTGCCCGGCGGCGATGCGCATGAGGTGATCGTGGGTGCGGGCGATCCGACCGTCGCGCTGATCGAACGGGTCCGCACGATGGGGCCCGACCTGCTGGTTCTGGGCCGTCACCGGGAGCGGCCGTTTCTGGACACGATCCATGAAACCACAGCGGGTCGGCTGGTGCGTCTGACTGCCTGCCCGGTGTTGATGGTCTCCGACAGGGTCGATCGCGCCTATGACCGGGTTCTGGCCGCGACCGATTTTTCACCCGCCGCCGCCGCGGCCATCACACTGGCCCATGATCTGGCCCCGCAGGCCGGGATCGACCCGGTGCATGCTTTTCACGTGCCCTATGATGGCGTCCTGTCGCGGGTGGGCGGCGGCGGGGATATTGCGGCCAGTTTTCGCGCCGAGGCCGAAGAGGCCGACGCGACATGGCGCGCGCGTCACATCCTGCCCGAGATCTGTGGCGGAACGCGCATCCTGCCGGGCAGCCCGCTGGAGGTGTTGAGCACCGAAATACGCGCCACCGGGGCGGCGCTGATCTGCGCCGGGGCGCATGGCCGGGTCGGACAGGGCCGCCCGATTCTGGGTAGCGTCGCAACCGATCTGATGCGGTTTCCGCCCTGTGATCTGCTGATCGCGCGCGCCGGTTAAGAAAAGGGGCACAAGGCGCTGTCTTGCCCCTCCCCCGCGCCTCGCCTATACGGGCCGCCATGCTGGACAACCGCCCCCCCCTGCCGCCCGAAATTGCCCGCCGCCGGACCTTTGCGATCATCTCGCACCCCGATGCCGGCAAGACCACGCTGACCGAAAAGTTTCTGCTCTTTGGCGGGGCCATTCAGATGGCCGGGCAAGTGCGTGCCAAGGGCGAGGCGCGGCGCACGCGGTCCGATTTCATGCAGATGGAAAAGGACCGGGGCATCTCGGTCTCGGCCAGCGCCATGTCGTTTGATTTCGGCAAATACCGCTTCAATCTGGTCGACACCCCCGGCCACTCGGATTTCTCGGAAGACACCTATCGCACGCTTACCGCCGTCGATGCCGCAGTGATGGTGATCGACGGGGCCAAGGGCGTCGAAAGCCAGACGCAGAAGCTTTTTGAAGTCTGCCGCCTGCGCGATCTGCCGATCCTGACCTTTTGTAACAAGATGGACCGCGAAAGCCGCGATACATTTGACATCATTGACGAAATTCAGGAAAATCTGGCGATTGACGTAACGCCCGCAAGCTGGCCCATCGGGACGGGTCGCGAATTTCTGGGCTGTTATGACCTGATTCATGACCGGCTGGAACTGATGGACCGGGCCGACCGCAATGTGGTCGCCGAAAGCGTCAAGATCGAAGGGCTGGATGACCCGGCGCTGGCCGACCATATCCCCGCCGACCTTTTGGAAAAGCTGCGCGAAGAGGTCGAGATGGCGCGCGAATTGCTGCCCCGTTTCGACCACAAGGCAATGCTGGAGGGGCACATGACGCCGATCTGGTTCGGCTCGGCCATCAACAGTTTCGGCGTCAAGGAATTGATGGACGGCATCGCGGGCTTTGGCCCCGAACCGCAGGTGCAAAACGCCACCCCGCGCGAAGTTGCGCCGGAAGAGACCAAGGTCGCGGGCTTCGTCTTCAAGGTGCAGGCCAATATGGACCCCAAACACCGCGACCGGGTGGCCTTTGTGCGCATGGTGTCGGGCCATTTCAAACGCGGCATGAAATTGATGCATGTGCGGTCGAAAAAACCGATGGCGATCAGCAATCCGGTGCTGTTTCTGGCCAGCGACCGCGAATTGGCCGAAGAAGCCTGGGCCGGCGACATCATCGGCATCCCGAACCACGGCCAGCTGCGGATCGGCGACGCGCTGACCGAAGGCGAGGCGCTGCGCTTTACCGGCATCCCCTCTTTCGCGCCGGAATTGTTGCAGACCTGCCGCGCCGGTGATCCGCTGAAAGCCAAGCATCTGGAAAAGGCGCTGATGCAGTTTGCCGAGGAAGGCGCGGCGAAGATTTTCAAGCCCACCTTTGGCTCGGGCTTCATCGTCGGCGTGGTTGGCGCGCTGCAATTCGAGGTTCTGGCCAGCCGGATCGAGCTGGAATACGGGCTGCCGGTGCGCTTTGAGGCCTCGCAATTCACCTCGGCCCGGTGGGTGCAGGGTGACAAGCTGGCGGTGGAGAAATTCATCAATGCCAACAAGCAACACATGGCCACCGACAATGACGGCGACGCGGTTTTCCTGACGCGGATGCAGTGGGATATCGACCGCGTGCTGCGCGACTATCCTGATGTAGCGTTGTCCGCGACCAAGGAAATGATGGTGTAAGCGCCGAAAACGCTTGAATTCCGCCCTTGTGTTCCTATCCTGTTCTCACCTTTCGATGGCCCCGAGGCGGACAAGACCCAGTGCAACCGAATTTGCCCAGAATGGCTGAGTTCTTCTCAGGTGCCGGCATGGTTCGCGCCGCCCTGCGCGATCGATGGCAGTTGGCGCTGGCCAATGATATCGACGCCCGCAAATGCGCCGCCTATGCCGCCAATTGGGGCGAGGATGGCTTGGTCGAGGGCGATATCGCCACGCTGGACCCTGCCCTGTTGCGCCAGCCGATCGATCTTTACTGGGCCTCAAGCCCCTGTCAGGATCTCAGCCTTGCGGGCAACCGGCGCGGGCTTGCCGGCGCGCGGTCGGGCGTGTTTCACACCTGGATGGACCATGTGACCGCCGCCGCCGCCGCCGGGTTCGCGCCGCGCATTCTGGCCTTCGAGAATGTGACCGGGATATTGTCCAGCGGCGAAGGACGGGATTTTCACGCTGTCTGCGCCGCGTTTCACAAGGCCGGGTACCGATTTGGTGCGCTGGAGATAGATGCCCGCCATTTCCTGCCGCAAAGCCGCCCGCGCGTCTTTGTTCTGGCGGTGCGGGCCGATGTCGTTTTGCCCGCCGGGATGGCCGCAAAGCAGGCCGGGTCGCTGTTTCATTCCAAACGCGTGGTCAAAGCGGCCGAGGCACTGCCGCGCGCCTTGCGCAAAAGCTGGCTCTGGTGGGCACCGCCGCCGCCTTCGGACCCTGTCGCCCGGCTGGTGGATCTGATCGATGTGGATCTGGATCGCCCCGATCTGACGGTTGATCCCGGCCGATTGATGGCCCTGATGTCGGACCTGAACCGGGCCAAGGTGGCGCATGCGCAGGCCGCCGGTGGCGTGCAGATCGGCACCGTTTACAAACGCGGGCGCCCAGGCGCGGGCGGCAAGGTGCGCCAACGCGCCGAGGTGCGGTTTGACGGGTTGGCCGGGTGCCTCAGAACGCCCGCGGGCGGGTCGTCACGCCAGACCTTGATGATCATCCGCGACGGCCAGATCAGCGCCCGGCTGATGACGCCCCGCGAGGCCGCCCGCCTGATGGGGTTGACCGATAGCTATATCCTGCCCGAGGCCTATAACGAGGCCTATAAATTGTCGGGCGATGGCGTCGCGGTGCCGGTGGTATCCTATTTGAATGACACGATATTTTCGCCTCTGATGGCGGCTCCGCTGCTGGCCCGCGCGGCCTGATGGACCCGCAAGCCTATAGATCCGCACAGCTTGCCCGATTGACCAATCAGATCGGGGTTTATGCGCTTTGTGATCTCGATGGCGTGCCGATCTATGTCGGCCAATCGGTCGATGGCATCCGGTCGCGGGTGCGTCGGCATCTGACCTCGGCGCGCTCGGATATTATCGCAAACCGCATGATCGACGTCTGGGAAATCGCCTATGTGATGGCCTGGCCGGTCGAGGATCGCGCCCAGATCGGCCCGCTGGAGGCGTTTCTTTTCGCGCAGTTCGATGCTGAGAAACAGTTGATGAACGGCAAGGCGATGAGCTTTTCCGGCGCGCTGGAGTTTCCGCTGCCCGAGGCGTCGCAAGTGCAGGTGATCGAGGAAGGCGAGCGTCAGGACCGGCTGTCGCCCGCGCTGCGCCTGCCGCGTCAGATCGCTCAATATCTGGCGCTGGTGGATTACATCCAGACGGTCAAGAACGAGGCGCATCTGAAACGCTCGCTCAAGGCGCATTTCGACCGGCTGGTGGCCTATCATCAGACCTTTCTGGCATGACCGCCCGGCAAAACCGCGTTCGCCCGACCGGCGAGATCGTGGCAGAGCCGTTTCGCGGCCTTTTCATGGGCAATCGCGGTATCCTGCATGATGGCGCGGGGCGGCTTGGCGTTTCGCGGTGGAAGCATCCGCATTGGGTAACTTGCGTGTTGGCATTCAAGGGCCGCCACCGGCAGGTGATGCGCCCGAACAATTATACCGAGCTGTTTTTTCTGGATGAGGCGGTGGCGCTGGCGGCGGGCCACCGGCCCTGCGCGGAATGCCGGCGGGCCGATTTCAACGCCTTTCGGGCGGCGTTTGCCCCCGATCTGCGCGCGCCCGAGATTGATTCGCTTCTGCACCCGGCCCGCGTCGACAGAAGAACCCGGCGTCAAGTCCGCCACGAGGCCGCTTTGGGCGGGCTGCCCGATGGCAGCTTTATTCTGCATGAGGGCACCGCGCATCTGGTTTGGGGGGCGCATGTCTTGCCGCTGGAAAGATCGAGATATGGCCCCGCCCGCGCCCGTCCGCGCGGCGTTGTCACCGTGTTGACGCCCAAACCGACGCTGACTGCGTTGCGAAATGGCTATCGCCCGGTGCTGCATCTCAGCGCCGCGCCCTTAACCGGGCCTTAACCATCCGCGCGCCAGTGTGGCACCCATGCGCCGCGCCCTCCTCCTGTTCCTGTTCCTTGCGGCCTGCGCCCCGCAAACCACGCTAGAAACCACCGATAGCGGACTTGTCGGCCGTATCACGGATCAGGTTCTGATTTCGGATCATCCGCATCACGTGCTGATGGGCCATGTCCTGATTGCCGCGCGCGGGGATGAGATCACCCGCGCGCTGGTCATCCAGCAACGCCGTGACGGGGTGCATCGCTTGCGCATCCGCGAGGCGTGGCAAAGCGGGCGCAGGCTGCCCTACCGGTCGCTCGACCGGCGGCTCGGCTGCATCCGGGGGCAATGCCGCGACAATGCGGTGGGGTTCATTTCAATGAGCGCCGCAATGCTGGAACGCGCCGCGCAAGACGGGTTTTCGGCCACTCTGATCGGTCCGGAAGGCGCGATCGAGATCACCGTGCCGCCCCGGATTTTTGCCGAGGCCCTTGCGCCGCCTTGAAACGCCGCCCATCCTTGGCCGCGATGACAGACCGTATCGACCAGATGCTTGCCGATCAGGCCGCCGCCGAGGCCCCGTTTGTGCATTTCCCCGATGAAATGCCCGCCGCGCACGACCTGCACGCGCCCGTCATGGCCGCCCCCGGCCCCGAAGAAGCGCCCGCTTTCAACGATTTCGCCGCCCGCAGCCGCAATCTGGCGCGCGCCTTTGCCGGGCAGCCCCGCCTCTATCTGGTCCATGCGCAATGCGTGACCCTGCTGCGCCGGCGCGATCCGCCGGAGGGCATCGCGGCGCTGTTTCACCGGCTTTGGGCCGAACACGGCGGGGACATGGCCGATAGCCTGCCGGTGCGCTGGCTGATCTCAGCCGTCACAACATTCGCCGATCACGGGGCAACCGGCACCGAACGACAAGCGGGCGAAGGCCTGTCCACGCTGTTCGCAATGCTGAAACTGGCGGAAACGGAACGCCTTTTCTCAGGCTTCGCGCCTGATGTGCCGTTCCGACCCGGACGCGCCAAGGCCCCCCTGCCGATGTCGATGCAGCCCTTTGCCATCCATGGCGGCGATCTCGACCGGGCGCTTTTGACCCGGATCTGGCGCGCGGGCACCGCATCGCCGGCCACCGATGCCCTGACCCGCCGCCTGCTGACGGCGCTGGCCGATGACCCGCGCGGCCTCTTTGCCCGGCTGACCGCCATGCGACAGCGCCGCAACAGGCTGTAACGCCGCGAAAAACCGTCATTTGACGATGATCGCCACATGCGTTATGCGTGCGCAGCCTCACGATGTGCGTGATGCGATGACGCGGAGCGCGCGGTGTGGGACATGCGCTCCATTGACCCAAACGGGCAGCTGCCCGTCAGACTGGACGCATATGACCAAATTTACCGACCTCAACCTTAATCCAAAGGTTCTGAAAGCCGTTTCCGAAGCCGGATATACCGAACCGACACCGATCCAGGCCGGGGCCATCCCCCCCGCGCTGGAGGGTCGCGATGTCCTGGGGATCGCCCAGACCGGCACCGGCAAGACCGCCGGTTTCGTTTTGCCGATGATCACCGCGCTGGCGCGTGGCCGGGCCCGTGCGCGCATGCCGCGCAGCCTGGTGCTGTGCCCAACCCGCGAGCTGGCCGCCCAGGTGGCGGAAAATTTCGACACCTATTCCAAATATGTGAAGCTCAGCAAAGCTCTGCTGATCGGCGGCGTCAGTTTCAAGGAACAGGACCAGCTGATCGATCGCGGCGTTGACGTTCTGATCGCCACGCCGGGCCGTCTGCTGGATCATTTCGAGCGCGGCAAACTTATCCTGTCCGACGTCAAGGTGATGGTGGTCGATGAGGCCGACCGGATGCTCGATATGGGGTTCATCCCCGATATCGAACGGATTTTCGGCCTCACCCCCTTTACCCGCCAGACGCTGTTTTTCTCGGCCACGATGGCCCCCGAGATCGAGCGTATCACCAATATGTTCCTGTCCAATCCGGCCCGGATCGAAGTGGCGCGCCAGGCCTCGACCTCCGACACCATTACTCAGAAAATGGTGGAGTTTCGGCCCACCCGCCGCGACCAGACGGCCAAGCAAAAGCGCGAGATGCTGCGCGCCATTATCAATGGCGAAGGCGAAGGCTGCACCAATGCGATCATCTTCTGCAACCGCAAGGTGGATGTAGATGTTGTCGCCAAATCAATGAAAAAGCATGGCTTTAACGCCGAAGCCATTCATGGCGATCTGGATCAGTCGCACCGCACCCGGACGCTGGACGGGTTCCGCGATGGCTCCATCAAGTTCCTGGTGGCCTCCGATGTGGCCGCGCGCGGGCTCGATATTCCGAATGTGAGCCATGTGCTGAATTATGACGTGCCAAGCCATGCAGAGGATTACGTGCACCGCATTGGCCGCACCGGGCGCGCCGGGCGCAAGGGCACCACGGTCATGATCTCGGTGCCCTCCGATGCCAAATATCTGGGCGCGATCGAGGCTCTGATCGGTCAGCCGGTGCCGCGTGTCGATGCGCCCTGGTCGCCCGATGGCGGCGCGTCCGAGGCCGCCGCACCAGAGGAAAAGCCCGCCCGCAAACCTCGCCAATCCTCGCGCAGTCGTTCGAAACCGGAGGAAACCCCGGTTGAAATTCCGACCGAGGCCGCGCCACAGGAAAAACCGCAACCCAGGTCGAACCGGGGCGGTGAGCGCAGCAGGAGCCCCCGTGGCGGGCGCGACAACGGCAAACGCTCCGGGGCCGTTGGGCTTGGCGACCGGCTGCCCGACTTCATCGCATTGAGCTTTGACGAGCGCCGTGGCCGACCCGCCATTTGGGACGACACGCCCGACGAAGCGGAAATTACGCCCGAACCGGCAGAAGCGTCCGAACCGGTGGCCGAGGAAAAACCCAAGCCAAAGCGGAAATCGCGGGCGAGGAAGCCGAAAGTGGTTGAGGTAGAGGTGGAAGCAGCGGCGGATACGGGCGAAGCACCTGATATGGCCGCAACGCCTGAGGCGGACACCAATCCCGACTCCAATAGCGAAAGCGCTGCCTGAATTCACGGTGCAGCGGCGCAACGAAAAACGGCCACCGCCCCTTCCCAAGGGCGGTGGCTTTTTTTGTCCTGCGAGGAGGGCCCATCAGGGCCCGAGGAGCAACCCCTCAGCCCGCAATCAGCCGCGATGTGATCACCGTGACCTCCGGCTTGCGCCCGATCTCGGACACACAGACCTGCCGCACGGCGCGTTTCACCGCCTCTTCCAGCTTGTCGTCATCGCTCACGGTTTTGTCCTCGAGGCGCGGCAACAGCGTGGCCAGGTGATCCTCCAGCATGTCCTGCAGGCTTTCGCCCCGGCCCACCGTTTCCGGCAAACCGCGCAGCGCGACCCAGCAATCGCCAAGCAGATCGTCATCCTCATCAACGATCAATGAGACGATCACCAAACCGTTCAACGCCAGTTTCATCCGGTCACGCACGACGCCGTCAAAGGCCCCGATCAGGCGCGAACCATCCAGATAGGTGCGGCTGACCTCGATATGATCGACCACGCCCGGCGCGTTGCCTGAAAGCTCCACCAGTGCCCCGTTCGGGGCCAATATGGCCGACACACCGCCGGTCTCGGCCACCCGCACATGTTCGCGCAGATGTCGGTGTTCGCCATGATTGGGCACCACGATCTGCGGCTGGACCAGCGCGTGCATCTTTTCCAGATCGGGCCGGTTGGCATGGCCCGAGACGTGGAAGAACCCGCTTTGTTCATCGACAATTTCGACGCCCAGTTCGCTCATCGCATTCTGAATCCGCGACACGCCGTTTTCATTGCCCGGAATGGTCTTGGAGGAGAACAGGAACAGATCCCCCTCCTTCAACTGGTGCCCCAGATATTTGCCACGGGCGAGTTGGGCCGAGGCCGCGCGGCGTTCACCCTGGCTGCCGGTCACGATCAGCATCAGGTTTTCGCGCGGGATCTGGGTGGCATCCTCGGGGCTGATGGTGGCCGGAAAATCGCGCAGCACGCCGGTTTCAACGCCCGCCGTCACCATGCGTTTCATCGCCCGGCCCATCAGCACGATGGTACGTCCGGCAGCCCTGCCCGCCTCGGCCAGCGTTTTCAGTCGCGCGATGTTTGAGGCAAAGGTCGTGGCCACAACCATGCCCTTTGCCCCGGCCACCAATTCGGTGATCGGCGCGGGCAGTTCGCTTTCGCTGCGGCCGGGATGGCGGGAAAACACGTTGGTCGAATCGCAGATCAGCGCCCGGACCCCGGATTTGCCGATCTCGGCCCACATCGCCTCATCGAACGGTTCGCCCACACGCGGGTCGGGGTCGATCTTGAAATCGCCGGAATGGACCACGCGGCCTTCGGGGCTGTCGATGATGAGCGCCGAAGCCTCGGGGATGGAATGCGAGGTGGGCGCGAAGCCCACCGTAAAGGGGCCTGCGGTGACGGTTTCGGGCCATACCGGGGCCTCAACGATCACATCCGGGTCTGCCCCCGCCTCCTCCAGCTTGCGCCGGGCGTGATAGGCGGTGAACGGGCGGGCAAAGACCGGGGCCTTGAGATGGCGATAGAGATGGCCCACGGCACCGACGTGATCCTCATGCGCATGGGTGATGAAGATGCCATCCAACCGGTCGGCGCGTTCGGCCAGCCAGGCGATATCGGGCAGGATCAGATCGACACCGGGCGTGCCGTCCATATCGGGAAAGCTGACCCCGATATCGACCAGGATAAACCGTTCCTTGCCGGCCGGCCCATAGCCATAGACATAGCAATTCATCCCGATCTCCCCCGCGCCGCCGAGGGGGAGGTATATTAGCCGTGCAGCACTGCTCATGATGCGGTGTTTTCCTTGTTATATTTATAAATCACGGTCAGGCCGTGGATCGTCAGATCGTCTTCGATCAGGTCAAATAGCACATCGCCCTGCGAGAACAACGGCGCAAGCCCCCCGGTGCCGACAATCCGCATCGGTTTGTCATATTCGGCACGGATCCGCTCGGTGATGCCCTGGATCAACCCGACATAGCCCCAGAACACGCCCGATTGCATGCAGGCGACCGTGTTGGTGCCGATCACCGCCTGCGGCTTGGTCACATCGACATGCGGCAGGGCGGCGGCGGCGTGGTGCAGCGCCTCAAGGCTCAGGTTGACACCCGGCGCGATGGCCCCGCCGACATAGGCCCCGTCATGGGCCACCACGTCAAAGGTGGTCGCGGTGCCGAAATCGACCACGATCAGATCGCCACCATGCCGGTCATAGGCGGCGGCGGTGTTGACCAGGCGGTCGGGGCCAACTTGCGTGCCGTCATCGACGCGCGGGGCGGTGGGCAGCAGACAATCGGGCTTGCCCACCACCAGCGGCCGACAATCGAAATAGCGGTCACAGAGCACGCGCAGGTTGAAGACCACGCGCGGCACGGTCGAGGATATGATGCAATCGGTGACGGTCACGTCCAGATTGTGGTGCCGCATCAGGGTCGACCACCACACGAAGTACTGATCCGCCGTGCGTTGATGTTCCGTGGTGGTGCGGAAGGTCGCCAGAATTTCATACCCGTCCCAGATCGAAAAGACGGTGTTGGTATTGCCGGTGTCGATGGCCAGAAGCATATCTGCCCCCTTGTTGTCGTCAGAAAAAGATATCAGCCGCCGCGATGACCCGCTGGCCCTTGGCCGTGTGCAGCACCAGATTACCGGCCTCGTCAATGGTCTCGAACCGGCCGGTCATGGTTTCACGCATGGTCCGCGCCGTGATAGTGTCGCCCAGTTTCGCCGCGCCCGCCAGCCAGGCCGTGCGGATCGGGGCAAAGCCATATGTCGTGAAACTGGCCTCATGGCGGGCATAGGCGGGGGCCAGGAGGTCCAGAAACTCCTCGGGCGTGACCAGGGCCCCGGTTTCCGAGGCAAGGCTCACGGGCGGCGTGGCTCCTGCCTCGACCTCGGATGCGGCGGGGGCCGTGGCAAGGTTCACGCCGATGCCGATGATCAGGTGATCGACCCGCGCGCGCGCGCCGATGCTTTCCAGCAATATCCCCGCTACCTTGCCGCCATTCAGCAGCACGTCATTGGGCCATTTCAGCGCCAGACCCTCGGCGCGGCCCGTAGCGTCAATCAACGCATCGCGCAGGGCCAGCGCCGCCACGAAACTGCGCAGCGCCACGGTTTCGGGCGGCTCGGAAGGGTGCAGCACCAGCGAGGCCATGAAATTGCCGGGCGGCGAGGCCCAGGCCCGGCCACGACGGCCATGGCCCGCCGTCTGTTCCAGCGCCAGCACCCATTCGGGACCGGCCACCGTCGGCGCGATGCGGGCGGCTTCGGCCATTGTGCTATCGACAGATGTCATGACCCGACGGCCCACATTCGGGGGCCAGCCGGGCATCGCTTAATTTACCAGCGTCGCGGCAGCGGCCAGCGCCAGATCGTCGATGCCAAAGAGGTTGAACACCCCAAAGAGCATCGCGGCCGCCCCGAACATCAGCCCGGCCCAGGCCAACTTGCCCATGGCCCCATCGAGCGGCTCACGCTCTTCGCCGAAATACATGAAATAGACGATGCGGATATAATAGAACGCGCCGATCACGGATGCGATGACACCCAGAATGGCGAGCCAGTTCAGCCCCGCATTCACCGCCGCCACCAGCACCGCGTATTTGCCGAAGAAGCCGACCAAAGGCGGCACGCCCGCCAGGCTGAACATCAGCACCAGCAGCGCCAGCGCCTTGAGCGGCTCACGCGAGGCCAGCCCGTTCAGCGATGAAATAGTGGTGACATGGCGGCCATCTTTCTGCATCGACAGGATGAAGGCGAAGGTGCCGATATTCATCGTGACATAGATCGCCATATAGATCAGCATCGCCGACACGCCGCGTTCGTCGCCCGCCGCCAGCCCCATCAGCGCAAAGCCCATATGGCTGATCGAGCTATAGGCCATCAGGCGTTTGATATCGGTCTGGCCGATGGCGGCAATCGCGCCAAGGAACATCGAAAACACCGCCAAAAGCGCGACGATCTGCTGCCAGTCGCCGACCACACCACCGAACGCATCATGGGCCAGCCGGGCAAACAGCCCCATCGCCGCCATCTTGGGCGCGGTGGCAAAGAAGGCCGTGACCGGGGTGGGCGAGCCTTCATAGACATCGGGCGTCCACATATGGAACGGGGCGGCGGAGACCTTGAAGGCAAGACCCGCGAGCATGAAGACCAGGCCAAAGACCAGACCAAGCGATGCGCCGCCCTCTGCCGCTTCGAAAATGCCGCTGAAAAGCGTCGTGCCGGCAAAGCCATAGGTCAGCGACGCGCCGTAAAGCAGCAAGCCCGAGCTGAGCGCGCCAAGGACGAAATACTTCAGGCCCGCCTCGGTTGAGCGCACCGAATCGCGGCGTAGCGAGGCAACCACGTAAAGCGACAGCGATTGCAGCTCCAGCCCCATATAGAGCGTCATCAGATCGCCTGCCGACACCATCACCATCATGCCGACCGCGGCCAGCGTGATCAGCATCGGATATTCGAACCGGAGCAACCCGTCGCGGGCCATAAACTCCTGACCCACGGCCAGGATCGCGGCCGCCGAAAGCAGGATCACCACCTTGGCAAAGCGCGAGAACCCGTCATCGATGAACATGCCGCCAAAGGCCGTGTCGGTGTCGCCGCTGCCCGACAGCCCGATCATTGCCGCAACGAACACAAAGACGGCCACAGTGGTCCAGACCAAAAGCGGGGCCAACCCGTCCTTGGAGGTGTAGACCGCCGCCATCAGGCCGATCATCGCATAGATGGCCAGGATGATTTCGGGCAGCAGGATAGAGAAATCGGAGGCGAACATCGGCGGGCCCTCAGTGGCTGGAGGCGACGGCGTTATCCGGAACAAACTGTTCCAGCGCCAGGTCGTAATTGGAGACAAGCGCCTCGACCGAGGGGCCGATGATATCGAGCGCGAGGCCCGGATAGACGCCCAGAAGCAGGGTCATGGCAACAAGCGGCGCAAAGATCATGCGCTCGCGCGGGGTCATGTCGGTGATGGATTTCAGGCTTTCCTTGATCAGATCGCCAAACACCACCCGGCGATAGAGCCACAGCGCATAGGCCGCCGACAGGATCACGCCTGTCGTGGCAATAACCGCAACCCAGGTATTGGCCTGGAATACGCCGACCAGCGTCAGGAACTCACCGACAAAGCCAGAGGTGCCCGGCAGGCCGACATTGGCCATCGTGAAGAACATGAAGATCAGCGCATAGGCCGGCATCCGGTTCACCAACCCGCCATAGGCGTCGATCTCACGGGTGTGCATCCGGTCATAGATCACGCCGACACATAGAAACAGCGCGCCCGAGATGAAGCCATGGCTGATCATCTGGAAAATCGCGCCATCGACACCTTGTTGATTGGCCGAGAAAATGCCGATGGTGACATAGCCCATATGGGCGACCGAGCTATAGGCAATGAGCTTTTTCATATCCTCCTGCACCATCGCCACCAGGCTGGTGTAGACAATGGCGATGACCGACAGCCACATCACGAAGGGGGCCAGCAGGTCCGAGGCGATCGGGAACATCGGCAGGCTGAACCGCAGGAAGCCGTAGCCGCCCATTTTCAACAGGATCGCCGCCAGCACGACCGACCCCGCCGTCGGGGCCTGCACATGGGCATCCGGCAGCCAAGTATGCACCGGCCACATCGGCAGCTTGACCGCGAAACTGGCAAAGAACGCGAACCAGAGCACGGTCTGCAAGCCGCCCACGATCTGCCAGCCAAAGAGGTCGAGCGTTTCCGAGCTGAACTGATGGATCAGCAGGCTGGGAATATCGGTGGTGCCGGCATCGACATACATCGCCACGATGGCGACCAGCATCAGGACCGAGCCCAGGAAGGTATAGAGGAAGAACTTGAACGCGGCATAGATGCGGTTCTTGCCGCCCCAGATGCCGATGATCAGGAACATCGGGATGAGGCCTGCCTCGAAGAAGAGGTAAAAGAGGACCATATCCAGCGCCACGAAAACGCCGATCATCAGTGCCTCAAGCGCCAGAAGCGCGATCATGTATTCCTTGACGCGGGTCTGCACGCCCCAACAGGAGGCAATGACCAGCGGCATCAGGAAGGTGGTCAGAAGCACGAAGAGCACCGAGATACCGTCAACGCCCACCTTATAGGTCAGACCCATCATCCACTCGCGCTCCTCCACCAGCTGGAAGCCGGGGTTGGAGGCGTCAAAGGCCGTCAGGATAAAGAGCGAGAGGACGAAATTCGCGGCAGTGACGAAGAGCGCCATACGTTTGGCACCCAGTTGCGCCGCCGCATCGTCGCCGCGCAGAAAAATAGCCATGACCACAGCCGCAACAAGCGGCAGGAAGGTGACGACGGACAGAAGGTTGTCTTGCATGTCTAAACTCTCAGCCCCCGAAAGTCAGGGTTGCGATGGTAATCAAAAGCGCGATGCCCAGAACCATGGCAAATGCGTAATGGTAGAGGTAGCCCGATTGCGCGCGGCCCGCCATCCTGGTGAACCAGGGGATGATCCCCATCGCCAGCCCGTTGATGCCACCATCGATGATATTGCCGTCGCCGCGACGCCAGAAGAGCCGCCCGATCCAGCCTGCGGGAATGATGAAGATCACGTTGTAGATCTCATCGAAATACCACTTGTTCAACAGGAAGCGATAGAGCGGCTGGTTGGTCTCGGCCAGGCGGCGCGGCAGACCGGGGCTCCAGATATAGAACCAGGGCGCGATGAAAAAGCCGATCAGCATGGCGGCAAACGGGGCCACCCTGACCCAGCTGGGCACTTCGTGGGCGGCTTCCAGCACATGCAGACCGCCGACCATGTGGATGGCACCGACAACTTCGAAATCAGGATCCACGGTGACGGCGACATCATGGCTCGATCCGCCCTCTGCGACCGCTTCGGCCACGTCGTGGTTCGAACCGGCCCCGGCCTCTTCCGCGGGCAGGTCGTGGCTTGATCCCCCCTCGCCTTCGGCCACTTCCTCGATGGCGGGAATGCCGAAAAATTCGAACACGCGATCGACATCGCCATAGAAGGGCTTGTACCAGACCATGCCGGCAAAGACCGCGCCCACTGCCAATGCGCCAAGCGGGATCAGCATGGTTTTGGGGCTTTCATGGGCATGGTCATGGGCGTGCTTGTCGCCGCGCGGTTTACCAAAGAAGGTCAGATACATAAGGCGCCAGGAATAAAAGCTGGTGAACAGCGCGGCGATGACCAGCGACCAGAACGCATAGGCCCCGAGGCCCCCGCCAAAGGCATAGGCGCTTTCGATCACTGCATCCTTGGACAGGAACCCGGCAAACCCGATCGAGGTCAGCGGAATGCCCACGCCCGTCAGCGCCAATGTACCGATCATCATCGCGTAAAAGGTCAGCGGGATCTTATGCCGCAGCCCGCCATAGTTCCGCATATCCTGTTCGTGATGCATCGAAGTGATGACCGAGCCCGCGCCAAGAAACAGCAGCGCCTTGAAAAACGCGTGGGTGAAAAGGTGGAACATCGCCACCGAATAGACACCGACACCGGCGGCCACGAACATGTAGCCAAGCTGCGAACAGGTCGAATAGGCGACGACGCGCTTGATATCGTTCTGCACCAGGCCCACGGTCGCGGCAAAAAACGCGGTCGCGGCCCCGATAATGACGATGAAATTGGTCGCGTAGGGCGCGTATTCCAGAATCGGCGACATCCGGCTGACCAGGAACACGCCCGCCGTCACCATGGTCGCGGCGTGGATCAACGCCGACACCGGCGTCGGGCCTTCCATCGCGTCAGGCAGCCAGGTGTGCAGGAACAATTGCGCCGATTTGCCCATCGCACCGAAGAAGAGCAGCATGCCGATGGTGTTGGCCGCGTTCAGCCCAAAGCCCAGGAACTCGATCTGTGTGTTTGCCAGCATCGGACCCATGTTCAGGATCACGTCGAAATTGATGCTGTCGGTCAGCTTGTAAAGCGCGAAGATGCCCAGCAGGAACGCGAAATCGCCGACCCGATTGACGATGAACGCCTTCATCGCGGCGGCACCCGCCGAAGGCTTGCGGTAGTAAAAACCAATCAGCAGATAAGAGGCGACACCGACGCCTTCCCAGCCAAAGAACAGCTGCAGCAGGTTATCGGCCGTGACCAGAGTCAGCATGGCAAAGGTGAAAAAGCTGAGATAGGCGAAAAACCGGGGCCTGTAGCTCTCGCCTTCGTTGAAATTCTCGTCATTGGCCATGTAGCCGAAGCTGTAGAGATGGACGAGCGCCGAAACGGAGGTGATCACGACCAGCATGATCGCTGTCAGCCGGTCGATGCGCACCGCCCAGGTGGTATCGAGCGAACCGGACGAGATGAAGGTAAAGAGCGTGCGCACCTCGGTTTCGCCGCCAAAGCCCAGGAAAATGATCCAGCTTAGTGCCATGGACAGAAACAGCATCGCGCTCGAGACGATACAGGCCGCCTGTTCCCCGATCAGCCGCCAGGTGAACCCGCAGATGATGGCTCCGACCAGCGGCGCAAAGAGAAGGATGGTGTCCATGTGCCTTAGCCCTTCATCACATTGACGTCGTCCACGGCAATGGTGCCGCGGTTACGGAAGAAGCAGACCAGGATGGCAAGGCCGATGGCGGCCTCGGCGGCGGCGACGGTTAGGACGAAGAGGGTGAAGACCTGCCCCGTCAGATCGCCCAGATAGGCGGAAAAGGCGACGAGGTTGATATTGACCGCCAAAAGCATCAGCTCGATCGACATCAGGATAATGATGACGTTCTTGCGGTTCACGAAGATCCCGAAAATCCCGATGACGAAGAGCGCGGCGGCCAGCGTCAGGTAATGTTCAAGTGTGATACTCATCTTGTCCCTCCGGGGCTTGGCTGCCCCCTTTTCGTCTCAGCGTGCCGCCACACGGCACCACGAATCTTGTGCCGGGCGGGGGCGTTACAATCCCTGCCCGGGCTTTACGTCCTTCAGTTCCATCGCCTTGGCCGGATCGCGATACATCTGCGCCAGCACGCTTTGGCGTTTGGCATCGCTGCGGTGGCGCAGCGTCAGCACGATGGCCCCGATCATCGCCACCAGCAGGATCAGCCCGGCCAGCTGGAACAGCAGGAAATACTTGTCATAGATGATCGCACCGAGCGCCTGTGTGTTATGCAGCTCGGATAGCGCCGGCGTCGGGTTGCCAAGGCGGGCATCGAAGCCTTCGGAAAACTGCCACTGGCCCAGAGCCATCGACAGCTGGATCAGGATCACAACACCGATCAACCCGGCAAGCGGGATGTATCTCGCCATCTCGGCCTTCAGTTCGGCGAAATCCACGTCCAGCATCATAACGACAAAGAGGAACAGAACCGCGACCGCGCCGACATAGACGATGACCAGCAGCATGGCGACAAATTCGGCCCCAATGAGAACGAAAAGCCCCGCCGTGCTGAGGAAGGTCAGGATCAGCCACAGCACCGAATGCACCGGGTTACGCGCCACGACAACGAGCAATGCGGCCACCACGGCGATGATCGAGAAGAGGTAAAAGGTGAAATCGGCTACGCCCATGGCTCTACTCCTCGGCCCCGTCAATGGCCTGACGGGCCAGTTCCATCGCCTTGTTCATCGCCGGCACGCCGCCAAACATGGCCGCCTGCGCGATGGTATCGGCGATCTCCTGCTTGGTGGCCCCGGCCTCCAGCGCGTGGCGCACCGTGAGGCGGATCTGCGGTTCGGCCTGCGCGCCCTGAATGGTCAAACCCTGAAGCGTCAGCAGCAGCCGGGTCTTGGCGTCCAGCCCTTCCGGGTTGAACTGCTTGCCCATCATCATCTCCATCATCTCGGCGGGGATGGTGGGCCACATTTTTTCAAAGCCTTCGGGCGTGAAACTGGACAGCGCCGGGTTCATCGCCTTGGCCATGTCCTGCGCCATATCCTGCGTCTGCTTGAACAGCGCCTCGAACGGGTTTTGCGGAGTATCGGTCATCGGTAGGGCGCATCCATTTCAAGGTTGCGGGCGATCTCGGCTTCCCACCGGGCCCCGTTTTCCAGTAGCTTGTCCTTGTCATAGAACAACTCCTC
>CAXBGQ010000008.1:0-24890 GCA_963975135.1 uncultured Nioella sp. | reverse complement strand
CGGGCGGGGTTCCGCTGGACCGGGCTTCTTGTCGCGGCTTTGACGCTGTCGGCCTGCGAAGCCGGGCTGCAACTGCCCTTTGGCCAGAACGCCGGTGGCGGTGCCGACCGCGCCGCGTCCGTCAACTCGACCCGGCTGGTGGAACGCGATGTCGAGGCACCCGAGGTGTTCCAGGCCACCGATCAGGGGCTTTGGGATGGACGGCCCTCGCTTGGCGGCGTCTGGGTGGCCAGCCCCGATGCGACCAGTCCCGAACGGGTGATCATCCGCAACGAGGATAATGGCCGCTTTGTCATCGGGGCGCTGTTCCGGCGCGAACGCGAAAATCCCGGGCCGCCGCTTCAGGTCTCCTCGGATGCCGCCGCCGCGCTCAACATGGTTGCTGGCGCGCCGATCACGCTCAATGTCACCGCGCTGAGGCGCGAGGAAGTGGCAGATCCCGATCCGGTCGCCGATCCCGCCGCCACATCCGCCACAACAGGCGAGATCGCCGCCTCCGCGCTCGATCCCATCGCCGCCGCGGCGGCCGCAATCGATGAGGCCGAGGAAACCGCGCCCCCCGCCCCTGCCCCGCAGGCCAGCTCGCTGGATCGGCCCTTCATCCAGATCGGCATTTTCAGCGTCGAGGCCAATGCCGCCAATACCGGCAACATGATGCGCGGTGCGGGGCTGATCCCGACAATCACCGAACAATCCAGCTCGGGGCGCACCTTCTGGCGCGTCGTGGTGGGCCCGGCGCGCAATCGCGGCGAACGCGCCCAGTTGCTGGAAACCGTGCGCGGGCTTGGCTTTGCCGACGCCTATTTCGTCACCAACTGACCCGGACCAAGAGGTTTCATGTTCGCTTCCCTTCGCCTTGCCTTCGCGCTGTGCTTTGCCGCCCTGCCGGCCCTGGCACAATCCTTCGAGACCCAGGCCACGGCCGCCTATGTGATCGACCACAATACCGGCCAGGTTCTGCTTGATTTCAACGCCGATACGCCGCTGCCGCCGGCCTCGATGTCCAAGCTGATGACCATCAACATGGTGTTCGAGGCGCTCGAATCGGGTCAGCTGACAATGGAAACCCTGCTGCCGGTCAGTCAGGAGGCGATGGATTACGGCGGCTCGACCATGTTCCTCAACACCCGCGACCGGGTCAGCGTCGAGGATCTTCTGCTCGGGGTGATCGTGCTGTCGGGCAATGACGCCACCGCCGTGCTGGCCGAGGCGCTGTCGCCCGATGGCACCGAGGCAGGCTTTGCCGCGCTGATGACACGCCGGGCCCGGCAGCTGGGGATGATGAACTCCAACTTCACCAATTCCAACGGCTGGCCCGACCCCGCGCATGTCATGTCGATGCGCGATCTGGGCATATTGGCCGAACGGCTGATCTCCGAGTTTCCGCAGTATTACCCCTATTTCGCGATGACCGAGTTCGAATTTGACGGCCGCGCGCCCGATAACCGGTTCAACCGCAACCCGCTCTTGACGCTTGGCATCGGGGCCGATGGGCTCAAGACCGGGTTCACCGATGAGGCCGGGTATGGGCTGGTGGGATCCGCCGTGCAGGGCGAGCGCCGCGTCACATTCGTGATCACCGGCCTGCCCAGTCCTCAGGCGCGCGCGCGCGAGGCTGAACGCATCGCCAACTGGGCGTTCCGCCAATTCGCCGAAACCGAGGTCGTGGCAAATGGTGCCGAAGTGGCCCGGGCCCCGGTATTTCTGGGCGACGCGGCCACGGTCGGGCTGGCCACGGCGGGCAGCATCTCGATGCTGCTACCCTCGCTTCTGGACAACGCGATCGAGGCCGAGGCTATTTTCAGCGGCCCCGTACAGGCCCCGATTGTGGCCGGTCAGGAAATGGGCGAACTGGTGATCCAGGTCGAGGGCTTTGGCGAACGCAGGGTGCCTTTGGTGGCCACCGCCGATGTCGGCCCGGCAAGTTTCATGGCGCGGATGCGCACCGCGGCGGAATATGTGCTTGAGATGATCCGCAACGGCGACAATCCCCTGGCTTCGGGCTAGGGCCGCGGGGTGTTCATCTCGTTTGAGGGCATCGACGGATCGGGCAAAAGCACGCAGGCCGGGCTTTTGGCCGCGGCCTTGCGCGACCGGGGCCATGACGTGGTGCTGACCCGCGAACCGGGCGGTGCGCCGGGGGCCGAGGAAATCCGCCGGCTGTTGGTCGAAGGCGATCCCGACCGCTGGTCGCCCGAGACCGAGACGCTGCTTTTCAACGCCGCCCGCCGCGATCATCTGGAACGCACCATCCGCCCCGCGATGGCGGCGGGCAAGACCGTCATCACGGATCGTTTTGCCGATTCCACCCGCGTCTATCAGGGGGCCACGCGCGGCGATCTGCGCGGCTTTGCCGATGCCATCCACGCCGCCGCCATCGGGGTCGAACCCGACCTCACCCTGATCCTTGACATGGACCCTGAGCGCGCCCTGACCCGTGGCCTCGCACGCGCCTCGGGCGAGGACCGGTTCGAGGAGTTCGGCCTGCCCTTCCAGCAGGCGCTGCAATCGGGGTTCCGGGCGCTGGCCACGCAATTTCCGGACCGCTGCCGCCTGATCGACGCGGGCCGCGCACCCGACGCCGTGGCCGCCGATATCCTGGCCACCGTTCTGGCCGCCAGCCCATGAGCACCCTGGGCGAGATGGAGGCCCCGCCCGAGGCCGACCGCGCCCCCGGTGCCCCGCATCCGCGCGAAACGCCCGCGCTTTTCGGTCAGCACAAGGCCGAAGCCGCCTTTCTCGACGCCTTCAATTCGGGCCGTCTGCACCATGCCTGGCTGCTGACCGGCCCGCGCGGTGTGGGCAAGGCCACGCTCGCGTGGCGCATCGCCCGGTTCCTGCTGACCACGCCCACAGACACCGCCGATGCCCTCTTTGCCGCGCCTGCCCCCACCAGCCTCGACATCTCGCCCGACCACCCGGTCGCCCATCACATCCACGCCATGTCCGAGCCGCGCCTCTTTCTGCTGCGCCGACCGTGGGACGCCAAGACCGCCAAGCTGAAGACCGTGATCACGGTCGATGAAACCCGCAAGCTGCATCCGTTTTTCGGCATGTCCGCCGTCGATGGCGGCCGCCGCGTGGTGATCGTAGATGCCGCCGACGAGATGAACCCCTCCGCGGCCAATGCGCTTCTGAAAATGCTGGAGGAACCGCCCGCCGGGGCCACCTTGCTCTTGATCTCGCACCAGCCTTCCCGCCTTCTGCCCACCATCCGGTCGCGCTGCCGCACTCTGGCGCTGGCAAGGCTCGACCCCGAAAACATGGGCCGCGCGTTGGACCAGGCGGGCTGTGCCATCGGCGACAGCGCCGGCCTGACCGAATTGGCCGCGGGATCGGTGGGTGAGGCCGTGGCGCTGGTGCAGCAGGAGGGGCTGACGCTCTATGCCGAGATCCTGAACCTCGCGGCCACCCTGCCCCGCATGGACCGCATGATGGCCAACGCCCTTGCGCAATCGGTGGGCGCGCGCGGAGCCGAGACCCGGTTCGACCTCACCCTCGTTCTCATTGACCGGCTGATGGCGCGGCTGGCCCGCACCGGGGCCACCGGCACAGCCCCGCCCGCGATCCTGCCCGATGAGGCGGCGCTCCTGGCCCGTCTGGCCCCCGATATGGCCGCCGGGCGCGCCTGGGCCGATCTCGCCGCCGATCTCACATCGCGCGCGCGCCGGGGCCGGGCGGTCAATCTTGACCCCGCCGCGCTCATCCTTGATATGTGTCTCAGGATCGGCAGCACCGCAGAGGCGCGGCCCGTCTGACCCAATTCCCCGGCACAAAGGATGCCCGATTTGAGCGACCTGCCCGCTATCGTCGACAGCCATTGCCACCTCGATTTCCCTGATTTCGCTGAGGAATTGCCCGAAGTCGTAGCCCGCGCCGTCGCGGCGGGCGTCACCCGCATGGTCACGATCTGCACCAAGTTGAAGAATGCGGGCGATGTGCGCGCCATCGCAGAGGCCCACGCGCCGGTTTTCTGGGCCGCGGGCACCCACCCGATGAGCGCGGCGGGCGAGCCGCTGGCCACTGTCGATGACCTGATCGCGCTGGCCCGACACCCGAAATTCGTCGGCATCGGCGAGACCGGGCTCGACTACCACTACACCGCCGACAGCGCCGCCCTCCAGCAGGAAAGCCTCACCGTCCATATCGAGGCCGCGCGCCAGACCGGCCTGCCGCTCATCATCCATTCGCGCGACGCAGATGCCGACATGGCCCGTATCCTGACGCGCGAACACGCGGCGGGCGCGTTCTCCTGCGTCATGCATTGCTTCACCTCCTCGCCCGCCCTGGCCGAAACCGCCCTTGGCCTCGGTTTTTACCTCTCGATGTCGGGCATCACCGCCTTTCCCCGCTCTGCCGATCTGCGCGCCATCTTCGCCGCCGCCCCCATCGACCGCATCCTTGTCGAAACCGACGCCCCCTATCTGGCCCCGCCGCCGCATCGCGGGCGGCGCAACGAGCCCGCCTACACCGCCCATACCGCCACCCGCGCCGCCGAAACCTTCGGCCTGCCGGTGGCCGAGTTCTTTGCCCAGACCACGCGCAATTTCGACCGGCTGTTCTGGAAAGCATCCAATTGGGAGGCCGCCGCCTGATGGCCCGCCTGCGTTTCACCATCCTGGGCTGCGGCAGCTCCGGCGGCGTGCCGCGCCTGGGCGGCCATTGGGGCGATTGCGACCCATCTGAGCCGCGCAATACCCGGCGACGCTGTTCGCTCCTGATCGAACAGAGCACCGAGGCCGGCACCACCTATGTCCTGATCGACACCTCGCCCGATCTGCGCGCCCAATTGCTGGATGCAGGCATCGGCCAGTTGCACGGCGTGGTCTATACCCATGCCCATGCCGATCACACCCACGGGCTCGACGATTTGCGCATGATCGTGATCAATATGCGCAAACGCCTGCCCGTCTATGCCGATGGTGCCACGCAAAACGACCTGATCTCGCGCTTCGGTTATGCCTTCGTGCAGCCCGAAGGCTCGGATTACCCGCCGATCCTCGATCTGCACACCATGCCGGGCGATGTCACCATCGACGGCCCCGGCGGCGCGATCACCTTGACCCCTTTCCGCGTCAGGCACGGCAATATCGACAGCCTCGGCTTTCGCATCAACGATCTCGCCTATCTGCCCGATGTCTCTGATCTCTATCCCGAAAGCCGCGCGGCGCTGGAAGGGCTCGATTGCTGGATCGTCGATGCCCTGCGCCGCAGCCCGCACCCATCGCATACGCATCTCGACAACACGCTCGACTGGATCGCCCAACTGGCCCCGCGCAGGGCGGTGCTGACCAACATGCATATCGACCTCGATTACCGCACGCTGGACGCTGAGACGCCTGACCACATCACGCCTGCCTATGACGGGATGCAGATCGATTACGAGATCTGAATGCTGGATCTGATCCTCATCGTGCTGCCGGTGTTTCTTGTCGTAGGGGCGGGCTATCTGACGGTCTGGACCGGTCTTTTCAGCGACACGGGCGTCGATGCGCTGATGACCTTCACCCAGAAATTCGCCATCCCCGCCCTGCTCTTCGGGGCCATTTCCACGCTGGATCTGGAGCAAAACTTCGACTGGCCGCTGCTGGTCTCTTTCTACACCGGCTCGCTGGTCAGCTTTATCTTGGGCCTTCTGGGTGCCCGGTTCCTCTTTGCCCGCCCCTGGCCCGATTCCGTCGCCATCGGCTTTGCCGCCCTCTTCGCCAACACCGTTCTTCTGGGCCTGCCCGTGATGCAGAGCGCCTATGGCCTCGCCGCTCTCGGGCCCAGCTTTGCCATCGTCTCGATCCATGCCGCGTTCTGTTATTTCCTCGGTATCACCACCATGGAGACCCTCACCGCCGCAAGCCGCAACCCGCTCCGCGTGCTGGCAACCGTGGCGCGGGCGATGTTCCGCAACGCGCTGATGATCGGGGTCGGGCTTGGCTTCATCGTCAATTTGAGCGGCGTGGCCGTGCCCGGCGTGGCGACCGAAGCGGTTGACCTGATGGCGCGCGCGGCGCTGCCGGTGGCGCTGTTCGGTCTGGGCGGCGTGTTGGTGCGCTACCGCCCCGAGGGCGACGCCAAGGTCATCGCCTATATCTGCGCCCTGTCGCTCATGCTGCACCCGGCCATTGCCTATACGATGGGCCGCGTGGTGATCGGCATCGACGACGCCCAGCTGCGCGGGGCCGTCGTCACCGCCGCCATGGCCCCCGGCATCAACACCTATGTTTTCGCCAATATGTATGGCGTCGCCAAACGGGTCGCGGCCTCGGCAGTGCTGGTGGGTACCGCGCTTTCGGTGATCACCGCCTCGTTCTGGCTCTATATCCTGCCATAGGCTTGTGGCAGAGGCCGGTTTCGGCGTAATCAGCACCCCCATGGCGCAACCTCAGGCATCCCGCATTCCAATGATCCAGACCCTCCGCACCGCTTTGCGCAGCCACCGCGCCCGCCGCCGTGCCCGGCTGGCCATCTGGCGCGCCGGTTGGAGCGCCGATCTCAATGCCCCCGGGGCCCGCCGCGCCGCGCGCTATGACATGCATGTCCTCGATCACGGGTTGATCCGCCTGTTGTGGAAAAACCGCAGCGAAATCGCGCCGGGCATCTGGCGCGGCAATCAGCCCGCGCCGGGCGATGTGGCCGATCTGGCCGCCATGGGCATCCGGTCCATCATCAATTTTCGCGGGCCGAGCCACTGGGGCACCTACCTGTTGGAGGTCGAGGCCTGCGCCGCCCACGACATCGCGCTTGTCAGCACGCGGCTCTATTCCAACGCCGCCCCTACCCCCGAACAGATCCACGCCGCGCTGAACCTGATCGAGGCCGCCGAGAAACCGGTTTTCCTGCACTGCAAATCGGGGGCCGACCGGGCCGGGCTGGCCTCGGTTCTCTTTCTGTTGGCGCAGGGGGCGGAGCCATCCGAGGCCGCCCGGCAGCTCAGCTGGAAACACGCCCATCTGCGGATCTCGCGCACCGGCATTCTGGATGCCTTCGTCGCCGAATATGCCCGTGCCCGCGCGGTGACCGGCATCGGATTTCTCGATTGGGTCGACACCGAGTATGATTTTGTGACACTTGCGTCATTTTTTAGTGACACGCGTGTCACTTTTCGCCCTCTGGACTGGATTTTGCGCCGTGAGTGAGCCCTCCAAAAACCTGCTTATCCGCCTCTGGCGCAATCACGTGATTGCGTTCTGGCCGCTGCTCATCGTGGCCTTTGCGCTGATGGTGGTCGAAGGCAGCACGCTCGGCGCCATTTCATATCTGATCGAGCCGCTCTTTGACATTGTTTTCATTGACGGAAATAGCTCTGCCATGATCTGGGTGGCGCTGGCGATCTCGGGCATCTTCATCTTGCGGGCGGTGTCGGGATTTGGCCAAAGGGTGCTGATCGTGACCATCGGCCTGCGCGTCACCACCGCGCTGCAATCGCGCCTTCTCGGTCATCTTCTGGGCCTCGATGCGCGTTATTTCCAGGACAATGCGCCGGGCGCGCTCATTGAACGAGTTCGCGGAGATACTCAAGCATTACAAGGGGTTGCAAGCATCACTCTGATGACCTTGGGGCGCGATACGATCTCGGTGATCTCGCTTTTGACGGTGATGATGCTCTCGGATTGGAAATGGGCACTGCTGGCGCTGGTGGGCGTTCCGATCCTGATATTTCCGCTTGGCTTTCTGCAAAGGCTGATCCGCACCACCACCCGCACCGCACGCAACGCCGCCGCCCGGCTTTCGACCCGGCTCGATGAAATTTTCCATGGCATTATATCTATCAAGGTCAACAGATTAGAGGAACATGAGGCGACCCTTTTCGACCAGGAGGTCGATGGGTTCCTGGCCGCTCAACTGCGCGCCGAACGTGGCAAGGCAGCCAATCCGGCGGTGATCGACATCATTGCCGCGATCGGGTTTCTGGCCGTCCTCATCTTTGGCGGCCAGCAGATCATCGCCGGAGAAAAGACCGTCGGTGAGTTCATGTCCTTCTTCACCGCGCTTGCGCTTGTGTTCGATCCGCTGCGCCGTCTTTCCGCAGTTGTGGGCCAGATTCAGGCCGCCATGGCATCGCTGGAACGCCTCTACGCAGTGCTGGAGGCGCGGCCAACCATTTTGTCACCAATTTCCCACAAACCCTTGAAAAAAGGCGATATTACTTTCAGGAATGTTAGCTTTTCCTATGGCCAGGCACCGGTTTTGCAGGACCTGAGCATCACCGCGGCAGACGGCAAGACCACGGCGCTGGTCGGCCCTTCAGGGGCCGGAAAAAGCACCGTTTTCTCGTTGCTGACACGGCTGATCGACCCCTCGCAGGGCCAGATTTCAATCGCCGGAACACCGGTTGATCAGGCCGATATAGGGGCGCTGCGGGACGTGATCGCGCTGGTCGGGCAGGATACGGCGCTGTTTGACGAGACCATCGCGCAGAATATCCGGCTTGGCCGGCTGGATGCGACCCAGGAAGAAATCGAGGCCGCCGCCCGGGCCGCCCATGTCATGGATTTCGCAGAAGGATTCCCCCTCGGCCTGGAGACGCCCGTGGGCCCGCGCGGCGGATCTCTGTCAGGCGGCCAGCGCCAGCGCGTCGCCATCGCCCGCGCCATGCTGCGCGATGCGCCGATCCTGCTGCTGGATGAACCCACCTCGGCCCTGGACGCACGGTCCGAGAAACTGGTCGCCGAAGCGCTTGAGCGTCTGTCGCAGGGGCGCACCACGCTGGTCATTGCCCATCGTCTCTCTACCATCCGGGCCGCCGATCATATCATCGTCATGGATCAGGGCCGCGTCATCGAGGAGGGCACGCATGACGCCCTGATGGCGAAAAACGGGGCCTATGCGCGGCTCAACCAACTGCAATCGGCGGGCCTGACGGCCCCGCTTTGACGGTGATTCTCTGCGCGTTTTCGCAATTCCGAACGGGCGGCGAAAAAGTGATCACAGCTCCGCATCGCTCCCTTTTACACATGTAATCAAATTCTTGTGCGCAATTTGGCGCGCGGTTCGGGCGCATCCGTTGATCACGTTTTTTAGCCCACAGATTGACAGCGCTTGCACCGACCGCTGAGTATGCGGGCTCACTCGGTGCCCTGTCATCATCCGACCCCGTTCGACCCCGTAGCCGGAGGGATCCATGATCTTCACTCGCAACACGCCCGCCATGGGCGCGCTTGCCCGTCTCACCGCGATCCTTGCTCTGGCTGTTTCAGGGCTCATTTTTCCGCATCAAGCCACCGCACAAACCGTCACCCGCGCCAGCGCCGCGCCCGGTTCGATCACCGATCCGAATATTTCGGCGCTGGCCGGCTATTACAACCAGATGCAGGCGCAACTGGTTGGCCGTGGCTATCTGCGCCAAAACCGCAATGCCGGCAGCGATGTCGATGCCGCGACGCTGGCGCGCAACTTCATGGCGATTGCCATGAGCAGTGAATACACATTGACCGCCAATGGCCCGTCGGGCAGTGGCGGTGCCGCCCCGCTGCGCCGCTGGGAAGAGCCCATTCGCATCCAGGTGCGTTTTGGCGCATCAGTGGGGGCGGCCCAGCGGCGCGCCGATATCTCGGCCGTGCGCGGTGTGGCGCAGCGTCTGCAACGTGCCAGCCTGCATCCGGTCAGCGTGACCCAGGGCGACCCGAATTTTTTCGTTCTGGTTCTGAACGATACCGAGCGCGCCAATGCAAGGCCGCTTTTGGCCCAGATCGCCCCCAACCTCAGCCGGGGTGCCACCAACGCCATCACCCGGATGCGGCGCAATACCTTTTGCATGGTGATCGCCACGCCCGCGCCCGATCCGGCCCAGGGCTATGTCCAGGCCATCGCGGTGGTGCGCGCCGAACTGCCGCCCTTGATGCGCCAATCCTGCATCGAGGAGGAATTGGCCCAGGGCATGGGGCTGTGCAATGACAGCGACGCCGCGCGGCCGTCGATCTTCAACGATGATGAGGAGTATGGCGTGCTGACGCGCCATGACGAGATGCTGCTCAGGATGCTTTACGATGACAACCTGCGCCCCGGCATGTCGCCCGCGCAAGTCGGCCGACGAATAGACCAGATCGCGGCGGCGGTTCTGGCGCGCAGCTAGACGCCTGCACAGGTCACAGGACCGGCCCCGCGCAGGAGCATAGCCCATTGCGCGGAGACCGGCCTTCCACACCACACCTCGGAGGGCGCGCGCGCACCTGTGTGGACGGGATCCTCTTGGAGAAGGGCAGATCCCCGGCGCGCGGCCACGTGTCGGATGTGTCGGGCGCGGACCCCGAGGGAGGGGCCAACAGGGGGACATTGGAACCTTGGGGCCCGCGCCTTTCGTGATAGCCAATAGATAGGGCCGGGGCAGAGCGTCGCAAACAGGTGGTGCCGCAGAACCGGTTGCGCGCAGATGCACACAAAACCGCGTGATTGCCCGGTGAAGCGCGCATAGCGGCAAATTGCGCGCCTGCCGCCGCTGAAAACCCAATGGATTTTGGCGAACCCGGTCTGCCCCCTCGCATTTTCGTCGCAGTTCGGCTTTAATCGGCTCAAAGAAAAAACCGGACCCGTCCCGAGACGGGCCATATATCAGAGCGGCATACCGGCCCCGGGGGCTATGACATGGCAAAACACCAATACACGATCCTGTCGATGATGAAGGATGAGGGGCATTCCCTGCTGGAATGGGTCGCCTATCACCGCCTGATCGGGTTCGACAATATCTGCGTCTACACCAACAACTGTCAGGACGGCACCGACGACATGCTGATCCGGTTGCAGGAGATGGGCTATGTCCAACATTTCCGCAATGACGTGCCCATGGGCAAGAAACCGCAGCCCAACGCGCTGCTTCTGGGGCTGAAAAACCCCGAGGTGACCGATAGCGACTGGGTGCTGACGATGGATGCAGATGAGTTCGTGAACATCAAGGTCGGCGACGGCTCGGTGCAGGAATTGGTCGATGCGGTGCCCGACGATGCCGAAGGCATCATGATCACCTGGCGGTTTTATGGCTCGAACGACATTCTTGACTGGCGTCCCGGTCTGGTCACCGAAAGCTATACAAGCGGCGCGCCCGACAAGTTCCGCAAGGGATGGGGCGTCAAATCCATGGTGCGGCCCTTTCCGAACATGAAGTTCGGCATCCACCGCCCGTCGATCAAGCAACGCGCGTCGAACCCGGAACGCGTGGCGCAGCTTGAGGCGCTGAATTGGGTGAACGGTGGCGGCAAGCCGATGACATCCAGTTTCAAGGCCGGCGGCTGGCGGTCGACCGGGCCGACGCTGAGTTATGAATATGTCGAGATGAACCACTATGCCGTGAAAAGCTACGAGGCCTATCTGTTGCGCCGCATGCGGGGCAATGTGAACAACAAGGAGGATAAGTATAACGCCTCCTATTTCTCGATCTTCGACCGCAACGAGGTGGAACATACCGGGGCCGCGCGCCACGCGCCCCGGGTCAAGGCCGAGATGGAAAAAATGCTGGCCGACGAGAAACTGGCCGCCTTGCACGACCGGGCGCTGACCTATCATCAGGCCAATGTCGACCGGCTGCGCGCCACCGGCGAATATGATGAATGGGTCGCGTCGTTGCGCGAGGCCGGGCAGAAGCGGATCGATCAGCTCGATGAGGTCCTGTTCACGCAACACCTGCCCAAGGAAACCCAGGAGCTGATTCGCAAGATGCAGGCCGACGGCGTGCCGGACAAACAGATCGCCAAGATGATTGCCCGCTCGACCGGTATCCGCAACGCGGAAAAACGTCAGGATGCAACTGATGCCGAGGAATTGGCCAAGATCACCGGTGTGGCGCTGGAGGATGGCGGCCAAGCGCCGGAACCAGAGCCCGAACAAAAGGCGGAGCCACAGCCCAAGCGGCTCTCGGCAGAGGAGCTGTCGACCGAGAGCCGCGACAAGATCCTGTCGCTGATCGAAAAGGCAAAAAAGACCGGCCAGGCGTTGGATGAACACGGCATCCCGGTGCCCAGCATCGAGGATGCGCTGCCGATGCGGCCCCGGTTGAAACCGCCCTTCGCCGGCAATGGCCGCAAGGTTGTGGTGACCACGATGAAGAATGAAGGGCCCTATCTGCTGGAATGGATCGCCCATTACCGCAATCTGGGTTTTGACGATTTCGTGCTGTTTTCCAACGATTGCACCGATGGAACCAACCTTTTGCTGAACCGGCTGGATGCGATGGGCGTGGTCGAGCATTACGACAACCCGATCAGCGGGCGCATGGACCCGCAACGCCGCGCCTATAGCCGGGCCAACCAGACGCCCACTGTGCAGGAAGCCAGTTGGGTTCTGATCGCCGATGCCGATGAGTTTCTGAACGTGCATGTCGGCGACGGCACGGTCGATGCGTTGATCGCGGCTTGCCCGCCCGAAACCGAGGCCATATCCGTCAACTGGCGCTTCTTCGGATCTGCCGGACAGAAACACATGGCCCCCGAACCGGTGACCAAGCGGTTCACCCGCGCCTGCAATATCGTCGAGCCGGAAAACGGGCTGGTCTGGGGGTTCAAGACCCTCTTTCGACCGGCCAGCTTTGACTATATGGGCGTGCACCGCCCGAAATTCGAAAAAAAGCGCATGACCTATCCCGACCAGGTGCATTGGGTGAATGCCAGCGGCGTGCGCATGGGCGAGAAATACATGCGGTCGGGCTGGCGGTCGAATTCGGGGATCGTGTCCTATGAATTTGCCCAGATGAACCATTACGCGATCAAATCGCGCGAAGAGTTTCTGTTGAAAAAGCTGCGCGGCACCGCCAATTCAAAGGATACATCGCGCATTGATCTGGGCTATTGGGACAAGTTCGACCTGAATGCGCAGGAGGACAGCTCGATCCGGTCGGGCGATCTGGAGGGTGAGATTGCGCGGCTGCTGGAGGATGGCGATCTGGCGGCATTGCACCGGGCCACCGTCGATCACACCCTGCGCAGCATCGAGATGCAGATGCAGGATGCCGAGCTGAAGGCGTTCGTCGATGCCGAAACGGTCGATGTCGCCGCTCAATAAGGCAAAGCACGCCCGTCCCAGGTCTCGAAACAGCCTGTCGTTGCGGGCGACAAGGCATCAAATCGTTCAATCAGCCCCGCGGCCGAGGTGGCAGGCAGCAGATCGGCGGCCTTGCCGCCCATATCGGTCTGCACCCAACCGGGGTGATAAATGCCAACGGAAATATCCTCGGGCTTCAGCTCAGCCGCCAGATTGCGCCCCAGATTAAGCGCCGCCGCCTTGGACGCGCGATAGATGAACGACCCGCCCGGCGCATTGGTGGAACTGCCCATCTGGCTGCCGATCACGGCGATCCGCGCTGCCGGTGCGGCGCGCAATTGCGGCAACAGCGCCTGCACGGTCAGGAAAACGCCGGTCACATTGACGGCCAGGGTCTGTGCCCACATCCCGGCGTCAAACCCGGTTTCCAGATTTTGCAGCTTGTCCAGATAGACGCCCGCATTGCACACCAGCAGGTCCAACGGTTCGACGTGGCGCGCGGCAAAGGCGCGGATAGCGGCGGTATCGGTCACGTCCAGCTGATCCCACGCCACATCCTCACCCGCAGGGGCAGGTCCGGTCGTGGTGGCGGTCACGCGGTCGCCGCGCGCGTCCAGTTGGCGGGCAAGTTCCAGCCCGATGCCACGCGACGCGCCGGTTATGATGCACCGCATGGCCTAGTTGCTCCTGTTTTTAGGCAGCACCGGCAACGGGGCCACCGGAATGCCATCCTCGATCAAAGCCTCCGCTTCTTCGGGATTGGCCTCACCATGGATCAGACGTTCGGGGGCTTCGCCCAGATGGATGCTGCGCGCTTCCTTGGCGAAATTTGCCCCGACATAGTTCGAATTTTCATCCAGATGTTTGCGAAAGGCGCTTAGTGCCGCTTCCATCTGGGTCACCGGGCCAGATAGCGACACCCGCGCATCGGGGGCTGGATCGGCTGGTTTCTTGGTCACCTGCGGGGCCATCATGGCCTTTTGCACCGCGTCGTTGCCGCAGACAGAACAGCTGAGCAAATCGCGTGCGACCAAAGCCTCAAAGGCTTCGGCGGATTTGAACCAGCTGTCAAAGCTGTGGCCATCGGCGCATTTCAATGTGTATCGGATCATGGTCGCGGCACAGTAATACCTGGTGGCTCAGAAGCAAGGGTTTCACGCGCGCGGGCTGTCACATCACCCGCGCCGGATCAAAGTTTCGCAGGATTTTCTTGAGATCGGGTTCACTGATGCGCGATGCGGCCTTGGCGGGGGTAAACCACTTGCGCTTGCGCAGACCCGCTTCGGGATAGTCATCTTCTAGCTTGCGCACCTCCAGTGGGAAAACAGCGGCAATGCAAGGCAGCAGCCCACCGCCCGGCATCGTCTTGTTGTAGGAATAAAACCCAAGGCAGGCTTCGCTGGCAATGCCGCGAATACCGGCTTCTTCCCAGGCTTCCTGCGCGGCGGATGCGGCGGGCGTCATCGCGTCTATCGGCCATCCCTTGGGCAGGATCCAGCGCCCCGTGACCCGGCTGGTGATCAAAAGGATCTGCAAGCCATCTTTCTTGCGCCGAAACGGCAACGCCGCGAATTGCGTGCGCGGATCGCGTTTTTCCGCATCGCCCAGGCGCATCGGTGATTGATCTGATCGGGTCGTGTCCATGGTCACATTTATCTTTTTGCGACATCTCTCGTACTGCTCTGCTGCAGGATATAGGCATTTTTTTGGGCAGGCAAACACAAGACCTCAGGCAAGGGAATGAATTCCTGCAAAGCGGAACCCGCTGCTGCGGTGATCGCGTGCCTGCCCCGATGCCGCCCGCCCAAAGCGACGGTCGCGCCCCTATAGCACTTTCGGAAAAACCTGCATCACTTAACGCTGCCTGAAATCAAAGATTTCAACGCGCTAAGTGATTCACCCATGCTTCAGCTATTCCGAGAAGTGCTTCAGTGCAGCGCCATCTCGACCGGCACCGATCCGCCAAGCTCAAGCGCCATCAATCCGAGGAAAAGGATGCGCAGCCACCAACCGGGATAACGCCGCCACAAGATCACCAGCATCAGACCCGAAACCACCACCTCCAGCGGACCGATCCAGGCCGCGCCAAACCGCCGGTCCCAGTAGGAAAACGGGCTGCGGAACATCCAGTCGGTGAGCGGCCAGAATTGCATCCGGGCGTCCTCGTTATGCAGCGCGAAATCGGTCGCCAGATGCAACAGCCCCGCCGCACAGAACGCGATCAGCCAGTGACGACGCCACCACAGGCCCAGGGCCAGCACCGCACCCCAGATCAGAAACGAATTATCGACCGCGAAGACCTGCTGCCATTCATCCGAGAAATAAATCTCACCGAACACCACTTGCGGCGAAATCTGCTGGATGAAGAGGGCGATGCCCACCAACAGATAGAGGCTGATATCGGGGGCCAGCGATCCGATCAGCGCCGCGGCGGTGGTATAACGGCGCGCCGGATTGCCAAAGGCCGCGGTGCCGAGCAAGAGATGGGCGGGGGTGTTCAAGGTCGGATCCTGGTTACGATCAGAACCATGCCATGCCGGACCTGTCCGGGGCCGCGGGCAAGCCGCCAACACTGGCGGGAATGATCGGCATGAAGCGATGGCTCTGGTTTGATCAAAGGCGAACCCTGCCACGGAAATCCGCGCTTGAAAAGCAGTGTCCGCGATACGGAAAATGAAAAACCCCGGCACGATGGTCGGGGTTTTGCTGTTCGTGTCGCGCCGGATCAGTCGATCTTGGGCAGCAGGCTATCGAGCGACGCTTTGGCATCGCCATAGAACATGCGGGTGTTTTCCTTGTAGAAGAGCGGGTTTTCAATGCCGGAATAGCCGGTACCCTGGCCGCGTTTCGACACGAAAACCTGCTTGGCCTTCCAGCATTCCAGCACCGGCATACCGGCGATGGGGCTGTTCGGATCCTCCTGGGCCGCGGGGTTCACGATGTCGTTCGACCCGATCACGATGGCCACATCGGTGGAGGGGAAATCGGCGTTGATCTCATCCATTTCCATCACGATGTCATAGGGCACCTTGGCCTCGGCCAGGAGCACGTTCATATGCCCCGGCAGACGCCCCGCGACGGGGTGGATGGCGAAACGCACAGTCTTGCCCTGCGCGCGCAATTTGCGGGTCAACTCGCTGACCGATTGCTGCGCCTGCGCCACCGCCATGCCATAGCCCGGAATGATGATGATGCTGTCGGCCTCGTTCAGCGCGGTGGCCACGCCATCGGCGTCGATGGCGATCTGTTCGCCATCGATCTCCTGCGCGGGCCCCGTGGTATTTCCGAACCCGCCCAGGATGACGCTGACAAAGCTGCGGTTCATCGCCTTGCACATGATGTAGCTCAGGATCGCACCCGAGGAGCCGACCAGCGCGCCGGTCACGATCAAGAGGTCATTGCCGAGCGAGAACCCGATCGCGGCGGCGGCCCACCCGGAATAGGAGTTCAGCATAGAGACCACCACCGGCATATCCGCCCCGCCAATGCCCATGATCAGGTGATAGCCGATGAAAAACGCCAAAAGCGACATCGCGACCAGGGCCCACCCGCCGCCGGTGCTCATGTAGACGATCAGCAGGATCAACGACAAAGCCGCAGCACCCGCGTTCAGCATGTGACCGCCGGGCAGTTTTTCGGCCTTCGACGTGACCTTGCCCGCCAGCTTGCCGAACGCGACGATCGACCCGGTAAAGGTCACCGCGCCGATAAAGACGCCCAGGAACACCTCGACCTTGAGAATGGCCAGTTCCACCGAAGTTTTCTCCGCCACGGTTCCGGCAAAGCCGGTCAGCGCCTCCAGCGCCTCGGTATTTCCCTCGGCGTTCAGGTTGACGATCATGTTCATCACCAGTTCGGCGTTGAACCCGATGAACACGGCCGCCAGACCGACAAAGCTGTGCAGTGCTGCCACCAGTTGCGGCATTTCCGTCATCTGCACCCGGCCCGCGACATAGACGCCGATGAGCGATCCCACCGCGACGCTGGCAAGGATCAGGAACCAGTTGGCGATGCCGGGGCCAAAGACGGTGGCCAGCACCGCCAGACCCATGCCCACGATGCCATACCAGACGGCGCGCTTTGCGCTTTCCTGACCCGACAGCCCGCCAAGCGAGAGGATGAAAAGGATTGCGGCCGAGATATAGGCCGCCGAAACGAGACCGATCGACATTGTCTATCCCCTCCGGTTCAGGATTTCTGGAACATGGCGAGCATGCGCCGTGTCACGAGGAAGCCACCGACAATATTGATCGTGGCAATAAGGACCGAGACGGTCGCCAGCGTCACAACCAGCCACTGGCCGGTTCCGATCTGCAACAGCGCGCCCAGGATGATGATGCCGGAAATGGCGTTGGTCACCGCCATCAGCGGCGTGTGCAGGCTGTGCGCCACGCCCCAGATCACCTGGAAACCGACAAAGACGGCCAGCACGAAAACGATGAAATGGCTCATGAAGCTTGCCGGGGCAACGGCCCCCACCAGCAGGATCAGCGCCGTGCCGATGGCCAGCATCCCGACCTGGTTGCGGGTCTGGGTGCGGAACGCGGCCACTTCGTTTGCGCGCTTTTCCGCGACCGTCAGCTCGCGCGGTTTCTGGGCCTGCGGGCGGGCCGCAATCGCCTGGATCTTTGGCGGTGGTGGCGGAAAGGTGATCTCGCCCTCAAAGGTCACGGTCGCGCCACGGATTACGTCATCTTCCATGTCGTGATTGATCTGGCCGTCTTTTTCCGGCGTCAGATCGGTCAGCATGTGGCGGATATTGGTGGAATAGAGCGTCGAGGCCTGGCTGGCCATCCGGCTCGGGAAATCGGTATAGCCGATGATTGTGACGCCGTTTTCCGTCACGATCTTTTCGTCCGGCACGGTCAGCTTGCAATTGCCGCCCTTTTCAGCCGCCAGATCGACGATCACCGATCCCGGCTTCATCGCGGCGACCATATCCTCGGTCCAAAGCTCGGGCGCTTCGCGGTTGGGAATGAGCGCCGTGGTGATGACGATATCCATCTCGGGCGCAAGCTCGCGGAACTTGGCAAGCTGTGCCTCGCGGAACTCGGGGCTGGAAACAGAGGCATAACCGCCCGAGGCCGCGCCGTCCTGGGCCTTCTCCTCGAAATCGAGATAGACGAACTCGGCCCCCATCGATTCGACCTGTTCGGCCACTTCGGGGCGCACGTCAAAGGCGTAAGTGATGGCCCCGAGGCTGGTCGAGGTGCCGATCGCGGCCAAACCCGCCACGCCCGCGCCCACCACCAGAACCTTGGCCGGCGGCACCTTGCCGGCGGCCGTGATCTGACCGGTAAAGAAGCGGCCATAATTGTTGCCCGCCTCAATGACCGCGCGGTAGCCCGCGATATTGGCCATCGAGCTCAGCGCGTCCATCTTTTGCGCCCGGCTGATACGCGGCACCATTTCCATGGCGATGACATTGGCGCCCTTGGCCTTGGCCGCTTCCATTCCAGCCTCGTTCCCGGCAGGATTAAAGAAGGAAATCAGCGTTTTGTCGTCGCTCAGACGCTTCAACTCGGTGGCATTGGGCTGACGCACCTTGGCGATGATATCGGCCGCTTTCCACAGCGCGGCAGCGGTCTTGACCACCGCGACACCCGCCGCCTCGTAATCGGCATCGGCAAAGCCCGCAGCCGCGCCCGCGCCGGTCTCGATCACACAGTCATAGCCCAGCTTTTGCAGCTGTGTGGCGCTGTCGGGCGTCATTGCAACCCGGTTCTCGCCAGCTTCCACTTCCTTCGGTGCACCTATCTTCACGATGTTCCCCTTCATCTGGTCCGCACGCGCGGGTTGCGCGATGTCTTACACGGGGTTTTCGCGGCCTACAACTCAGCCGGTGACGCAGACAAAATCGCAGCAAAACGGCCACAACCGGCCGCCATCCTGAAATTTCCCTTTATCGCCAATAACCAACCCGGTTCGGCATGCAATTGCACACCCTTAACAATTTCAAATTGCTGAATTTTTTCTTGATTGATTGGCGCGATGCGTTATCCGGGCCTGACCATGCCGCAAGGAACGACCATGCCCCCGATACCCGACCACCCGCTGCGCTACGATCTGGCCAATGAATTGCACGCCCGGCCCTTTCCCACGCTTGGCGTGAATGCCCAGGCCATCCTGCTGGCGATCAAGCGTCCACAGGAGGGCCCCACCAGCGATCGCGATGCCGACCGGCAGCACCTTCTGGCTCTGCTCGACCGGCATGGCACACCGCATCCGCAACCGCAGGCGACGCATTTTTCCGGCCAGATCGGGCGCCATCACCTGAAGTGGGAACAGCATACCGAGTTCGTGACCTACACGATCTTTGCCGAAGGGCTCACTGAACGCGCCTTCGACCCGGAAATCTGGGAGGTTTTCCCGCAGGACTGGCTGACCGCCGCCCCCGGCGCGCGCATCACCTCGGCCCAGATCCACATTGCAGAGCGCCCCACCTCCGACGCCGACATTTCGCGCCTCTTCAAAGGCTGGTTCGTGGCCGAAAGCCTCGCCGCCAGCACGGTGCTGGACAACAGCGCCGTCGTCGCCAGCGATTTCCGCATCGACATGGGCGGTCATATGCGCTTTGCCATCTTCGCCGGTCCCGATACCGGCCCGGCCCGGATCGGGCGCATCCTGCAACGCCTGTGCGAGATCGAGACCTACAAGGCAATGGCGATGCTCGGTCTGCCGCGGGCACGGGCGTTGAATACCCGCATGGCCACAATCGATGACGGCCTTGCCGATTTGCTCGACGAGATGGCGGGTGGCACCGGTGCCGCCGAAACGGCGCTCGAGCAGCTGCTGACCCTGGCCACCGAGCTGGAAACCCTGATGTCGCGCGCCGCCTTCCGTTTCGGGGCCACCGGGGCCTATGAGGCCATCGTCAACAGCCGCGTCGCGGTGCTGCGCGAGGGGCGGTTTCTGGGTGCCCAGACCTTTGGCGAGTTCATGATGCGGCGGTTCGACCCGGCGATGCGCACCGTCAAAAGCACCGAACGCCAGCTCAGGTCGCTGACCGACCGTGCCGGGCGCGCCGGCGATCTTCTGCGCACCAAGGTCGAGGTCGACCGCTCGGCCCAGAACCAGGATCTGCTGGCCCGGATGGACAAACGCGCCGCCCTGCAACTCCGGCTACAGGAAACCGTCGAAGGCCTGTCCGTCGTCGCCATCAGCTATTACGCAGTCAATCTGCTCAGCTACCTCCTGGCACCGGTCGCGGGTCAGGTGGGCATCGAAAAACCACTTCTCACAGCATTTCTGGTGCTGCCGGTGATTGCCGCCGTCTGGCTCCTCACTCGTCGCATCCGAAAAACCCTGACCTGACGCCCACCCGAACCAACGACCCAGGCCGCGAAAAGTCCGGCCGTTCATCTTCTTTGTGAAAATACTCCGGGGGGCGTCGGGGGGCTGGCCCCCCGTGCGCTGCCGCAAACCTCACGCCAAAGATGGCCAACCGCCGACGCGACCATTCCATGGCAATGCGGGCCGGCGAAGGCTCCCGACAGGGGGCCTGAGGCGGCGCGCCCGCCCGGTCGGCGCGCAAAAAGCGCGGCGAAACCACGCCTCATCCATCGCGCAAGGCCCGCCGCATCACTTTGCCCGTCGCGGTCACCGGCAGGCTCTCCGCCCGCACCACCCGGCGCGGCACCAGATGCGCCGACACCCGGTCGCGCACCAGATCCTGCAACGCGCGCTCCATCCCCGCCCATTCGGTGCCCTCGCGCAGCACGACATGCGCCACCACGATCTCGGTGCGCACCGGATCGGGTTCGCCCACCACCGCCGCCATCACCACATCCCGGTGACACAACAGCGCCGCTTCGATCTCGGCCGGGCCAATGCGATACCCCGATGAAGTGATCACATCATCGTCGCGGGCGTGAAACACCAACTGCCCGCCACCGCGCCGCACCGCCAGATCGCCGGTCCTGAGCCATCCATCCACCACCTTTTGCGCCGTCGCGTCGGGCTTGTTCCAATAGCGCAGGAAGGCCACCGGATCGGGCATCTTCAAAGAAACCTCGCCGACTTCGCCCTCCCCGACCTCTCGCCCGGATCCATCCAGAAGCCGCACCTCGTGCCCGGGAACTGGCAACCCCATCGCCCCCGGCACTCGGTCCATGCCGACGGATGAGGACGCAACCAGCAGATTGGCTTCGGTCTGGCCGTAAAGCTCGTTGATCGCGGCACCCAACACGTCCCGGCCCCAATCCAGCAAATCCGCGCCCAGTGGCTCGCCACCGGAACTAACCGCGCGCAATCGCAAGCCTTCGGGTTGCGCCGCCGCACGCATAAGGCGCAGGGCTGTCGGCGGGATGAAGGCATTGCTGATCCCCTCGCGCGCCATCAGACCAAGCGCCGCATCGGGGTCAAATTTTGCAAACCGGTGGCTGACCTGCGGCACACCGTAATAAAGGCAGGGCATCGCCATATCCATCAGCCCGCCAATCCAGGCCCAGTCCGCAGGGGTCCAGCCGATATCGCCCGGCTTGGGAAACAGACCCTGGCTCAACTCCATGCACGGCAGGTGCCCGATCAAAAAGCGATGCGCATGCAGCACGCCTTTCGGGTCACCGGTGGTGCCAGACGTATAGATCATCATCGCCGGGTCTTCGGCCCGCGTTGCGACCGGGCGAAACCCGCGCGCAGGTGTCTCAACAAGATCGGGCAGCATCAGGACAGGCGCGCGCGCCGGGCCGGTCGAGATCACCAGATCAAGCGCTGGCAGATCCGGCTGCATCGCCATCACCCGGTCCAGATTGCCGGGATCGGTTACCACGGCAGACGCCCCGCTGTCAGACAGCCGGTACCGCAAAGCATCCTCGCCAAAAAGGGTGAACAAGGGCAGCGCCACCGCGCCCAGCTTCATCGCCGCGAAATGGCTGACCAGGACGTAAGGGTGTTGCGCCAAAAGGATCGCCACCCGGTCACCCGACCCCACGCCACGCGCCGCCAGCGCCACCGCCAACCCATCCGAGGCGCGTTTCAGCTGCGCATAGGTCCAACACTGCCGCCCGCCATCAGCCTCAAGATGGATGATCGCCACCTGATCGGGGGCCGCGTCGGCCCAATCGTCACAGCACAGCCGCGCGATATTCATGGTGTCGGGAATATTCCAGGAAAACCCGTCCCGCATCGCCTGCCAGTCTTGCGGCGCGGGAAACAGGCGACGGTCCATGCCCTATTGCTCGGACGTGACCGTCAATGTCGCCAGATCGCTCAAGCCCAACCCAAGGGCCTGCATCGCCGCAAGGCTGATCCGGCTGCCCGACCCAAGCGCCCCTCCCGAAGGGCGCAGGGTCAACTCAACCACGCGCCCGCTCTCCGAAATGACCCGCCCCGGCATTTCGATCTGGGCAAAGGGCGTTTCGATCCACAATCCCGGTTCCGTCGCGTCGCCAAGGGCCGCCACGGTTATGCCATAGACATCAGGGGCCCCATGCGGGGTGGCACCATCCTCGGCCGCCGCGACCGTCCCGGCCGCAATTGCGGCATCATCCGTGGCAGATGCATCCTGCACCGGTTCCCCAGGCGGGGCCTCAACATCCACAAGTGGCTCGCCCGTTGTAGTAAACAGCGTCAAGGGCTCAGGCCGGCCGATTGCACAGCCGGCAAGCAGGGCCGTCAGCCCAAGGATGAATGCGATGCGGAAAATTCGAGTCATGGCCCTTATCTAGGCGACATCGCACCGGGCATCAATGCTTGCTGTGAACGCGGGGTATCGCTAGGTTCCGGCCATGGAAACGCCCGCCCCCCTGATTGATCCTTTCGCCCGCGCGATCACCTATTTGCGCGTCTCGGTCACCGACCGTTGTGATTTCCGCTGTGTCTATTGCATGTCGGAAAACATGACCTTTCTGCCCAAGAAAGAGCTTCTGACGCTGGAGGAGCTGGATCGCATGTGCTCCACCTTTATCCGCCTCGGCGTGAAGAAGCTGCGCATCACCGGCGGCGAACCACTGGTGCGCAAGGGTATCATGACGTTTTTTCGGAGCATGACCCGGCATCTGGACAGCGGCGCTCTGGACGAGCTGACGCTGACGACAAATGGCAGCCAACTGGCGCGGTTTTCCGACGATCTTTTTGCCGCGGGCGTACGGCGGGTCAATGTCTCGCTCGATACGCTGGATGAAGGAAAATTCGCCGATATCACCCGGTGGGGGCGTCTGCCGCAGGTTCTAAACGGCATTGATGCGGCGCAAAAGGCGGGGCTGCGGGTCAAGATCAACGCAGTGGCGCTGAAAGGGTTCAACGAAGACGAGCTCTTCACTTTGCAGGACTGGTGCGCCGCCCGCGACATGGATCTGACCTTTATCGAGGTCATGCCGATGGGGGATCTGGGCAACGAGAATCGGCTGGATCAGTATTGGGATCTGAAGGATCTGCGCGCCCGGCTGGCGGAGCGCTTCACGCTGAGCGATCTGGATGAACGCAGCGGCGGACCGGCGCGCTATGTGCGGCTGGAGGAAACCGGGCAGAAGATCGGCTTCATCACGCCGCTGACCCATAATTTCTGCGAAAGCTGCAACCGGGTGCGGCTGACCTGCACCGGGGAGTTGTTCATGTGCCTGGGCCAGGAGGACATGGCCGACCTGCGCGCGCCCTTGCGGGCGTCGCCCCAGGACGATCTGCTGGAGGAGGCGATCCGGGCGGCGATCTCACACAAGCCCAAGGGCCACGATTTCGACTATTCCCGGCAGGCGGTCGATGGCCGGATGTCGCGCCATATGAGCCATACCGGCGGCTGACCCGGGCAAAGGTTTCGCCGCGCTATCGCGCGTCGATCCGCGGGGGTTTCACCCCCGGACCCCCAGGATATTTTCGGCGCAAAGAAGACGTAGGGTACCCAACCATCTTCTTCTTTGTCCAAATACTCACTGCACTGCCCCCTTGACCAGCACGACGATTTCAGCGCACGCGGACCGCCGCAACGCCGTCATGGAAATGCGGACCAAGGAGGGCCCCGAAGGGGCCTGACGCGGGCCGCCCTCCCGGTCGCCGTGCGCGGCGAAACCGCCCTATGGCACCGGCATGCGCCGCTCGACGATCTCGGCCCAATAGGAACAACCCGCCGGGATCGCCTCATCGTTGAAATTGTAAAGCGGGTGGTGGACCATTGCCGTGTCCCCATTGCCGACCAGGATATAGGCACCGGGCCGTTCCTCCAGCATGTAGGCGAAATCTTCGCCGCCCATGACCAGCGGTGCATCGTCGCAGGATCCCGACACGGCGCTGGCGACCTCGGCGGCAAATTCGGTCTGCTCGTTGGAATTGACCATCACCGGATAGCCACGCCGGTAATCGATCTCGGCGGTGGCCCCATAGGCCCGTGCGGTCAGATCGACGATGGTTTTCAGCCGCTCCTCGGCCAGATCCTGCACCGCGCCATCGAGCGTGCGCACGGTGCCTTTGAGGTGCACGGTTTCGGGGATCACGTTATGCGCCGTCGATCCGGTCTCGAAACTGGTGACCGAAACCACGACCTGATGAACGGGGTCCGCGTTGCGGCTGGCGATGGTTTGCAGCGCGATCACGATCTGGCTGGCCACCACCGTCGTATCCACGGTTTCCTGCGGTTTGGCGGCATGGCCGCCCTTGCCCGTCACATGGATGTCGAACTGATCGGCAGCCGCAAAGAACGACCCCGGCCGGATCGCAAAACTACCAACCGGCTGGCCCGGCCAGTTATGCATGCCGTAGACCTCCTGAATGCCGAACCGGTCCATGATGCCGTCATCGCACATTTCCTTGCCGCCGCCGCCGCCTTCTTCGGCAGGCTGAAAGATCACAGCGACAGTGCCGTCGAAATGGCGCGTCTCGGCCAGGTATTTGGCCGCACCAAGCAGCATCGCGGTATGGCCATCATGGCCGCAGGCATGCATCGCGCCCGGCGTTTTCGAGGCATAGTCCAGACCTGTCGCCTCAAGGATCGGCAGCGC
>CAXBGQ010000007.1:0-26852 GCA_963975135.1 uncultured Nioella sp. | reverse complement strand
CCGACCGCGCCCGCCAGCACCAACGCCAGGACAGTCGCCAGCCAACTGCGGGTGACAATCGGGTCGACGCTGGCGAAATATTGCAACTGCCAGCCATACGGCAGGTCGCCTCCGGTCAGGTGGATCACCTCCTGTCCGCCGATCTCGGACCGACCGGCACCATCCGTTCGCCAGTCCAGCGGCTCCAGCGCCTGGCCGCTAAATTGCCGCGCCGATGCGATGGCGGCGCGCTGTTCTGCGTCCAGCGGGGCGAGCGTGCGATACTGCCAGTCCGGGTTCGAGGCCAACAGCACCACCCCGTCGGCATTGGCCAGCAACACCTGTTCGCCACCGTCGCGCCAGGATTGTTCCAACGCCGAGAGGTCCAGCTTGATGGCGATGACCCCCAGCACTTCGCCGGTCTCCGACAGCACCGGATCGGTTATGAAATACCCCGGCAGGCCGGTTGTCGCTCCGATGCCATAAAACCGCCCCTGCCGCCCCGCCATGGCATCGCGAAAATAAGGACGGAAGGAATAATTCTGCCCGACAAACGACCCCGGCTGCCCGGCATTCGAGGCCGAAATCGTCAGCCCGTCAGTATCCATCAGATAGATCGCATCCAGCCCCGCCTGCTCAGCGAAATCGGCCAGCCGGGCATCCAGCGGCCCGGTCGGTCCGCCGCCCGCGGTCGCGATCACGAACGGGTCTTGCGACAGCACAAAGGTAAGATGCGAGAACCGGTTCAGCTCGGCCACCACGGTGCTGCGGTAAAGCGACAGGCGGCCTTCGGCGCGGGTGACCTCACCGGCCCGGAAATAGCGCGCCGACACCCAATAGGCCCCGGCGGCAATGCCCAGTATAAGCAGGATCAGCAACAGGGGCCGGGTCAGTTTCATTGCAGGGGCGCTCGAATTGGGCAACTGGGCTTGGGTGATAGCCGGTTTTCCCGCGAATGCAAAACCGCCTTAGTAATCGTGGATATGTTCCAGCCGCAGACCGTTTTCCGACAGCCCGCGCAGGGTTTCGTCCAGATCACGGACGCGAACCATCAAAAGGTGGCGGTAATCGCCATATCCCTGCCGGGCAAAGCTGTAGATCGCGTCGGGGTGGGTCGGCGCATCCGACAGCGCCGTCAGCATGATATCGTCATTGCCAGCGATCTCGACGAAACCCGCGCCCGCCGCGGCCATTTGCGCCAGAAGGCCGGTCAACACGCGGTAGCGCGGAACCTCGACCTCCCACCCCTCCGGGCGCTCGCCAATCACGCTCACGCCCGGCAGAGCCTCCAGCGCCGCGCGGTCGATATCCGTCACGATCATCCGCAGGCTAAGCGCGTCAAACCCGATACTCGCTACGGCATCCGCGATCACCCCGGCATAGGCCGCTTTCACGCGGTTCTCAACGCCCAGGGCAAAGGCGCGCTCGCGGTCGCGCAGGGTGCCGGTCGACGCCGCCCGCAACGCCGCCGCATCGGCTGCGAAATCCCAGCGATACCAGGGCACCTGTTGCAGGAAATCGGCATAACCCCGCGCCTGGTTTGCGGCCAGATCATCGAGCGGTGCGCGCACGGGCCCGCGCAGCCAGACGAACAGCCGCCCGATGGTTTCCTCATAGGCGGCCTTCAGCCCCATTTCGGCGGTGAAGCTGACCCCGATCACATAGACCATCTGCCGGGTTTCGAAATCGGCCCCGCCATGGTTTGCCGATACCCGCGACAGCGTGCAGAGCGATGACCAGTAGCCCGCGATGGCGCGGAAAAACCCGAACTCATGCGGGTCGCCCACACGGGTCACCTCGGCGTAGTCATCATAGGCGTGCACGATATGCCATTCCGGGTAGGTCAACAGCGTGCGCGATTCCAGACGGCGGTTTTCCGGCGGCAGGATCGCGGCATAATCGCTTTCGACCAAAGTGCCCCGGCAGGCAAGCTCGACATAGCCAACCGGGGCCAGCAGCGCGAAAACCAACAGCAGGGCGACCAGCAACAGCCGCTTGATCCATCGCCACAGGAACCGCATTACGCGCGATCCAGCCGCAGCCCCGCCCAAAGCGCAAAACCGCCAAGCGCGATATGCGGCAGATTGGCCAACACCCGGAACAGCGTGAAGGAGATGCCCTCGGACGGATACTTGAAAATGCCCAGATCCAGATAGCCATAGCCGGTGAAGAACCCGAACACGCCATCGCCCAGATAGGCCGCGCCAAAGAGCAGCAGGAACATCCGTGCCGCCCGATGCGAGATCATGGCCGCCGCCAGCGCCCAAAGCGCCGAGGCGACATGCAACGCGTCGTCGAAAATATCGAGCGCAAAGATGCCAAAGGCACGACCCTGATCGTCGGTCAGACCGGGGATGTAGTTCAACGACGCGGCGATCATCAGCGCCCCGAAATAGCCAAATGCAATGATGCGCAGCGTGGTCATAGCGCCTCCAGATAACTGTCCCACAGATTGTTGCGGAAGGTGAGGGTTGGGTCGAGCGCGCGCTTGGCGGCGGCAAATTCGGCGGCGCGCGGATAGCTGCCGGTCAGTTGGGCCACCGTCGCGTGCGGGCGATAGGGCAGATAATAGCTGCCGCCGATCTCGGTGATGCGGTCGATCAGGGCGCGGGTCATATTGGCCATATCGGCCTCGCCCCGGCTGGTCATTTCCTGAGAAAACGACATCACGGCGGCGATGCGGGGGGTCGGGGCGTAGGAGAGCACGCTTTCATCATCCTGCGCGATATAGCGCAGCGTGACGTTCAGAAACTCCTGATAGCTGGCCGGGATCACTTCGCGGCAGGCGATCAGAAAGTCGTCGAACCGGTCGGGGGCCACGAAATATTCGTGCAGAATATCGGTGCGGGTCGGGTCACGGTCATTCAGCGTCACCACCGGTTCGTTGATCAGGCTGTTGCGGGTTGCGGACCCATCGCCAAGTGCCGGGGCCAGCGTTGTCTCGGACCACCAACGCAGCCGCTTCATCGGCTCGTTGCCCAGTTGCCAGCGGTAGACATAGCTTGCCATCCGCGACATCAGGCCGGAACCCCGGGCTGCCGGAATATCCGATTGATCGGGCGTCGCGCGATATGTGATCAACAAAGCGTCCTCGAAGAACCGGGCGCGATCCACGTTGAGGCGGCCATAGGCCATGGTCACCGCCGGATCGGCCACCGCCGCCATGAAACCGGGTGAAAATTCCGCCGCCGCCAGCGTCTGGAACCTGGGCTGCAAGCGCTGGTTCGGCTCCATGTCGACCACCATGTCGATGATCGCGCCGGTCAACCCGTAGCCGCCCATCGTCAGGTTGAAAATCTCCGTGTTTTCGCGGCGCGAGCAGGTCACCAGATCGCCGGTGGGCAGCACCATGCGGAAACTCTGCACCGTGGCCCCCATCGGGCCGAACGGCACTGGCCAGCCATGGGCGTTGACGCAAAACGTGGCCGCGACGCCGAAATCATTGTTCGACTGCATGACAGCGGGCGAAAACCCGATTGGATCGAGCGCCGCAATCACTTGCGACCAGCGCGCCCCGGCGTGACAAAGATACGACCGGCCGGCGGTGTTGGTCTCGACAAAGCCATTTTCAAAGGTGATCGCGTGGCCATCCCGCGGGATCGCCTGCGCCCCCATCGAATGCCGCGCGGCCCCGATATTGACCGGTCGGCCCGCCGCAGAGGCCTCGGTGATTTCACCGCGAATGGCGGCAATCAACCGGTCGCCCGGATCCTGCCCCATGGTGATATGGCGGAATATCGGCGTTTGCGACAGCCCGCTGGCATCGTTCAGAAACCCTTCTGCCGGGTCTACGCCGGTGTAACCCGCGCCTTGCGAGATCGGCAGGCGGCTGCTTAATTTGCGCGCGCCCACCCATCCGGCGGCACCGCCTGCCCCAACCAGCAGGCCACGTCGTGTAAATTTGCGCATCTGAACCTCACCTGGCCGCGCAAAGGACGCGCGGCGGCTGTCTGTTCAATCAATGCGTGCGAGCCTAGCAGGCAACCGGCCAAATCGCGACGGCAGAATACTGGTGCCTGCCGCCGCGCCCAAACTGGTCGTCTCAGCCGCGCAACCGACTGCCATCGGCATCAAAGGGGGCACCGTCCAGTATGCGGGCCGTATGCGGGCGGCCCAGAACCGCCACATGCACTTCCGTCCCCGGTGCCGCGTGATCGGCCTTCACATAGCCAAGCGCCAGCGATTTGCCGACGTGATAGCCATAAGCGCCCGAGCTGACCTGCCCCACCGGCGTGCCATCGGGCAGGAAGACCGGCTCACCGCCGCTGGCATCGGCGGTATCTGCGTCCACCTCCATCAAAACCAGCAATTCGCGCGGAGGCTTGTCGGCCAGCACCGCATAGGCGGATTTGTTCAGGAACTCCTTGTCCATCTTCACGAGCCGCGCCAGACCGCTTTCCTGCGGCCAGTATTCCGGCGAATATTCCCGGCCCCAGGATCCGTATCCTTTTTCAACCCGCAGCGACATCAGCGCCCGGCCACCCACCGGGCCCGCGCCCAGATCCTTGCCCGCCTCCAACAGTGCCGCATAGAGCGCGACCTGATCGGCCTCGGCACAGTGCAGCTCCCAGCCCAGATCGCCGGTAAAGCTGACCCTGATGGCAATCACGTCGATCCCCGCCACCGTGATCCGGGCCGACCGCATAAAGGGGAAATCGGCATTCGCCAGCGACGCATTGGTCAGACGCTGCAACAGCGTGCGCGACAGCGGACCGGCCACGTTGAAGCCGCACATAGCCTCGGTCCGGCTGGTGAATGTCGTGCCCTCGGGCAAGGGGATCGCCTTGAAAAACCGCTGGTGAAACCGTTCGGCCATGCCCGAGCCGACAACCAGAAAATCATCCTCGGCCAGCTTGGTGACCGTGAAATCACCGGCCACGCCGCCGCGTTTGCCAATCAGCGGCGTCAGGCAGGACCGGCCCACCACACGCGGCATCCGGTTGGCAAAAAGCGCGTTCAGCCAATCTTCTGCCCCAGGCCCCCTGACCTCGTATTTGGCGAAATTCGAGATGTCGATGATCCCGGCCGCGTCGCGCAGCATCCGCGCCTCGCGGCCCACCGGGGCCCACCAGTTCTGCCGGTCAAAGCCATAGGTTTCGTGATCGGGCTCACCCACGGCGGCGAACCACAGCGGATGTTCCCAGCCATAATTCAGGCCAAACTGCGCGCCCATGGATTTCTGAATCTCATAGGCGGGGCGGGTGCGCACCGGGCGGCCCGCCATGCGTTCCTCATTCGGGAAATGGATCTTGAAGCGATGCGCGTATTGGTCACCCACGCGCGCCTTGGTGAAATCTTTGCCCGCCCAATGCCCGAACCGCGCCATATCCCAGGCGAACATATCCAGGCTCGGCTCGCCCTCGACCATCCACTCCGCGGCCAGCTTGCCCATGCCGCCGTTCTGGCTGAACCCCGGAATGATGCCGTTGCAGCAGAAATATCCGGTCAGTTCCGGGGCCGGGCCAAACAGCACGTTGCTGTCCGGCGACCAGATCATCGGCCCGTTGATGACGCGCTTGATCCCGGCCTCGCCCACCACAGGCACCCGATCGATGGCGCGCATCATGTTTTCCTCGATGCGTTCCAGATCGTCGGCAAAGAGCTCATGGCCAAAGCCCTGCGGCGTGCCATCCTCGGCCCAGAACCGCATGTCTTTCTCATAGGCCCCGACCAGCAGGCCCTGACCCTCCTGACGCAGGTAATATTCACCGTCACGATCCGCGACCGATGGCAGGCGGCGATCCATCGCCGCAATCTCGGCAATGGTTTCGGTCACGAAATACTGGTGCTCGGTGGGCAAAAGCGGCAGGTTCAGCCCCGCCATCGCCGCCACCTCGCGCCCCCAGAGCCCGGCCGCGTTCACCACCCAGGGCGTCCTGATATCGCCCTTGTCGGTGCGCACGATCCAGGTGCCATCGGGTTGCGCCTCGGTGGCGGTGACCGGCGTGAAGCGGTGAATTTCCGCGCCCCGCTGCCGCGCGCCCACCGCATAGGCATTGGTCACGCCCGAGGGATCGACATTGCCGCCATCGGGTTCAAACATGATGCAGCGGATGCCGTCATAATCGACCAGCGGATGCAGCCGCTCGGCCTCATCGCGGCTGACCTCGTGGAAATTCATGCCATAGCGGCGCGCCTTGGCTTCCTGCAGGCGCAGCTGATGCTCGCGCGCCTCGGTCTGGGCCAGATACAGAGACCCCGGCTGAAACACGCCACAGCTCTGGCCGGTCTCGGCCTCAAGCTCCTTGTAGAGGGTCATGGTGTAATGCTGCAGGCGGCTGATATTGGTGCTGTCATGCAGCCCGTGAATATTGGCCGCCGCGTGCCAGGTAGAGCCCGAGGTCAGCTCGGACCGCTCCAGCAGAACCACATCGCTCCAGCCGAGCTTGGCCAGATGATAAAGGATCGAGCAGCCGATGACGCCGCCCCCGATGACCACCGCCTGTGCATGGGTCTTCATGAAAATTCTCCTTCGCGCGCGTCGCCGCTGACCCGCGCTTCGCGGCCATCATGGGCAAAGCGAACACCGCGAAACTGCCGGTTTCCGACGCGATCTGGCCTGTTTTGACATGCACCCGCAGGACGGGCGAGCGGGGTGCAACCGGCCAAGGCGCGATGCCGCGGCAGGGCGATCCGCCGCCATGCAAGCATTGAGCGGTCTTATGGCGGCGCGAGGGGAGAGCCCTGGGCACGCGGAAAACGCATCCGGGATCCTGGCTTTCCCTACGTTTTGCAGGTGCCCCGATTTAGGAATTCAGTCCCGCCACTTATTTGCAATCGGATAGCGGCGATCCAGCCAGAAGGCTTTTTCGGAAAGTCGCGCGCCGGGGGCAGATTGGAAGCGCTTATATTCCGAGATGTAGAGCAGGTTCTCGACCTTTTTCACCGTCGCCCAGTCATAGCCCATAGCGGTGATATCGGCGACGGACGCCTCTTTGTCGATCAGCATCTCCAGGATTGCATCCAGCACCTCATAGGGCGGCAGGCTGTCGCTGTCTTTCTGATCTGCACGCAATTCCGCCGTCGGTGGCTTGTCGATAACTCGCGGCGGAATGACCTCGCCTGCCGGGGCCTTCATCCACGGCCGATGCGTGGCATTGCGCCAGCGGCAGGTCTGGAACACGCGGGTTTTATACATGTCCTTGATCGGATTATAACCGCCCGCCATGTCGCCATAAATGGTGGCATAGCCCACCGCGACTTCGGATTTGTTGCCGGTGGTCAGCAGCATCGCGCCGAATTTATTGGAAATCGCCATCAGGATCACGCCGCGCAGGCGGGATTGAATGTTTTCCTCGGTCAGACCCGGTTCGGTGCCTGCGAAAAGCGGTGCCAACGCATCCGTCATTGCGGCGCGGGGGCCGGAAATCGGCACGGTATCAAGACGGCAGCCAAGGTTTTGGGCCACCTCCGCCGCGTCATCGAGCGAGTCCTGTGACGTATATTCCGAAGGCATCATCACACAATGCACGTTCTCGGGGCCCAGCGCATCGGCGGCAATGGTGGCCACGATCGCCGAATCAATACCGCCAGAGAGACCCAGCAACGCCCGCGAGAAACCGGTTTTTCCCAGATAATCCCGCACCGATTCGACCATCGCGCGATAATCCGATTCCCAAGTGTCCGGCAGCACAGTCTTTTCGCCCTCAACCGCGCGCCAGCCATCCTCGGTGCGGTTGAAATCCACATGCGTCAGAGCCTCGTCAAAGGCCGGCATCTGATGGGTCAGGGCACCACCGGGGTTGAGCACGAAGCTCGCCCCGTCAAAAAGCTGATCGTCCTGCCCGCCCGTGAGGTTCAGATAAACCAGCGGCAGGTCGGTTTCGATTACCCGCGCCACCGTTACTGCCTGGCGGATATTCATCTTGCCGCGATGATAGGGAGAACCATTGGGCATCAGCAGGATCTCGGCACCGCTTTCGGCCAGAGTCTCGCTGATATCCTCGAACCACCCATCTTCGCAGATCGGCACGCCGATTCGCAGCGGACCGACCGAAACGGGGCCCTGCGGGGTGCCGGCGTGGTAGTAGCGTTTTTCGTCAAACACGTTGTAATTCGGCAGATGTTGCTTGAGAACCTGCGCCGTGATCTTGCCGCCTTGCAGGATGAAATAGGCGTTGAAGGGTTTGTCGGGGCCGGGCCACGGGCCTCCGATGCCGATGGCGGGGCCGTCCGCGCAATCGGCGGCCAGGTCCTGCAACACCCTATGCACATCCATCGCAAAGGCCGATTTGCGGACCAGATCCTGCAACTGGTAGCCGGTGATGAACATCTCTGGAAAGGCGACCATATCGGCCCCTGCGGCCTTGGCCACAGCCCAGGCATCCCGGGCCTTGGCGGCGTTGTCCTCAAGCGCGCCAACGGTGGCGTTGAGCTGCGCAAGAGTGAGGCGGAATGTATCGGACATACGGGCTTCCTCAGGTCGGGTCGGACCAGCTTTTAGCAGATCATCGCCTGCCGCCAAGCCGCGATCGGCAAAAGAGATTGCGAGCGTAACCACCCTCCACTAGGTTAGCCTCGGGCCAGACAACAACCTCCCCGAAGGAGATATCAGGTGAGCCAAACAGGTGCAGGCGCCCTTCGGCGGTTTTTTTCAATCTCTTCTATTGCCGTGATGCTGGCGAGTTCCGCAGGCGCACAGCAGAGCGGTGAGGTCGAAATTTATCAATATGAGGGCGGCGGGATTTACGAAGGCACCTTTCGCAATGGCGTGCAACATGGCACCGGAACCTATCGGCTGCCCAACGGCTATGAATATACCGGCGAATGGGTAGATGGAGAGATCCGTGGCCAGGGCCGCGCGGTCTTTCCCGATGGCTCGGTCTATGAAGGCAGTTTCGTGGCCGGGAGGCCGGAAGGCTTCGGCCTGATCACCTTTGCCGATGGATCGACCTATGAGGGTGAATGGGCCGAGGGGCGGATCAACGGCACCGGCCTCGCGCTTTACGCCAATGGGGTGCGCTATGAGGGCGGGTTCCGCAACGCGCTGCACCATGGCCAGGGCACCATGACCAGCCCCAATGGCTACCGCTATGAAGGGGCCTGGGTGAACGGGCTGAAACAGGGTCAGGGGCGCATCTCCTATCCCGACGGCGCGATTTATGATGGCAATTTCGAAGGTGGCCAGCGCTCCGGTCAGGGGCGGCTCGAGATGCCCGATGGCGTCATCTATGAAGGCGCATGGAGCGAGGGCCAGATCAACGGCACCGGCACGCTGACGCAGCCCAATGGCGATGTCTACGAAGGCCAACTGGTCAACGGTCAGCGCCAGGGCACGGGCGTCGTACGCTACGCCAATGGCGACCGCTACGAGGGCGCGTTTGCCAATGACCGCCGCCATGGGCAGGGTGAATTTCGCGGCGTCGATGGGTATCTCTATGTGGGCCAGTGGATCGATGGCCGGATCGAGGGCGAAGGCCGCGTGACCTACCCCGATGGGTCGGTCTACGAGGGCACATTCCGCAACGACCTCGCGCATGGGCGCGGCACCATCACCTACGAAGATGGCTCCACCTATGAGGGCGATTGGGTCGAAGGTGTGATTCAGGGCTTTGGCATCGCCACCTTCACAAACGGGTTGGTCTACGAAGGGCAGTTCCTGAATGCGCGCCAGCATGGGCAGGGGGTCATGACAAATGCAAACCCCGATTACGACCTCGAGGCCGCCGCCACCGCATTGGCAGCAGGCACACCCTATGATGTGGCGCAATATCTTTACCGCTATGAAGGGGCCTGGGCCGAGGGTCTGCGCCAAGGGCAGGGCATCGCGACTTACGAGGATGGAACAGTCTACGAGGGCGGGTTCACCGCCGGGCAACGCGACGGCGAAGGCGCGCTGACCATGCCCGACGGTTTCACCTACACCGGCCAATGGCAGGGCGGCGAGATCAACGGCACCGGGCGCGCGACCTATGCCAATGGCGATGTCTATCAGGGGCTGTTTGTGAACGGCACCCGGCAGGGCGCGGGCACGATGACCTATGCCGCCACCGATGACGACACGGCGCGCGTGGTGCAGGGCGAATGGGAAGACGGGCGTCTGGTCACTGCGGAAGGCGCGTCTGCGCCCGAGGCTCCGGAAGAAGGTGAGACTGCCGCGCCAGAGGCAACCCAATAGGGCACAACACACGGTGCTTTTCGGCGGCTACGCCGGTCACGGAACCCAGGACAATTGCGCGTCACGGCCTGGCACCCAACTTCTTTGTGCTGAAAATATCCCAGAGGGTTTGGGAGAGGATCTCCCAAGCGGTCGGGCGAAGGCTCCCGCCAGGGGGCCTGAGCTTGATCGCCCACGCAGCGACCCGAAAAAGATCGGGCCTGAGACCAGAAATAAGCTCTTTCCCTCCCGGCCCGACGCGGTAATACTGGCACCCCATGACGATGCGCCATCATATCGCCGCCCCCGCCATCCGTTCGGATGGCCTGGAGGCGCGCGCGCTTCTTCTCCTTAGCCTCCTCTGAGCGTGCCTTTCGGCGCGACCGCTCAGAGGGGAACCAGCGCCGCAAATCCACGCATATATCCAGGCTAAGACCAAGGACACCGAACCGATGACAACCGACAAGAACCGAGTCGTTATTTTCGACACGACGCTGCGCGATGGCGAACAAAGCCCCGGCGCAACCATGAGCCATGCCGAAAAGCTGGAGATCGCCGGGCTGCTCGACGAGATGGGCGTCGACATCATCGAGGCCGGGTTCCCGATCGCCTCCGAGGGCGATTTCGCAGCCGTGTCCGAGATCGCCAAACAAGCGCGGAACGCCGTGATCTGCGGCTTGGCGCGGGCCAATTTCAAGGATATCGACCGCTGTTGGGAGGCGGTGAAACACGCCCGCCGCCCGCGCATTCACACCTTCATCGGCACCTCGCCGCTGCATCGCGCCATTCCGAATCTGACCATGGATGAAATGGCCGACCGCATCCATGACACAGTGACCCATGCCCGCAATCTCTGTGACAACGTGCAATGGTCGCCGATGGATGCGACCCGGACAGAATGGGACTACCTGTGCCGCACGGTCGAAATCGCCATCAGGGCCGGGGCCACGACGATCAACATCCCCGATACCGTGGGCTACACCGCCCCGGTCGAATCCGCCGACCTGATCCGCCGCCTGATCGAAACCGTGCCGGGGGCCGATGAGATCGTTTTTGCCACCCATTGCCACAACGATCTGGGCATGGCGACGGCCAACAGCCTGGCCGCCGTCGCCGGAGGTGCCCGCCAGATTGAATGCACCATCAACGGGTTGGGCGAACGCGCGGGGAATACGGCCTTGGAAGAGGTGGTGATGGCGCTCAAGGTGCGCCATGACATCATGCCCTGGACCACGGCCATCGACACCACCAAGCTGATGAATATCAGCCGCCGGGTGGCCGCTGTCAGCGGCTTTGCGGTGCAGTTCAACAAGGCCATCGTCGGCAAAAACGCCTTCGCCCATGAAAGCGGCATTCACCAGGATGGCATGCTGAAAAACGCCGAAACGTTTGAGATCATGCGACCCGAGGATGTTGGCCTCAGTGAAACCAATATCGTGATGGGCAAGCATTCGGGCCGCGCCGCCCTGCGCTCAAAGCTCAAGGATCTGGGCTTTGATCTGGCTGACAATCAGCTGAATGACGTGTTCGTGCGCTACAAGGCCCTGGCCGACCGCAAGAAGGAGGTCTTTGACGACGACCTGATTGCGCTGGTGACCGATGCGGGCGCTTCGGATGCCTCGGATCATCTGGAGGTCAAATTCCTGCGCGTCATCTGCGGCACCGAAGCCCCGCAATCGGCCGATATCACGCTTCGGGTTGGTGATACGGACCAACAGGCGACGGCACAGGGCGACGGGCCGGTGGATGCGGCCTTCAACGCGGTCAAGGCGATTTTTCCGAATGACGCGCAATTGCAGCTCTATCAGGTCAGCGCCGTGACCGAAGGCATGGATGCGCAGGCCACCGTCAGCGTGCGGATCGAAGAGGACGGTCGCATCGCCACCGGCCAATCTGCCGATACCGACACCGTGGTGGCCAGCGTTCGGGCCTATGTGAATGCGCTGAACCGGCTGATCCTGCGGCGCGGAAAAGTGGGCGGCGCGGATTTGAAGGAAATTTCCTATAAGGATGCCGGCAACTGAACACGCAAGGCGGGCAGTCAGCCTTGCGTTGGCTGTCCGCCTTGCGCGGCCCTCACGGCGCTGGCGCAATCCCAAAGTGAACATCGCGGCGGCTTCTGATTTCGGCACCATCGCCGTCGCATCCCTTATTTCCCCGCGATCCCGGCAAGAACACGCTGACCTTTCCGTTTATCGCCCTTTACGTAATCGGGCCGGGGTGACTATATGCAGCCCGATCCCGGTGCCCTGAGTCTCTTGCGCACCCTCTTGGACTCACAGCAGGACAGCGCGCATTATGGTCTTTGGATTAGGCAGCCTTTTTTCCGCCGATATGGCAATCGACCTCGGCACAGCGAACACGCTTATCTATGTAAAGGGTAAGGGCGTTGTGCTGAACGAGCCCTCCGTCGTGGCCTATCAGATAAAAGATGGTGTCAAAAAGGCGCTGGCCTTTGGCGAGGATGCCAAACTGATGCTGGGCCGCACGCCCGGCTCGATCCAGGCGATCCGGCCCATGCGCGACGGTGTGATCGCCGATTTCGACGTGGCCGAGGAAATGATCAAGCATTTCATCCGCAAGGTCCACAAACGCTCGACCTTTACCAAGCCGAAAATCATCGTCTGCGTACCGCATGGCGCGACACCCGTTGAAAAACGCGCCATCAGGCAATCGGTTCTCAGCGCGGGGGCGCGCAAGGCTGGGCTAATTGCGGAACCGATCGCGGCGGCCATCGGTGCCGGCATGCCGATCACCGATCCGACCGGATCGATGGTTGTCGATATCGGCGGCGGCACCACCGAGGTGGCTGTCCTCAGCCTGGCCGATATCGTCTATGCCCGGTCCGTTCGCGTTGGCGGCGACCGCATGGATGAAGCGATCATCGCCTATCTGCGCCGCCAGCAAAATCTGTTGATCGGCGAATCGACCGCCGAACGTATCAAAACCTCGATCGGCACGGCGCGCATGCCCGATGATGGACGGGGTGCCAGCATGCAGATCCGCGGGCGCGACCTGTTGAACGGTGTGCCCAAGGAAACCGAGATCAGCCAGTCCCAGGTGGCCGAAGCGCTGGCCGAACCGGTGCAGCAGATCTGCGAGGCGGTGATGAGCGCATTGGAGGCTACGCCGCCCGACCTGGCGGCCGATATCGTCGATCGCGGTGTCATGCTGACCGGCGGTGGGGCATTGCTGGGTGAGCTTGATCTGGCGCTGCGCGAACAGACCGGGCTGGCCATTTCGGTTGCCGACGAAAGCCTGAATTGTGTTGCATTGGGCACCGGCAAGGCGCTGGAATACGAAGACCTGTTACGCCACGCAATCGACTACGACAGTTGACCGTCGCCTGAACCGCGACCCCGACGCATAGGACCTCATGGCCCGAGAGAGCGCCGATACCAGCCATGCCCGCCCCGTCCGGCGTCTGCTGATGACGGTTCTCATGCTGTGTCTTGCGGTGCTCGTTCTGATCTGGCGCATAGACAACCCCCGCGTTGAACGGCTGCGCAGTGCGATCACAGATCGGATCGTGCCCAACCTGGAATGGGTGATGGCCCCGGTCACGGCACTGGGCCGGATGATCGATGATTTCGAGAGCTACACCCGGCTTTACGAACAAAACGCCGAGCTCAGGCGCGAATTGCAGCAGATGCGCACCTGGCGTGAAGCGGCCTTGCAGCTGGAACAGGAAAATGCCCGCCTGCTGGACCTGAACCGGGTTCAGCTTGATCCCGAACTGACCTTTGTCACCGGCCTGGTGCTGGCCGATAGCGGATCGCCCTTCCGGCGGTCGGTGCTGCTGAATGTCGGTTCGCGAGACGGCATTCTTGACGGGTGGGCAACAATGGACGGCCTGGGCGTTGTGGGGCGCATCTCGGGCGTCGCCGAAAACACCTCGCGCGTGATCCTGCTGACCGATTCGAACAGCCGTATTCCGGTGACCGTCCTGCCATCGGGCCAGCGCGCCATTTTGATGGGCGACAATTCCGCCGCACCATTGATCGAGTTTCTGGACGCCGCCGAGGATATCGCCGCCGGCGACAGGGTGATCACCTCGGGCGATGGCGGCGTCTTTCCGGCCGGTCTTTTGGTCGGTCAGGTTGTGATCAATCGGGACGGGCAGCTTAGGTTGCGCCCCTCGGCCGATTTCTCGCGCCTCAATTTCCTGCGTGTGATGCGCAGCCATCCGGGCACCGCGCTGTCCGATCCCGGCGGAATGATCGGCCCGCCCTGGCCGCTGACGCCTGCGCCCGGCTCTGATGATCCGACGCCAGTTGAAGCCGCCGAATTCCTTCCCCCGGACCCCACCGATCCCGACCCGCATGCCGAGGCCGGCGATGGCTAGAAGAACAACCCCGCGCCGGATCTGGGCCTATCGCGGCATCTACCTTGGGATCGGTCTCGCCGTCATCTTTTTTCGCATCCTGCCGCTGGACGCGCGCACGCCGGGCCTGCCGGGGCCCGATATCATCCTCAGCGTGACGTTTGCCTGGGTGTTGCGCCAACCTGCCGCCGCGCCGGTCACCGCGATCCTGTTTCTGTTTCTTCTCGGCGATTTCCTGCTGCAACGCCCGGTGGGCCTCTGGACGCTGCTGACGCTGATGGCTGTCACGTCCCTGCAAAACCGGCGGGCAACTTTGGCCGAGGCCCCTTTCCTGTTGGAAATGGCCGTCGTTTCGGGGGCGATCCTGGCTATGATCCTTGCCGAGCGGGTGATCCTTTGGGTGCTGCTGACCGATCAACCGAGTCTGGGATTGGTCCTGATGGAGGGGCTTGCGACGATTGTGATCTATCCAATCGTGGTCTTTGTCTCGAAATTCCTGCTTGGAATGGATATGTTGCCATTTGTCGATCGCGAGGCCGGGTGACGCAATGAAACGCAATAAAAAGGAAACCGAGGACAGCGCCCGCAAAGTGGGGCGTCGTGCCGTGATCATGGGTGGCACCATGCTGGCCACGGGGGCCGTGCTGACGGCGCGGATGCAGTATTTGCAGGTGCAACGCGCGAGTGACTATCGTCTGCTTGCCGAAGAGAACCGGATCAACATTCAGCTTTTGGCACCCTCGCGCGGTCTGATCTATGATCGTGTCGGGCGGCTGGTTGCGGGCAATGAACAGAATTACCGCGTCGTCATGGTGCGCGAAAACGCCGATGACGTCGAAGCCGTGCTGGAACGTCTGTCGCGGATCGTCAATCTGGATATGGCGGCGATGGGGCGCGCCCTGGAAGAAATCCTTGACCGTGCCCCATTCGTGCCCGTTACCATTGCCGACCGGCTCAGTTGGGAGGAATTCTCCTCTGTCGCGGTCAACGCGCCGTCGCTGCCCGGTATCACACCCGAGGTGGGGTTCAGCCGGATTTACCCGCTTGGTTCCGACCTGGCCCACATCACCGGCTATGTCGGCCCGGTTTCGGATTTCTATCTCGAATCCACCGGCGACACCGATCCGGTCCTGCAGATCCCGGACTTTCAGGTTGGCCGCTATGGGGCAGAGGCCCGGCTGGAACAGGATCTGCGCGGCCAGACCGGCACCCGCCGGGTCGAGGTCAACGCCGCCGGCCGCATCATGCGCGAACTGGACCGTGTGCCCGCAACCCCCGGCGATGATGTTCAACTGACCATCGACGCAGGCCTGCAGAATTTTGCCAAGGCGCGATTGGCCGGTCAAAGCGCCTCGGCCGTCGTGATGGACGTCGAATCCGGTGAAATCGTGGCCATGGCCTCGGCACCCGCCTTTGACCCCAACCTCTTTGTGCGCGGCATTTCCTCGGCCGATTATGCCACCCTGACCGAAGATCCCTACCGCCCGTTGGCCTCCAAGACGGTGCAGGGCACCTACCCGCCCGGATCGACCTTCAAGATGATGACGGCGCTGGCCGGGCTTGAAATGGGCCTGATCGACACCGAAGAACTGATCAATTGCATCGGCTATATCGAGCTTGGCACCCGCCGTTTCCATTGCTGGAAACGCAGCGGGCACGGCCTGATGGACATGAATAACGGTCTCTCCCAATCCTGCGATGTCTACTATTACGAGCTGTCGCAACGCGTCGGGATCGATGCCATTGCCGCCATGTCGCGCCGCTTTGGCCTTGGCCAACATCATGAACTGCCCCTGTCGGGCGTTTCCGAGGGTCTGATCCCCACCCGCGACTGGAAACGCGCCAATCGCGGTGCCGAATGGGTGGTTGGTGACACGCTCAACTCGACGATCGGGCAGGGGTTTGTGCTGGCCTCTCCGCTGCAGCTTGCCATCATGACCAGCCGCCTGGCCACGGGCCGAATGATACGGCCGAGCCTTGTTCGCACCGTCAACGGTATTGCCACCCGGATGGATGACGGCGGCGATCTGGGCCTCGATCCCACCAATCTCGAGATTGTCCGCCGGGGTATGTGGTCCGTCAACAATCATCCGCGCGGCACCGCCTACCGGATGCGTTCCCTGGCCGAGGGCTTTGAGATCGCGGGAAAATCCGGCACCAGCCAGGTCCGCAATATCACGATGGCCGAACGCGCAACGGGTGTCCTCGACGATGATGAGCTGCCCTGGAACCGCCGCGACCACGCGCTGTTCGTGGCTTATGCGCCCTTTGACAACCCGCGTTTCGCTGTCAGCGTCGTGGTGGAACATGGCGGTGGCGGCTCGAGCGTGGCCGCCCCCATAGCGCGCGACATCCTGCTGCGCGCGCATTTTGGCGAGATGCCGCCGCTTTCGGCCTATCCCGTGGGCCAACGCCGCGGGATCGAGGAAATGCAGGACCAGCTGGAGCTGCGGTCGTTTGAGACACCCGAGGAAACCGGACGGATCCGGGCATGAGCTTTCTCGAATACTCGCAAAAATCCACGCCCTCGGGCCTGAGCAAAGTGCTGCATCTCAACTGGGCGCTCATCCTGCTTATCTTCGCCGTCTCCGGCGTCGGTTTTCTGATGCTCTATTCGGTTGCGGGCGGGTCCATGCGCCCCTGGGTCACGCCGCAGCTTCAGCGCTTCGTGATCGGTTTCGCGGGGATGCTCTTTGTGGCATTCACGCCGATCTGGTTCTGGCGCAATATCTCGGGCGTGGCCTATGGCACGTCGCTCCTGCTTTTGCTGTTGGTCGAGATCATGGGCTCGGTCGGGATGGGCGCGCAGCGCTGGATCGACCTTGGGTTCATTCGCCTGCAACCGTCCGAAATGGCCAAGATCACCGTCGTGATGCTGCTTGCGGCCTATTACGACTGGCTCGATCCGCGCCGCACCTCTCGGCCGCTTTTCGTGCTGATCCCGGTGGTTCTGATCCTTGTGCCCACCCTGCTCACGCTGCGTCAGCCCGATCTTGGCACCGCCATTCTTCTTTTGGTCGGCGGCGCATCGGTGATGTTTCTGGCCGGTGTCCACTGGGCCTATTTCGGGGCGGTGTTTGCCTCTGGCATCGGGCTGGTTTTCGCGGTGTTCTATTCGCGCGGCACATCCTGGCAATTGTTGCGGGATTACCAGTATCGCCGCATCGATACCTTCCTCGATCCCACGATCGACCCGCTTGGGGCGGGCTATCACATCATCCAGAGCCAGATCGCGCTTGGGTCGGGCGGCTGGACCGGTCGAGGGTTCATGCAAGGCACGCAAAGCGGCCTCGATTTTCTGCCCGAGAAACAGACCGATTTCATTTTCACCACCCTGGCCGAAGAATTCGGCTTTGTCGGGGCGGTTTCCCTTCTGGCGCTTTACCTTCTTATCCTGCTGTTCTGCATCTCCACCGCGCTGAAAACCAAGGATCGCTTTGCGTCACTGGTCACGCTTGGGGTCGCGGCCACCTTCTTCCTCTATTTCGCGATCAACATGGCGATGGTGATGGGCCTGGCCCCCGTGGTCGGCGTGCCGCTGCCATTGGTCAGCTATGGCGGGTCGGCGATGCTGGTGGTGCTGGTGGCCTTCGGCCTGGTGCAATCGGCCCATATCCACCGTCCACGTTGAAAGGCGCGCTGCAATGCCCACGATCCTCTTTGCCGCCGCGTCCGAGCGTTGGGAGACCTACGCGCCACATCTGCGCGCGGCCTTGCAGGCCGAAGGGCTTGGCGATGCCGTCTTGGGCACCGATTGCGACCCCGAGACGGTTGATTACATCATCTACGCCCCCAACAGCCAGGTACAGGATTTCGCCGCCTTTCCGCGTCTCAAGGCAGTGCTCAGCCTCTGGGCGGGGGTTGAGGGGATCGTCGGAAATACGTCCCTGCGCGTGCCGCTGACGCGCATGGTCGATGAAGGGCTCAGCGAAGGCATGGTGGAATGGGTCACCGGTCATGTGCTGCGTCATCATCTCGGCATCGACACACATATCCATGGCCAGGACGGGATCTGGCGGCCCGCTGCGCCACCGCTGGCCCGCAACCGCAGGGTCGCCATATTGGGCCTTGGTGCGCTCGGGGCCGCTTGTGCTTCGGCGCTGGCGGCGCTCAACTTCAACGTCAGCGGCTGGAGCCGCAGCCCAAAATCGCTGGTGGGGATAGAGACCCACCATGGGCCGGATGGCCTGGATGCCTGTCTTACGTCAGCGGAAATCACCGTGCTTTTGTTGCCCGACACGCCCGCAACAGAAAACACGTTGAACGCCCGCACGCTGGCCCTGATGCCGCGCGGTGCGGTCATCCTGAACCCCGGTCGCGGCCCGCTGATTGACGATAGCGCGTTGTTGGCTGCGCTGGATACAGGCCAGATCGGCCATGCCACGCTGGATACGTTCCGTATTGAACCCCTCCCCGCCGATCACCCGTTCTGGGCGCATCCCCGCGTCACCGTCACGCCGCATATCGCGTCAGAGACGCGGGCCGAAACGGCGTCGGAATGCATCGCCCGCAACATCGCGCGCGCCGAAGCTGGACAGCCGCTGCTGCATCTCGTCGATCGCAGCCTCGGCTACTGAACCACAGGCGCGCGGTCCACGGCCCCGGACATCATTTGATATCCGTATTTCTTCTTTGCAGAAATACTCACTCTTCGCTGAACGCGCGGCACCATCCCCGCTGTTGTGCGAAACCCGCGCCGCGATGCCATGGCAATGCGGCTCAAGGAGGGCTCCCGTAGGGGGCTTGACGCGGGCCGCCGCCCGCCCGGGTCGATCACCGCAATCTGGGCGGCTTTCCCGGATCCATCCCCGGCGCGGCACCCGGCACCGCCGCCGGGGCTTCCACAACCGGCAGGTCAAATCGCAACCCGACCCGGGCAAGTTTTGCGCAGGCCGGATCGGAGGCCTTGAAAAACCCGACATCCATCACCCCGGCCTCAATGCCGGAAAACGTCAACGCCTCGCCCGCCGCCTGTGCCAAAGCCGGCTCCGCCCCCGGCACCGGGTCGATAATCGCCAGCATGTGCGAAGCCCGCCCGCCACGATAGGTGACCGCACACAGATAGGCCATTCGCGCCAGCCCGCCCGCCATGGCCAGCTTGGTGTCCAGAGATGTTATCACCGCCTCGGGCAGGCCGACCGGCGGCCTGAATTCCTCGGGCTGTTCCTCGACCTGCTCAGGGCCTGAGCCAAGCGTCTCCGACAGCCAATCAACCGCTTCGCCCGGGATCAGGATCGAGGACGGCGCGCCCAGATTGACGGCCATCCCGATGTCTTGTCCGGCCAGCATCAAGGCCAGGTTGCGCCCCGACAAAACCGCCAGCGCCGCAACCCCTGCGGAAAACTCGGCCAACCGTTCCTCGCGGTCAAACACCAGCACGAAATCCTGGCCCTCTACCGGAAAGATCTGCGGCGTTATCTCGTCCCCTTCCGGCTCCTCGGTCAGCAGCAGAAACATCTCCGCGTCGGCCAAACGCTCGTAAAACCGCAGCCGCGGCGTGTCATCCTCGGGCGCGGCATCCATCGCCGCAAAGGCACGGTCCAGCGGGGTCAGATCGTCGCTCATGTCGTCAGAACCTCTGTCAGGCGGGTGCGCAGGGCCGGCAGCAATTCGGCCTCGAACCATGGGTTTTTCCGTATCCATCCGGTATTGCGCCAGGACGGGTGCGGCAAGGGAAAGATGCCGGGCGCATGGTCGCGCCATGCCGCCACCCGTTCCGTAACCGTTCCCTTGCCCGGCAGATGCCAGGCCTGCGCGTGACCGCCGATCAGCAAAATCACCTCAATCTCTGTCAAGTGCTGCAAGACCTGCGCCCGCCAGGTTTTCGCGCAAACGGCAGGCGGCGGCAGATCGGACCCGCGCGCGTCATAGCCCGGAAAGCAAAACGCCATCGGCAGAATGGCAATACGGTCCCGATCATAGAAAACCGCCTCATCGACCCCCATCCAGTCCCGCAGCCTGTCGCCCGACGGATCGGTAAAGGGCCTGCCCGAGGCATGCACCCGTGCGCCCGGGGCCTGTCCGGCAATCAGAATACGCGCGTTGGGCGACAGCCAGACCACAGGGCGCGGATCATGGCCGGTTTTTGTTGCGGAAAACCGATCCGCGCACAGGCGACAGGAAGTAATTTCCGAGGTCAGGTTGCCAAAGGTCATGCCCACACCAAAACCCGCCTTGGAGGGAATGAAAACCCTCTGGACATCGCTTTGTCATTTCTATATTTATAGAATCATGAAAGCGACAATCGACACCCCCGCCCTCACTTTTGCGGCCACCGCCTTTGCGGCGCTCGGCTCGGAACACCGGCTGACCATCCTGCGCCGTCTGGTGCGCGCCGGACCCGATGGCGTTCCGATGGGCGAACTGGGTGAAAGCGTCGGCGTTACCGGGTCGGTCCTGACCCATCACCTGAAACAACTGGTCAGCGCCGGGCTTGTCGTGCAACGACGCGACGGGCGGCGCATTCTGTGTGCTGTCGATTACGACCAGATCCGCGCCGTATCGGACTACCTGTTGCAGGAATGCTGTTCCGACACAGAAACCCAGGAAATCGGAGGTCCGCATGGCTGATCTGACCCAATCGCCGGCCCCTTTGCGCGGCTTCTTCAGCCGGATCGACAGAGTTCTGCTGACTTGCCTGGCCATTGCTGTGGGCATTTTCGTGCTGGACCGCGCCGCCTTTTGGCCCGCGATGTCGAACGCGTTTTCCAGCCTGCTCAGCACCGGCCCGTTCATCCTTTTCGCGGTCGCGGCCATTGGCGTGATGCGGGCCTCAGGGTCCGAGCGGCTGTTGGACGGGGCCTTTGAGGGGCGCGAGATGCGGATGATCACGCTAGGCGCACTGGTTGGCGGCTTGTCACCCTTTTGTTCCTGTGAGGTCATCCCCTTTGTCGCGGCGCTGCTGGCGGCGGGGGCACCGCTGTCGGCCGTCATGGCCTTCTGGCTGGCCTCACCGCTGATGGACCCCGCCATGTTCGCGATCACTGTTGGCGCGCTCGGGGCGGATTTTGCCGTGGCCAAGACGGTTGCGGCGGTCGCGATCGGCCTGATGGGCGGATTTTCCGTGATGCTGTTCGCGAAATCGGCCTTCTTTGCCGATCCGCTGAAGGTGCAAACGCCATCTGGCTGTGGATCCTGTGGCACCGGGCCCCGACTGACGCTGAACTGGCGGTTCTGGCGCGAGGCCCCGCGGCGGCGCGTCTTTGCAGAGGCTGCCTGGAACAACCTTCTGTTTCTCGGCAAATGGCTGCTGCTGGCCTATCTGCTACAGGCGCTGCTGATCCGCTACGTGCCCGCGGCGTGGATCGGAACCACCCTGGGAGGTGACGGTCTGGGCCCGATCTTTCTGGGCGCGGCCTTGGGCGCGCCGGCCTACCTTAACGGCTATGCAGCCGTGCCGCTGATCGCCGGTCTGCTGGAACAAGGCATGAGCGACGGGGCCGCGATGTCCTTTGTGATCGCCGGTGGCGTCAGTTCGATCCCCGCCGCCGTTGCGGTCTGGGCGCTGGTGAAACCGCGGATTTTCGCGGCTTATCTCGGGCTTGCCATTACCGGGGCTGTTCTGGCTGGTATCATCTGGGGGACCATTGCCTGAGCCGGTCACAGGCGCTTTGCGATAACGCCAGCAAACAAGGCCCTTTTTTTGAGGTTTTTTTTGGTCTCGCCACCGCCCGCCGCACGCAATCCACGCCCCGTATAAAAAGTTTCATTGTCCAGCCGGGCCCCATCCGGTATCTGACCGCGAAAGGACAAGCGGAGGGGCCTGATGTATCGCGTCTGGAATTTTGTCACCAACTATTCTCTGTTTCTGATCGGCGGAGCAATCATTGCCCTGTTTTGGGCAAATACGAACCCGGAAGGCTATCACGACTTCCTGGAGATCGTTCTGATCGAAGACTTCTTCATCGGCGTTCTGGAAGAGAACCAGGCTGGCGAAATGGTGCGCGTGCTGACGCTGCATTATTTTGTCAATGATGTCCTGATGGCGCTGTTTTTCGCCATTGCGGCGAAAGAGGTGTGGGAAGCCGTGATCCTGAAGAACGGCAGCCTGCGCGGCAAAAAGGCGGCGACACCGCTCTTTGCCACGGCGGGGGGCATGTTTGGCCCCATTGCGGTGTATCTTGGCATTGCGGCCGTCCTGGGATCCGAGACCTATGATGCCGTCGCCAATGGCTGGGCCATCCCCACCGCGACCGATATCGCCTTTTCCTATCTTGTGGGCCGCATGGTTTTCGGGGCCGGACACCCGGCGGTGCGGTTCTTGCTGCTTCTGGCCATTGCCGATGACGCGGCGGGGCTGTTGATTCTGGCGGTCTTCTACCCGTCCGCGGAACTTGCACCGGAATGGCTGTTGCTGAGCCTCGGCTCGGTTGTCGCTGTTTATATCCTGTTCAATTGGCTGCCACGCCGGATGGACAGGGGCGATCAGCTGCGCACCAGGTCCACCTTCGTGCGCAGGGTTTTCAGCTTCTGGCCCTATGCCATCGCGGGCGGCCTCAGCTGGTATGGTTTTCAGGAAAGCGGCGTAGCCCCGGCGCTTGGCCTTTTGCCTGTCGTGGTCGCCATCCCGCATGCCGACCGGGCCTTTGGCTTTTTTGCCGATGCCGAACGGTACCTGCATGACCTGTTGAACGAGATGGAGCACGCGCTGAAATACCCGGTCGAGATCATTCTGGGCCTCTTTGGGCTGATGAATGCCGGTGTCCAGTTTTCCTCGATGGGGCCCGCGACATGGCTGGTGCTGGCCGGGCTTCTGATCGGCAAGCCGGTGGGAATCCTGCTCTTTGGCTGGTTTGCCGCGCGCCCGCTTGGCCTGGGCATTCCCGAGGGCATGCGCATCATCGACCTTGTGGTCATCGGCTTTGTCGCCGCGATCGGCTTTACGGTCTCGCTGTTTGTGGCCTCGGTCGCATTCGAGTCGGGCCCGGTGCAGGACGCCGCGAAAATGGGGGCTGTCCTCAGCTTTTTTGCCGCTGTTGTTGCGTTCATCGTTGGCAAGTTGCTTAAAGTCGAAAAAAAGGATGTCTGAGCCACCGCACGCGCGTGCGGCCCTCCGGCGGTTACAGCCACCGGGGGGCTTTGGCGGGCAACTTGCCTAAAGTGGCCCGAAATGCGGGTTGGCGCTATGAAATCGCGCCCGTGTTGGACATAATGGCGCCCAATTGATCGCTTACATCTCCTGTTCATAGGCCCCATGATAAAAAAATAAGGGGCATGGATATGGCAGCAGTATAGGGCAACGATGCTCGAATTTCGGAACGTCTCCAAGTCCTTCTGGACTGGTATCCAGCGCAAGGTGATCCTTGACCGTGCGTCGTTTCGCGTCGAGATTGGCCAATCGCTTGGCATTCTTGCCCCCAATGGCACCGGCAAGACCACTGTCATCAACATGATGGCGGGTTTGGAAAAGCCCGACGAGGGGGAAATTGTGCGCACCTGCCGGATCTCGTTCCCGCTTGGCTTCATGGGCGGGGTCATCGGCAAGCTGTCGGCCACCGAGAACTCCCGCTACATCGCGCAGCTTTACGGGCTGGACCCCGACTATATCGAGGCGTTCTGCCGTTGGCTGTGCGACCTTGAGGAATATTTCGACCGCCCGTTTGGCACCTATAGCCAGGGTATGAAAGCTCGGTTCCAGTTCGCTCTGATGCTGGCGCTGGAGTTCGATATCTACCTGATCGACGAGGGCATGCCGCGCACCACGGACGCCGAGTTCAACCGCAAAGCGGGCAGCATTCTGGCCGAGCGGCTGTCCACCTCGACCGTTATCATCGTGTCGCATCAGGCCAAGACGTTGGAAAAATTCGCGCATAAGGCTGCGGTTCTGAAAGATGGTCAATTCTACCAGTTCGACACGCTCGAAGAGGCAAAGAGACTCTATGACTATGAAACCCAAGGGTAAGAAGTTCCGCATCAGACGCACCGGCACCTCCCCCAATACGGGTGCGGGCCAACAGCGCGACACGGCTGGATCCGAAAGCGAGGACGGGTTCGGCCCCGATGCGTTCCCCGGTTCGGCAGCGGCAGAAGGTGCCGGTTCGCCGCCGCAGGGCCTGTCGATCGAGCAGGAGCTTGCCGCCATCCGCCAAGAGGGCCTGACGGGTCGGCAATTGCGCATGGCACGCCGGACCGCGCAAAAACATGGGCTGCAGCCGGCCTCCGACTTTGACGCCGTGCGCCTGCTGCGCCGCCAGGGCATCGACCCGTTCGAGCGCTCCAATATGCTGGAGCTTGTGGTCAATGAAGGCCAGCAAAGGTCCGACGCCCCCCGCCTGCCGGCAACGGTGCGCCAGCCTTCGGTCCCGGTACCGGCGGCCCCGGCCGCTCCGCCCACGATTGATGAAGCCACCCGGGCGCAGGAAATTCTGCGCATGCAGCGCGATATTGCCGCCCGCCGCCGCAAGCGGTTGATCCTTCTTGGCGCGCGATTGCTTGTGTTTGTGCTGCTGCCGACCATGTTCGTGGGCTATTATTTCTACAGTGTCGCGACCCCCTTTTTTGCCGCAAATTCCGAATTTCAGATCCAGAAAGCGGAGGCGTCCAGCCCCGCGGGCGGCCTTGGCGCGATCTTTGGCGGCACGACCTTTGCCACAGTTCAGGATTCGATTGCGGTGCAGAGCTTTCTCGAAAGCCGCGAGGCGATGCAGTTGGTCGATGCCGAACTGGGCCTGCGCGAACATTTCTCCGCCCCCGAAATCGATCCGCTGAATCGGCTGGCTCCGGACGCGACCGAAGAAGATCTCTATGATCTTTATTCCCGCAACTTGACCATCGGGTATGACCCGACCGAAGGCCTGATCCGCATGGAAGTGGTCTCGGCCGACCCCGCGCTGTCGGAGGCATTCTCCAGCGCGCTCATTCGCTATGCCGAGCAACGCGTCGATCAGATGGCGCAGCGCCTGCGCGGCGACCAGATGTCCGGCGCGACCGACAGCTACGAGGATGCCGAGGCCAATATGGTGGCGGCCCAACGGCGCGTTGTCACCCTGCAGGAGCAATCCGGTGTCCTGAGCTCCGAGGCCGAGGTTGGCGCGCTCTTCACCCAAATCTCCAATTTGGAGATGCAGTTGCAGCAAGAGACTCTGCGCCTGGCCGAGCTTCAATCCGTCTCCCGCCCCAACCAGACCCGTGTAAGTGTTGCGGAACGCAATATTCAACATCTGGAGACCCTGATTGGCGATTTGCGCCGATCAATGACGCAAGGGGGGGCGAGCCAAGCCTCGCTGGCGCAGGTGTCGTCGGAAATGATTGTGGCGCAGGCCGATCTGCAAACCCGGCAATTGATGCTGGCGCAGGCCCTGCAACAGCTGGAAACCGCGCGGATCGAGGCCGGACGGCAGTCGCTTTACCTGACGGTCAGCGTGAACCCGGTGGCCACGGATGAGGCCGCCTATCCGCGCAAGCTGGAGAACACGATGCTTGCGTTCCTGGTCTTTTCGGGGCTTTACCTGATGGTGTCGATGACAACCTCCATCCTTCGTGAACAGGTATCTGCATAAACCATGAAAACCATCGAGATCGGCAAGATCACTCTTGGCAATGACCGCCCCCTGACGGTCATTGCGGGCCCCTGCCAGCTGGAAAGCCGCGACCATGCGCATATGATTGCAGGCCGGATGGCCGAGATCTGCGAGAGGGCGGGCGCGCAATACGTGTTCAAGGCCAGCTTTGACAAGGCCAACCGCACCAGCCTGTCGGGCAAGCGGGGCCTGGGCATGGAGGAGGGGTTGTCGATCCTGCAAGGCGTCCGTGAGACGTTTGGCTGCCCCGTCCTGACCGACATCCATACCGAGGCGCAATGCGCCCCCGTGGCCGAGGCGGTCGATATCCTGCAAATCCCCGCCTTTTTGTGCCGCCAGACAGATCTGTTGATTGCGGCTGGCGAAACCGGGGCGGCGATCAACGTGAAAAAGGGGCAATTTCTGGCCCCCTGGGATATGGCCAATGTCGTGTCCAAGCTGGAAAGCACAGGCAATACCCGCATCGTGCTAACCGAACGCGGCACCAGTTTCGGCTATAACACGCTGGTCGCCGACATGCGCGCCCTGCCACAGATGATGCAATCGGGCTACCCGGTCGTGATGGATGCCACCCATTCGGTGCAACAGCCGGGCGGGCAAGGCGGATCGTCCGGTGGGCAGCGTGAATTTGCACCCGTTATGGCGCGTTGTGCCGTGGCGCTTGGTGTTGCGGCGGTCTTTATCGAAACCCACGAGGCCCCGGATACGGCCCCGTCGGACGGGCCAAACATGATCCCGCTGGATCAGATGGACGGGTTGATTTCCAGTTTGATGCAATTCGATCAACTGGCCAAAGCGGACCCGATCCGCATCTGACTAGACGGAGCCCACCCATGATCAAGCCATTGCCCGAGGTCACCGAAAACACCTGGGAATTTCTTCGTGACCCGATGATCGCCGCCACCGGATTCCGCGAATACGATGCGCGCTGGAA
>CAXBGQ010000006.1:0-28339 GCA_963975135.1 uncultured Nioella sp. | reverse complement strand
GCGCGGCGGCATCCGACATCTGCGCCTCGACCGCCTCATACCACATGATATCGCGGATCTGTTCCCTGAGCATACGGTTGCGTTCGCGCATGGATTTCTCATGAGCCAGCACCGCATCGCCATGATCAGGGAAAAAGCTCATGGTGATACGATCAAGAAACCGCCGCCGCCCTTCCGCGCCTTCGATCCACAGCCGGTCCTGTGCCGGCACAAGCCAGACAATGCGCGCCAGCCCCGCCAGCGCCAGTTGCGGCGCGGGTTTGCCGTCAATACGCAGGCTGCGGGCCTGGCTCGGCTCGGCCCCGGTTTCCACCTCGTGGGGGCGGCTCTGGCAGACAAGGTCGGCCCGGATTTTCCAGCCGAGCGCCTCGGGCCGTCGTGCCATTTCATCGGCCGCAGCCCGGCGCAGCCCGCGCCCCGGCGACAGCAGTGATATGGCTTCAAGAATATTGGTCTTGCCGGCACCATTGGGGCCAAAGAGCGCCACCGGTCGGCCATCAAGTTCCAGCCGGCCGCGACGATGCGACCGGAAATGCGACAGGGTGAGGTGCCGGACATATGTGCCAGCCATCCCTTTCCCTTTCATCTTGGCAAAAATACCTCCGCCGGAGGCCTCCTGGCGAGGACGGCCCATAAGGGCCGGAGGAGCCGCCCGCTCAGACCCGCATCGGCATCACGACATAGACCGCCGAGGTGTCATTGCCCTCGCGCATCAATGTCGGATCGCCCGACGAGTTGAACATGAACACCGCATTTTCGCGGTCGACCTGGCTGGCGATCTCCAGCAGGTATTTCGCGTTGAACCCAATTTCCAGTCGTTCATCGGCATAGGCTACGGCCAGTTCTTCCTCAGCGGCACCGCTGTCGGGCGCATTAACGGACAGGATCAACCGATCCTCATCCAGTGCCAATTTCACCGCGCGTGAGCGTTCCGATGACACCGTCGCCACCCGGTCCACGGCTCTTGCGAACTCGGCGGCATCGACTTCCAGCCTGCGGGTATTGCCGGTCGGAATGACGCGGGTGTAATCGGGGAAAGTGCCGTCGATCACCTTGGAGGTCAGGGTGATATCGGGCGTGGCAAAGCGCACCTTGGTTTCCGAGACCGACACCGCGATGGCCATGTCATCCTCATCCAGCAGCTTGCGCATTTCGCCCACTGTCTTGCGTGGCACGATCACGCCGGGCATGTTCTCGGCACCTTGCGGCAGCGGCGCATCGACCCGGGCCAGGCGGTGGCCATCGGTGGCGACACAGCGCAGCACCCTGCCGTTTTCGCCATCGGCGACATGCATATAGACACCATTGAGGTAATAGCGCGTTTCTTCCGTCGATATGGCAAATTTCGACTTGTCGAAAAGACGCCGCAACACGGCGGCGGGGGCCGAGAAATTGGCGCTGTATTCGGTCGTCGTCATGACCGGAAAATCCTCACGCGGCAGGGTGGCCAGCGAGAAGGACGACCGCCCGGCATTAACCTCAAGCCGCCCCGAGGTGCCATCATCGGCCAGTTGCACCAGCGCGCCATCGGGCAGTTTGCGCACGATCTCGTGCAGCGTCACGGCTGAAACGGTGGTGGCCCCGGCGCGCTCGACTTGGGCTGCGGTCTTGTCGACAACCTCAATATCGAGATCCGTGGCCCGGAAACTGGCGGTGTCGCCTTCGGCCTCAATCAGCACATTGGCCAAAATCGGAATGGTATTGCGCCGTTCAACGACCGACTGCGCCTGCGAGACGGCCTTCAAGAGGGCCGCGCGTTCAATACTGAGTTTCATGTCCTGGCTCCGGCGGGTGACGGGGCGGCGAGACTACCCGACAGGCAGTCACGCACAAGTGTTTTGTTGGAGTGTCGCGATAGCGGCGGCGGCGTCAATGGGCAAGCGGGGTGAAATCGACCCTGCGGGCGACGAGTGTGTGGAATTGGCGATAATGTCTGCTCCTCCGGACCCCGCACCGGGGTCCGTCCTCGCCCGGGCACCGCACCCTGGTCGGGGGACGGTACCGTGTGAGGGCCGGGGATTTGAGTATTTGGACAAAGAAGAAGGGCAAAAAACCCCCTGGTCTCAGGCCTCCAGCATCCGGCGCAGCAGCTCGGCATCTTCGGCGATCTGGCTGTCGAGTGTGATCAGCTCCTCGATCTTGCGCACCCCATGCAGAATTGTGGTGTGATCGCGGCCACCAAACTTGCGCCCGATCTCAGGCAGCGACCGCGTGGTCAGTTTCTTGCACAGATACATCGCCATCTGGCGCGGACGGGCGATGTTGCGGGCGCGGGACGGGCTCATCAGATCGGTCTGGCGCAGGTGGTAATGTTCACAGGTCTTCTTGATGATCTGATCCATCGTGACCTTGCGATCGGTGGCGCGCAGGATATCGCTGAGGCATTCCTGTGCCATATCCATCGTGATCTCGCAGCCGATCAGGTCGGCAAAGGCGAAGAGACGGGTCAGCGCCCCCTCCAGCACGCGGATATTGGCGGAAATGCGATGCGCGATGAACTCAAGCACACCCGGCGCGATCTTCAGATCCGGGTGGCGGTCGCGTTCAGTCTCGACTTTTTGTTGCAGCACGCCGAGGCGCAATTCGTAATCGGTCGGGTGCAGATCGACCACCAGCCCGCATTGCAGCCGCGAGGCGATACGGTTGTCCAACTCGTCCATATCCACCGGCGCGCGGTCGCCCGAGATGATGATCTGCTTGCCCAGTTCGACCAGCGCATTGAAGGTGTGGAAAAACTCCTCCTGCGTCGAGTTCTTGCCGGCGATGAATTGCACATCATCGACCATCAGCACGTCGATCGAGCGGAAGGTTTCCTTGAAGCTGATGGTATCCTGATCGCGCAGGGCACGGATAAAACGATACATGAATTGTTCGGCCGAAAGGTAGATCACCTTCAGCTGCGGCTGGCTTTGGCGCAATTGCCAGGCGATGGCGTGCATCAGATGCGTTTTGCCCAATCCGACGCCGCCATAAAGAAACAGCGGGTTGAAGGATACTGCGCCGCCTTCGGACACCCGGCGCGCGGCGGCATGGGCCAGCTCATTCGGCTTGCCGACCACGAAATTGGCAAAGGTCAGATTGGGGTTCAAAGGCGATTCCGGCATAACAGGGCGGGTAGGCTGCGGGGCCCGCGCACGGTCATTGACCTGGGCGGGGGCCTTGGATGGGGCTGCGTTGGCATTGACCGGTGCCAGGGCGGCGCTGTTTGCACCTACGGAGAAATGCACCCGATCCACAGACAGGCCGGCTGAAATCAGGTGGCGCAGGATCACATCCGAGAAATGCTGTGTGACCCAGGTGCCAATAAAATTGGTCGGAACATTAAAATGCGCGGTGCCGTCTTTGACGGCGTCAAAAGTGATTGGTTCTATCCATGCCGAGAAGTTGTTTTTGCCAACCGATTTCAGCAATTCGCCCCGGACGTGACCCCATGTGTCTTGTGTCATTCTGTTTCCGTCTTCTTTTGAATTGACGCAGACCCTGCACATCACAGGGGGGCCTGCGCGGGCGATGCGTGCGCCGCCCTGGTTGTCCCTTCGTCGTCACAGCTTTTCCGATAGTCGTCAGATCTGCCCCTGGCTTTTGTGCCGTTAGCGGCACGATTATTGCCCCGCCAGGAGCGAACCCGTGGTCAGACCGCCCGTGTCGGGACGGTCTGAAAAACAACTGCCTTCGATACGTCGCCAACAGCCCGGAAACACACAGGTTCCAAGGTGATTCGGCACGACGCCCCAAAAGGCAATTGTCTTTGGACATTCGGAACTTGGCCGAGGCTGGCATGTTGCCAACCTGCGGACAGACCAACGTGACGTTAAGGGACGCTTCTCTATCCCCGTCACATGGATTTCCGACTGGACATGATTTGGCAGGTTCCCACCGACCTGTCCGATCCGAATTTGCGGCATGGCAGCGCCTTGCGGTATCGGCAGATTTAATCGTGTCGCAGCGTTATGTCCCCCCAGACTATGTGAATCGCTAAGACCCAAGCTAGCGGGACTCCGGCGCGTCTCGCAATCAATCATTGCGCTTGACTCAGGGCTTGGTTGAAACGAATCCCGGACGGGTCTGATAAACGTGCCGAAGGACAGGGATTTTTCCGAAAATAAAAAAGGCGCCCCGTTTGGGACGCCTTGAAAACAAGGGGTATGGTCAACCTCTCAGGCGGTCAATGCCTTTACCCGCGACGACAGGCGCGACATTTTTCGTGCAACGGTGTTCTTGTGCAACACCCCCTTGGTGACGCCGCGCATCAGTTCGGGCTGAACCTCGCGCAGGGCGGCCTTGGCGGCGGCCTGATCGCCGGATTCGATGGCTTCTTCGACTTTGCGCAGATAGGTGCGGATGCGCGAGCGGCGCGCCTTGTTGACGGCATAGCGCGCCTCGTTCTGGCGGGCGCGTTTCTTGGCTTGGGGTGAGTTGGCCATGGTCTTTGGGTTCCCTATGTGGGGTTCATGTAAATGTCAGACGCGCGCGCGTTGCCCCACACCGGGTTTTGGTAACCGGCCGAATCTGGTCAAAGCGGACCGCACACGCATGTATCGGGCGCGTCTAAGCCAAATGGCAGCGAAAGAAAACCCGAAAATTCCGCCGCGGCCTACTTGTCGCGGAACTGTGCTTCGCGTTTTTCCAGAAAGGCGGCCATGCCCTCCTTCTGGTCCTCGGTCGCAAACAGCGAATGGAACACGCGACGTTCAAAAAGCAGACCTTCGGTCAGCGTTGTTTCATAGCTGCGGTTGACCACTTCCTTGGCGGCCATGGTCGAGACCATGGATTTCTCGGCGATCTTTGCAGCGGCTCCCATCGCCTCATCCAGCATCTTTTTGGCCGGAACGACACGGCTGACCAGCCCGCTGCGCTCGGCCTCTTCGGCATCCATGAACCGGCCCGTCAGGTTCATGTCCATGGATTTTGATTTGCCGACAAAGCGGGTCAGACGCTGGCTGCCGCCCATGCCTGCGATTACGCCGAGATTTATCTCGGGCTGGCCGAATTTGGCGTTATCGGCGGCGATGATGAAATCGCACGCCATCGCCAATTCGCAGCCGCCGCCTAGCGCATAGCCCGCGACGGCGGCGATGATCGGTTTGCGAATCCTCATCAGGCGGTCACTGGAGTCTGCAAACAGGTTTTCGGCAAACACGTCGACAAAGCTCTTGCCCGACATTTCCTTGATATCGGCCCCGGCGGCAAAGGCCTTGTCCGAGCCGGTAATGACGATGCAGCGCACCTTGTCATTGGCATCCGCAATCTCAAGCGCGGTGCACAGCTCGCCCAAGAGCTGCGTGTTCAGCGCATTCAGCGCGTCGGGGCGATTGAGCTTGATCAGGCAGATGTGGTCTTTGCTGTCGACGATCAGGGTCTCGTAGGCCATCTGGATCTGTTCCGGTGCTGTTGTTCTCAGATCGGCAGGGTTAGCAGCCCCACCGGTCGGTTCAAGCTATCTTTGACAGGTGGGGCAGTAAAAACTTGATCGGCCCGCCTGCACGATCCGGCGAATTTCCGCGCTGCACCCCAGCGTCAGGCACTTGGCTCCTTCGCGGCCATATACCTGAAAACTATGCTGGAAATAGCCAAGTTCACCGTCTGTCTGGCGGTAGTCGCGCAGGCTGGAGCCACCTGCGTCAATGGCGTCAGTCAGGACATCGCGAATTATCGGAACCAACGCGTCGGCGCGGGCCGGTGCAATGCGACCGGCCAGCCGTTTGGGCGAGATCCGCGCGCGATAGAGCGTTTCGCAGACATAGATATTGCCCAGACCCGCGACGATTCGCTGATCCAGCAGGGCCGACTTGATCGGAGTCCTGCGCCCCTGCAGGGCGGCGGCGAGATAGGGGCCATCAAAGGCGTTGCCCAGGGGTTCGGGGCCGAGGCTGGCCAGCAGCGGGTGGCTGTCGGCGGTGGCGGTCTCCATCAAGTCCATCGCACCAAAGCGGCGCGTATCGTTGAAGGTGATGCGCGCGCCGCTATCCATATCCAGCACCACATGATCATGTTTGGCGGGCACCGGCAGGGCATGGAAAAACTCCGCGACGGGCAGGCGCGTGTCATTCAGGGCAATCAGCATCCGGCCCGACATTCCGAGATGGATCAGCAGCGTTTCACCGCTATCGAGATCCGCCAGGATGTATTTCGACCGCCGCCTGAGGCGCTGCACCCGCGCCCCGGTCAGGCGGTCGGCCATGCCTTCGGGGAACGGCCAACGCAGATCGGGGCGGCGGATATCGGCGGCCAGAATGCGCGCGCCCTCCATCACCGGACTCAATCCGCGCCGGACGGTTTCAACTTCGGGCAGTTCGGGCATCGGCCCCTCGTTTGCTGTGTGTCGCCAAAGGCTGCCCCGGTTTGACCCCGGCAACAAGGATTCTCACGGCTGTGGCTGCGGCAATTCATGGTTTGCCCCTGTGGACGCAAAGGTATACCTCCGATCTCGACCAAATCAGGGCGATCTGTTGATGAGCAGCGACACAGATAAAACGACGCATTTCGGGTTTCAGACCGTGGGCGAGGACGAAAAGGCCGGAATGGTCCATGGCGTCTTTTCCAATGTCGCCTCGAATTACGATGTGATGAATGACGCCATGTCGATGGGCATTCACCGGGTCTGGAAAGATGCGATGATGGATTGGCTGGCCCCGCGCGATGGTCAGCGGCTGCTGGATGTTGCGGGCGGCACCGGCGATATCTCGTTCCGGTTTCTGCGCCGCGCGCCGGGTGCCCGTGCCACCGTTCTGGACATGACCGAATCGATGCTGATCGAAGGGCAGAAACGGGCCGAGGCCGAAAGTTTTGCCGACCGGCTGAACTGGATTGTGGGTGACGCCATGACGCTGCCCTTTGAGGCGAACAGCTTTGATGCCTATACGATCAGCTTTGGTATCCGCAACGTCACCCGCATCGGCGATGCGCTGTCCGAGGCGTTTCGAGTTCTCAAACCCGGTGGCCGCCTGATGGTGCTGGAGTTCAGCCAATTGCCCAACGAGGGGCTGCAAAAGCTCTATGATCTTTATTCCTTCAACGTGATCCCGCGCATGGGGCAGGCGATTGCAGGCGATCGCGACAGTTATCAGTATCTGGTCGAAAGCATCCGCAAATTCCCCGATCAGGAGATCTTTGCAGGGATGATCCGCGAGGCCGGGTTCGAACAGGTGAAATACCGCAATCTCAGCATGGGCATCGCCGCCCTGCATTCCGGCTGGAAGATCTGAGCGATGCGCGGCCCGCATAATATCTGGCGGCTGGTCCGCACCGGGGCCACGTTCGAGCGCACTGGTGCCATGAAAGTCGCGCTTGAGGCGATGAACGCACCGCCTGCGGTGCGTGTGGGCGCGCGTATTCTGGGCTGGCCGTTCAAATGGCTGGGGCTGCGCGGCGATGTGAACCTGCCGCCCGTCACCCGCGCTTTGACGGCCCTTGGACCGGCCTACATCAAATTCGGGCAGATCCTGTCGACCCGGCCCGATGTGGTGGGCAATGAGCTGGCCCAACAATTGCGCGTGTTGCAGGACAAGCTGCCGCCGTTTGACACCGACATCGCCAAGCGCACGGTTGCGGCTGAACTGGAAATGCCGCTGGAGGAGCTGTTTTCCGAATTTTCCGAACCCGTCGCCGCGGCATCGATTGCGCAGGTCCATCGCGCGCGGTTGCGCGATAGCGGGCAGGATATGGCCGTCAAAGTTCTGCGCCCCGGTATCGAGCGCGCCTTTCGGCGCGATATCGACGCGTTCTACCTGATTGCCTGGGGCGTCGAGACGCTATCGCCCTCGTCGCGCAGGTTGCGCCCGCATGACGTGATCGAACATTTCGAAGGCGTGGTGATGAAGGAGCTGGACCTGCGCATCGAAACCTCTGCCGCCGGCGAATTCGCGTCGAATACAGAAGCCGACGAGGGGTTCACCGTGCCTGCCGTCAACTGGTATCTGTCCTCGCGCCGGGTGATGACCCTGGCCTGGGCCGAGGGTGTATCACTGGGCGATATAGCGGCGATTGATGCGGCCGGACACGATCGGGCGGTGCTGGCCGAGCGGGTCCTGCAGATGTTCCTGAGCCACGCGCTGCGCGACGGGTATTTCCATGCCGACATGCATCAGGGCAACCTCAAGGTGAATGCCGGCGGCGAGATCGTGGCGCTGGATTTCGGCATCATGGGGCGTCTGGATGAATATACCCGCCGCGTCTATGCCGAGATCCTGATGGGCTTTATCCGGCGCGATTACCGGCGCGTGGCCGAGGTGCATTTCGAGGCCGGATATGTGCCTGCCGACCGCGATGTGGGCGAATTCGCGCAAGCGCTGCGGTCAGTGGGCGAACCGATTTTCGGCATGGATGCGAACCATATCTCGATGGCGCGCCTCCTGAGCTATCTCTTTGATGTGACAGAACAGTTTGGCATGGAAACGCGCACCGAGCTGATCCTTTTGCAGCGCACCATGGTGGTGGTCGAGGGCGTGGCACGCTCGCTCGATCCCAATATCAACATCTGGAAATCGCCTGCCGCAGCTGGCCGAGGCCGCATTGGTGGGACAAGCCAAGTCCCTGCCACCGCATCCCAGATCGCGCTGGCGCGACCGTATTCCGGCTTTTCTGATTGGGGTTGCGTTGGCTGTCGCTGCGCTTGCGCTGTGGGAAATTCTCGGCTGATCAGTCCCCGGAGAATAGGATGATCGAAACCGACACCGATCTGCGCGCCGAGCTGACCCGGATGTTTCTGGCAGGCGTTGCCGCCGCCGATCCCGAGGCTGCCGTCGCCGATGCGTTGCGCAGCGCGCCGCTGCCCGCGCCCAAGGACGGCGGGCGGTTGATCCTGCTGGCTGTCGGCAAGGCCGCGCATGGTATGCTGCGGGCGGCGCGCGCGCAGGTGGCAGACGGGATTGATCCGGTTTGCCTCGCGGTTACCAATTACGAAAACCATGTCGAACTACCGGGCGTGCAGTGTTTCGCGGCGGGGCATCCGGTGCCCGATGAAAACGGGCTGCGCGCTGGCGCTGCCGTGGCCCGGATCGTGGCGGATGCGGGTGAGGGCGATCATATCGTGGCGCTGATTTCGGGCGGTGGCTCGGCCCTGCTGCCTGCCCCGGTGGAGGGCGTCACGCTTGAGGACAAGGCGGCGGTGAACCGGCTGCTCTTGGCCTCGGGGGCCGATATCGAGGACACCAATATCGTGCGTCAGGCGCTGTCGGAGCTAAAGGGCGGCGGGTTGTTGCGGATGGCGGCCCCGGCCCGCCTGCGCAGCCTGATCCTGTCGGATGTGGTGGGCGATGACCTGCGCGTCATTGCCAGCGGGCCGACCATCGGGCCGATCAGCGACCGGGCCGGCGCGCGGACGGTTCTTGCAAGGCTTGGCATCTGGGATCAGATCCCGGCAGCGGCCAAAACGGTGCTGTTGCGCGATCTGCCGCAAACCCCGCTGCCTGCTGCCGATGCGACGCTGATCGGATCGAATGCCATCAGTGTCGCCGCGATGGCCCGGGCCGCCGAACGCGATGCGGTGCAGGTCGTGGCTCCGCTGACCGGCCCGGTCAGCGACGCGGCCCGAACCGTTCTGGATGCCGCGCGCATTGCCCGCCCCGGCACCGCGATGCTGTTTGGTGGCGAAACCACCGTGATCCTGACCGGCGACGGGCGCGGCGGGCGCAATCAGGAACTGGCGCTGCGGGTGGCGCTGTTGGCCGAGGAACGTGGGGTCGAGGGCGACTGGATGTTTCTCAGCGGTGGCACCGACGGGCGCGACGGGCCGACTGATGCGGCCGGTGCCATCGTGGATCAGGTCACGCTGACCCGGATGCGGGCCGCAGGTGCCGATCCGGTGGCGCTGTTGGCAAACAGCGACAGTTATGCGGCGCTGGCGGTGTCCGGCGATCTGCTGATGACCGGGGCTACGGGCACAAATGTCGCCGATCTGCAGATATTCCTGAAACTCTGAATTATCGGACCACATCCGCCCGTGCGGCAAAAAATGAGTCGGCGAGGGCGGCTTTTGAAGGCATAATATACCCAATTAATTTTGCATTAGGGAGATTTCGTTTGCTGCTGCTGCATGGTTTCAGGGCTGTTATGCTGTCCGTCTTGTTGTCGGTTCTGGCAGGTGTCGCCGTGGCCGAAAGCGATGGCGCGACGCGGGTGGCGCTTGTCATCGGTAATTCCGGCTATGCTGCCAATCCGCTGATCAACCCGGTCAATGATGCCGAAGATATGGCGACGCGATTGCAGGAGATCGGGTATCAGGTCTATGGCGACGGCCCGATGCTGGAACAGGATCTGCGCGGCATGCAGGTGGCGATTCGCGATTTCACCCGCAGCCTGAACCCCGGCGATCTGGCGGTGGTGTATTATTCCGGCCATGGCTTTGAATATAAAGGCACAAATTACCTGATCCCGATTGATAACGAAGAGATCCAGTTTGCCGATGACGTGCCGGATTGGTCCTATCCCGCGCCGCGCCTTTTGGAACGGATCGCGGCCACCGGCGCCACGGGCGTGATCATTCTGGATGCCTGCCGCAACAACCCGCTGCCCGAACGCGGCGGCGCGCGGGATGCAGGCGTCGGTCTGGCGCGGATGGAAACGCCTGCCGGGGCCTCGGCCTTTATCATGTATTCGGCGGGGCCGGGGCAGACGGCGTCGGATGGGGAGGGGCGCAACGGCCTCTTTACCGCGGCGCTTCTTGAGGCGCTGGAGGATCCGCACCGCCGCATCGACGACATCATGTATGAGGTGTCCTATTCGGTGCGCAATGCCACCCAGGGCCGCCAGGTGCCGTGGCTGGAATTTGCTTTTGCAGGTGAGATCCCGCCGCATCTGCAAGCGGGCGATGATTTGGTTGATCGCAACGAAGTGCCCGAAGGTGGGCCGTCGGGCGGTGGCGGCAAGCCCGGGCGCGGTATCCTGTCGGCGGGTGTGCCGCTTTACGGTGCCCTCGCCCTCGATGCTCCGCCACCGCCCGAGGGCTTGCGCATCGACCTTTTGGCGGGCGGGTATGAGGATGCGTCGCAGCTTGGCGGTACCTGTCAGGGGTTCGTCGCCAGCAATCCCGATTTTCAGCTGAGCTGGAGCGAGGTGATCGGCCCGATCACCCTGCGCGCTGAAAGCGACGCGGCCACGGTGATGGTCCTGTATGGTCCGGACCAGGAATGGATCTGTGCCACAAGCCCGCCCGCGTTGGAATTGAACGGGGCCACCGAAGGATCGTACCGGATCTGGGTGGGCACGATGCAGGAGACCGAAATTGCGCCGGATGCCGTATTGGTGATCGAACCGATCGATACGCAGACGGGGCCGGTTGCCATGTCGCCCGAGGATCGTGGGCAGGGCGAGGAAAATGAAGATTTGAATTGAACGGGCCGCCTGTGGCCGGCGCGCCACCCGGCTGACTATTGGGAGGCAGGATCATGCCATTGAAACGACTGCTGGTTTTTGCGGGTATTTTGGCCGCGATCTGGACCCTTTCCCCGGTCCGCGTCGAAGCCCAGGAGTTTTGCTCGGGCGATCGGGTGATGGGCGGTTGTTCCGTCTCGATCAGCGATTTCCCATGGATGGTGTCGCTGAACCGGGCCAACGCACGCAGCCGGTTCGACGGCCATTTCTGCGGGGCCTCGGTCATTGCCGACCGGTGGGTTCTGACGGCGGCGCATTGCGTCGATTCGATGCAGCCCAACAATCCGGTGGGCCTGGAGGTCTATGCCAATTCCGCCAGCCTTCAGGGCGGCGGCGCGGCGTTCGATGTAGACCGGATCTATGTTCATGCCGGGTATCAGGGCGTGGGCATCAACGATATTGCCCTGCTTGAGGTGTCGCGACCCATGGGCATCATGCCGGCGCGCCTGTCGCAGGGGGCCACGGCGGCAGCGGTCGAGGCGGTGGGCGGCCAGGCGGTGATCACCGGCTGGGGACTGACGCCGCCCGCCTATGTCGCGCGCGGTCGCGGAAACCTGACGGCGGCAGAGCGGGCCACGTCCTCGGCCCCGACCATGTGGGATACCAGCCAGGTTCTGCTTGGTGCGGCCGTTCCGATCGTTGCCAATAACCTGTGCGATCCTGCGGCCGATGCCTCAATCCTCTGTGCCGGGTTTCTTGAGGCAGTGGCCGATGCCTGTCGTGGCGATAGCGGCGGGCCGCTGCATGCCAGCGACGCGCAGGGATATGTGCAGATCGGGCTGGTCTCGGGTGGAAATTATTGCCATCAGGACGGTGACCATTACGGCACCTATACCCGTATCTCGGCCTATATCGACTGGATCGACGCCACCATGGCGGGGGAGACGCCGCAGGTCGATCTGCGCGCCGATGCCCCCGATTATTCGCTGCCGCCCACCTTTGGGCTGGTGCAGTTAACCGCCGGGTTCCAGCCCGATCCGCACCGCCAGCAATTGCTGGCCGGTGGCAATCTGTTGGCAACCAGCGTCGGGGAGGGATGCGCCGGGCATGTCGCCGAGGCCCCCGATTTCCGGGTGCAATATCAGGGCACCGGCAGCCCGCTGAGCTTTGCCGTCACCAGCCAGCAGGACACCACTTTGCTGATCAATGCCCCCGACGGGCGCTGGTATTGCGACGATGACGGTGGCGGCAATCTGCAACCCAGCCTTGTTTGGGGGGCACCGTTGCAAGGTCAATATGACATCTATGTCGGCACTGCGGCATCCTCGGGTGAAGTGGGCTATCCGCCGGCTGAGCTGATCATCGGCGGCGGCGGTGGTGGTGCTGGGCCGATACCGGTGCCCGATCCGACCAAGTGATCCGTATTGGGCCTTGAAAATGGGGGGCAGCGCTCTGCAGTTGGTTCAGATCCCGCCGCGCATGGCCTGAACCAGATCCGAGCGCACCTGAACGCCGCCCTGCATCGACAGCCAGACTTCTCCGTTCAGAATCTGCGCCTCGTTGATCTGGGCATAGCCCTGCGCCGATTGGGTGCCAAGCGAGACATCCTCGGCGAAATATTCCACCTCGAAGCCATAAACCGCCTGCGGTAGCGGGCTGCCATCGGTGGTGACCCCGGCCCATTCAAACGGCGTATCGCCTTGCGGGATGGCGACGCGCTGCAATTCAGTGCCCGCCGCGTCAGTGACGATCAATTCCATCCGGTCGGCCAGCGTCTGGGCCGGGGCGAACAGCGTCAGCGGCTCGCCCTGAAAGGCCATCGGCATCTCGGCCCGGGCATCCATGCCGATCCAATCGGCCATCTGGCCCACGTTGCTCTGACCCAGACCTTGTTGCAGGGCGGTTAACAGATCATTGGTGCGCACCTGCTGTTCCACGCCTGAAAAGGTGGCCAGTTGAGTGGAGAAATCGGTGGAATCCACCGGGTTGAGCGGATCCTGGTTCTGCATCTGGGTTGTGAGCATATTGAGGAAGGTCTGAAAATCGGAGTTTATGACGCTGCTATCGGTCTGTTCGGTATTGGCGGGCGCGGAGGCAGGGCTGGGGGCGAGGGTGGGGGTTTGGGTGACATCCATCACGGGTCTCCTTCATATCCGAATATCGAGGCTGGTGCCGTCGGTTGAGGTTGCGGCGGGCTGAGGGCGGGCGTCCGGCGCAATCTCTGGCGGAGCATGTCCGGGGCCGTCCGGTGCGGCCCGGTCCGGCGCGGGCTGGCCGCCATCGCGACCGGAAAAGGTGAAGCCGGTGTTTTCCAACCCCTGGCGTTGAAACTCCTCGCTCAACAGGCCCGCATGACGGCGCATCAGATCAAGCGTTTCAGGCCGGTCGATGGTCAGGTTCACCACCACCCCGTCATCGCCACGGGCAACGGAAATGCGCAACTGTCCCAGTTCCGGCGGGTCTAGCGCAATCTCAATCGGGGCAGAGCGATCCGCGACATTGGATGCGGTGGCAAGATATGTCGTGATCTGCGCGGCGATCTGTTCGGCACGCGCGAGCGCGGACGGAGGTGCAGATGCTGGAACCGCCCCCAAGCCTTCTCGCAGGGCGGCGGCGGATAGGGGCGGTGCATCGCTGTTGCGGGCCAACAATGGTTCGCTGTCTTTGTGGCTTGTGGGGGCCGGGGCGGTTTCCTCCAGATCTGCCGCAGGGCCAGTCAAAGGCGGGCCCGGTCGGGTGAGCGACTGCGCCGGATCGGATGCTTTTGGGGGCTGAGGCGGCGTGGCCCTGCCCGGCACGAAAGGTGCGCGCTCGGCACCTGGCACAAGGGTCGGACCGGGCGTTGGCGCAGGGGGAGCCGCGATAGATTGCGCAGCAGGGACCACCGGGCGCAGGGGGGGCGTATTTTGAGGCGGCGCGGGAGGGGTTGGAACCGGCACCGCGCCCTGGCGGTCGGAGTTGGGGACAGGCAACGGTTGCTCTGGCGCGCTCGGGCTGGCGCGGGTTGTGGTTGATGGCGCTTCAGGGGCCACAATCTGGCGGGTCGCGGGCCGTGGGACCAGAGCCTCAAGCGGCACACCAGGAGGCGCGGGGTCTGCGGAGACTGTTCCAGGAGCAGCGCCGTTGCGATCCGGGGCAGCGGAAAGCGGAGATCTGGCGGAATCGACCAGGCTTTGGGGAGCTTTGGCACCGTCCGGCCGCGCGCCATCAGGCCCGCCGGCAACTTGCCCCTGCGCTATGATCCGTGTGGCTGGTTTGGTCGGCAGGCCGTCCGAATTGGACGTCGCCACCCTATTGTCCTCAGGCGATGTTGCCAGCGGTGCCGCCAATGCGTCCGTTGCGGTTACGGCTGCCGGCTTTGACACGATCCCTGCGTCGGGTCGGGCAATAGCCATGAAATCGGGCGCAACTGCTTTTTGTGGTGTCGCAGTCCCGGCCAAATTCGACGAAGGCGTTTGCGGCGGCGTAGGCGCACCAGCGATGGCTGGAGAGGTCTCGGCGCGAATATTGGGTTGCGGTTGCTCTTGCAACGTTGCGGGGGGCGGGTCGAAACGCGTGGCCGCAGCAGGAACGACGGGTTGATCCGCCGGAGCCGGGGCCGATCGCGACGGCCCGAATTCTGATGAGGCGCGCGGAACCGCAGCGAGTTGCGCGGTTTCCACCGGCGACGATGCCACTGTCTTGTCCGTGCCATCTGCGCCTTGCCCGGGCTGGGGAGGCGGAGACACAGCCGCGCTCTCGGTGCCTTGCAAGGGTATGATGGTTGCCACCGGTGCCATTTCGGGGTCTGACAAGACAGGCTGGCGCAATGATTGCAGGGACGGGGCCACCAGGACGGGCGCGCCGGATGGCATGGCCCCGAGCCGGATTTGGGCGCTTTGCCAGGGGGGCATTGCGGGCAATGCGGTGGGATCCGGTCGGGTCGCGCCAGACATCCAAGCCAATGGCGACAGGTCTATTTCGGGTGCCGGGATGGGGGCCGCCGTCAGGCGACTGCTGAAAAATTCAATTTCCTTCGCCACCGGGGCGTTGCTTGACGAAACACTGGCGCTGCCCGCGACTTTCGGCGATTGCGGCAGATCTGCTGTAGGGCCGGACAGAAGAAGCGCCAGAAATCCCGCATCGGATGCGGGCGGCTGGGCTCTTGTCGCGGCATCCGATCCTTGCGGGATCGAGATCGGAATAAGGGGGCTTGCGCCGGGGGCCATATGCTCAAACGTCCAGAGTTCTTCCAGAATGAGCCGTAGATTTACCCAAAGAGCTTACCAATTCTTTACCACCGGCCGCGATAATCAGTGCAATTGAGGAGATTTCCGATGACCGATCTGGCCGTGCAGCCCCAGACCACATCGCAGGTCACGCCCGAACGGCGGGAACAATTGCGCGAGGTCGCGCGCGATCTTGAGGCGTCGTTTCTGGCTGAAATGCTGCGCTATGCCGGGTCGGCGCAGGCCCGCACAAGTTTTGGCGGCGGCGCGGGCGAGGAACAGTTCACCTCCTTTCTGCGCACCGAACAGGCCCGTGCGATGACCGAGGGCGGCGGTATCGGGTTGGCCGAATCGCTGTTCAATGCCCTTGTCGCCCGCGATGGGGGTGGGCAATGACCCTGCTTGCCCGTGATCCGCTGACGGCGCTTGAGGCGGCCCTGGAGCGGCAGCGTGCAAGCATCCTGAGCGGCGCGTTTGACAGCCTGGCTGAGATTGAGGCCGCGATTCAGGCCGCTGTGGCGGCGTTGCGCAGCTCTCCGATAGGCCGGGCGAACATGCACCGTCTGTCGGCGATCAAGGCGCAGGCGGCGCACCAGGGGCGGCTGTTGCAGGCGGCGCTGAGGGGGGTGCAGGATGCCCGTGGCGCGCGACAGACCGGCCGGGCCTTTACCAGCTATGACAGTGCGGGGCGTGCCGGGCAGATCGGCACGCCGCGGCCACGGTTCGAGCGGCGCAGCTAGACCTGCCGTACGGCCGGGTTTGAGGCGACGAAAATTCCACTAAAATCCAGCGGAAAAACCATTTTTGCTTAGGGGCTTGTTAGAGCTTTCTGGCGAGAGTTGCCGGGCACCTGAGCAAGGTGGCGTAACGGGGCCCGCAAGGCACGTTGCAGACGTCAGAAGGACGTTTCGGGTGAACCTGCGAAAGCCGGTTTGATCAGGGCGCGGAACCAAGCGCCAGGCAACTTGAAGGAAGGGCACACCATGTCCAGTATTCTGACCAACACCAGTGCAATGGTTGCGCTGCAAACATTGAAAAGCGTCAATGCCGACCTCACCAAGACGCAAAGCGAAATCTCAACCGGTAAAACGGTTGCGACGGCCAAGGACAATTCGGCCGTCTGGGCGATTTCGAAGGTGATGGAATCCGATGTGAAGGGCTTCAAGGGCATCTCTGAAAGCTTGTCGCTCGGTGAATCCACCGTTGCGGTGGCGCGCAACGCGTCCGAGACCGTGACCGACCTCTTGACCGAGATCAAAGGCAAGGTGGTCGCCGCACAGGAAGAAAACGTTGATCGTGACAAGATCCAGACCGATATCGTCGCCCTGCGCGATCAGATCAATTCGGTGGTGAATGCAGCGCAGTTCAACGGCCTGAACCTTGTGAAAGGTTCGGATGACGTGAATGTCCTGTCGTCGCTTGACCGGGCCGAAAACGGGTCTGTCACCGCCAGCAACATCTCAATCGCGCGCCAGGATCTGACCTCTCAGGCCGGCACTTACGGCACCGGCGCGTCCCTGGCCACCAATATCACGGCGGGGGCAGCGAATGTCGACAGCACGGGCGGGGCCAATTCGGTCGCGCTGACTTATGCCAATACGTCGGGCGCTGATGCGCTTGAACTGACGGTTGGCGGATCGACTGTCACTGTGGCCTTCGACACCGATGCCGCGACGATGATCGACAATGCCGAGGCGCAGATCAACGCGCTTGGCCTGTCTGGTATTTCGGCATCCTCGAACGGCTCCGGCGTGCTGACGCTCAGCAACACCAATTCCTTCGCGGAGTTCAATGTAGCCTGGAACCCGGGCGGCACCGATACAATCGCCATGGCCAATGCCGGCACCGGCGATAGCGCCTCTGCGGCCACCGGGTCCGCCAATACCACGTTGACCTATCGTGCGGAAGCGGTCGCCCTGTCTACCCAGGCAACGGTAAATGAAGGTGACAGCTATCGCATCAGCGTGAACGGAAATGAATATGACTATGTCGCAGGCCAGGGCGAAACGATGGAGGATGTGGCCCGCGGATTGAAAACGGCCGTGGATGCAGGCGGTGAAACGGGTGTTTCGACCCAGGTGAGTGGCAATGCAACCGATGGTTGGAACGTTCTTGTTGACTATGACGGGACCGACACGACCGCAGGGGCCAACATGACACTGACAGCCAATGGCCAGGCCGGCGGCACGGCCTCCGGCGGGCTGTTCGGGCTCGACAATATCGATGTCACAAGTGATGCAGGCGCGGATTCGGCGCTCGATAACGTCGAGACGCTGATCCAGAACTCCATCGACGCCGCCGCCTCCTTTGGCTCGGCACAGGGCCGGATCGAAACCCAGACCAACTTTATCGACAGCCTCGTCGATTCGCTGAAGACGGGTATCGGGACATTGGTGGATACGAATATGGAGGAGGCCTCGGCCAAGCTCCAGGCGCTTCAGGTGCAACAACAGCTGGCCACCCAGTCGCTGTCGATCGCCAACCAGGCACCGCAGTCGATCCTTTCGCTCTTCCGGTAAGGGCAGGTTCCGGGCCGGGGCCGTTCACGCCCTGGCCCGGCTTCTCCGCCATCCGGCACTGACCCCCCTCGGAAGGATATTTCCCCGTGACCTCATCATTTCTCGCCAATTCGGCCTATAATTCCGTAAAATCCGCCGTCAAAACCGAACGTGGCACCGAACATGCCGCCTTTGAACGTGTGACGGCACAATTGTCGCGCGCCTCCGGCCCCGATGCCAGCATGATCGCGCGCGCCACCGCCCTGCATGACAATCGAAGGCTCTGGACGCTAATGGCCGCCAATGTGGCGGATGCCAAAAATGCCCTGCCACAATCCCTGCGTGCACAGATTTTCTATCTGGCTGAATTTACCCTGCAACACAGCCGTAAGGCGCTGACAGCCGGGGCACCGATTGCGCCTCTGATCGACATCAACACCGCCGTGATGCGCGGTTTGCGAGGGGAGGCGTTGGCAGCATGAGCGGTCTTGTTCTGAAACTCAGCCCGAAAGAACGCGTGCTGATCAATGGTGCGGTAATTGAAAATGGCGACCGGCGGTCGCGGCTGTCGATCATGACGCCCAATGCCAATATCCTGCGCCTGCGCGATGCCATCCACCCTGACGAAGTAACGACGCCGGTGCGCCGGGTCTGCTATATCGCGCAGTTGGTGCTTTCGGGCGACGCCGATGAGGAAGAGGCTCGGATGCAGCTTTTGCGCGGCATTGAGCAACTCAGCCAGGTCTTCACCGATCCCGACAGCCGCGGTCAGTTGGCGATTGCCACCGATCACATGGTCAACGGCAATGTCTATCAGGCGCTCAAGGCTCTGCGGGCGCTGTTGCCGCGCGAGGAAAGGCTGATTGCGGCGCGCCCGTCGTGACCTTTTCGCCCGTCATCCCGCTTGGCGGCTATTCCGGCTGGCAGTTTCTCAATCGCACGATCGAGGATCAAAGCCAGGCCATGGCCGCCATGCCGGCACAGGCGCGCGACATGGCCTATTTTCGCGAAAATATCGGCAAGGTCGAGAGCGCCGAGGCGCTGGTCAAGGATTACCGTCTTCTGCGCGTATCGCTGACGGCCTTTGGCTTGCAGGATGATCTGCCTAACAAAGCCTTTATCCAGCGTATTCTGGAGGATGGCACCGCCGATGATGATGCCCTGGCAAACCGGTTGGCCGATAAGCGATATCGCACGTTTTCACAGGCATTCGGCTTTGGCACCGACCTGCCGCCCCTGTCCCGGTCGCCCGGGTTTGCCGACAAAATCCTCGATAGGTTTCAGGACCGCAGCTTTGAGCAGGCCGTGGGCGAGGTGAACGGCGACATGCGGCTGGCGCTGAATGCGGCCCGCGAATTGCCGGAGATGGCGGTTGATGAGGGCAGCGAGTCCACCTTGTGGTTTCGTGTCATGGGCAACACGCCGCTGCGGTCCGTCCTGGAAACCGCCTTTGGCTTGCCAAGCTCGGTGGGGGGGCTGGATCTGGACCGGCAGTTGGAGATTTTTCAGGACCGCGCCGACAGCATTCTGGGATCGGATAGTATCACCCAGTTTTCCGACCCGGCAAAGGTCGATGATCTGATCCGCGTCTATCTGGCCCGGTCGCAGGTATCACAGTTTAACGCTGCAACCTCCTCGGCCTCGATCGCGCTGACCCTTTTGAGGGGCGGTTAACCGGCGGCGGCCAACACGCTTTCGAGTGCCTCGAACCCCGCTTCGGGGGTGTCGCTATCAGCCGTAAGAAAGGCATCCAGCCCGGGCCAGACCTTGATGGCCGCGTCGATATTTGCGTCCGACCCGCTGGTATATAGCCCGGCCTGCAGCATCAGCTCGGCGCGGTCATAGGCTCCCAGATGGCGACGCGCCGTGGCGATCTTGAGGTTTTCCTCGGCCGAGGCTGCGCGCGGCAGGCTGCGCGAAACCGACCGCAACAAGTCAATCGCCGGGAACCGGCCGCGCTCGGCAATCTCACGGCTCAACACCACATGCCCATCCAGAACGCCGCGCAGGGTGTCGGCCACCGGTTCCTCCATATCCGAGCCCGCAACCAGAACCGACAGGATGGCCGTGATGTCGCCCTGTTCCGCCGTTCCCGGCCCGGCGCGTTCGCAAAGCGACATGACCGCCTGTGCCATCGATGCCGGATACCCCCGCAAAGCGGCCGGCTCGCCCGAGGCGACGGCCACTTCCCGATGGGCCTGCGCAAACCGGGTGATGCTGTCGGCCAGCAGCAGGACATGCGCGCCCTGATCGCGAAAATATTCCGCCACGCTCATCATCGTCCAGGCCGCGCGCTGGCGCACTAGCGGCGACCGGTCAGAGGTCGCCGCGATGACGACCGACCGCTTCAACCCCTCCTCACCCAGGGTTTCCTCAACGAAATCACGCACCTCGCGGCCACGTTCCCCGATCAAACCGATCACGATCACATCAGCCGCCACGCCGCGCGCAAGACGCGACAGAAGGTGCGATTTGCCAACGCCCGAGCCTGCGAAAAGGCCAAGCCGCTGGCCCTGCACGATCGGCAATAACGTATCGAACACGGCCAAACCCGTTGGCAAGCGCGCGCCCATGGCACGGCGGCGCGTGGCGGGTGGTGGGGCGGTCTGCAAGGCCCGCGGCGCGGGGCCGGGGAATAGGGGGCGTCCGTCCAGCGGCGCACCGTCGGGGTCGATCACCCGCCCGATCCAATGCGCGCCCGGTGCGATCATGCGCGGCCCCAGATGGCGCGCGTTATCCCCCAGGCGCAGGCCTTCGACCTTGCCTTCGGGCAAAATCTGGGCCCGGCCTTCGATCATGCGCACAATCTCGGCCCGCATGCCGTTCGCGACCTCGACCGCATCGCCAAGCGCCGCGACCCGGTTCAGCCCCTCGATCCAAAGACTGTCGGCCTGAAGTTCAACCACCTGGCCGATGGAATGAACCGCGCGCATGGCCCCGATGCGGGACAGGAGCGGGTCAAAAAGGGGCTGTGGCATGGCTGTCTCCGTCACTCCACGAATCCGTCACTTACGGTTTCTAAAGGAATCAGGGTTAAGCCTTGGTGTAGTCAGATCGAGGGAGAAGCCCCGATGTTCAATAATCTGGAAATTCTGGGGCTCGCCCAGGCCCGCGCCCAACATGCGGCGGCGCGGCAGGTGCAGGTTGCCACGAATATCGCCAATGCCGACACGCCCGGATACCGGGCGCGCGATGTCGCGCCTTTTGAACAGGTGTTCCGCGCCGGTGGCGGGGATGCCCGCGACCATATGAATATCAGAACAATTGATGCCGGTGGGCCGGAATCGCCCAACGGCAACACCGTCTCGCTTGAGGCGGAAATGGTCCGCTCGGTCGAGGCGCAACGCGATCACGCGCGCGCGTTGTCGGTGTATCGGTCCGCGATGAACGTGCTGCGCGCCGGCCTGGGCCGATAGGAGGGATGCGGGATGAGTGATTTCAGCAGCGCCCTGTCGATCGCCGCCAGCGGCATGCGCAGCCAGACCACGCGGCTGACGCAGGTTTCGGAGAATATCGCCAATGCCGATACACCCGGCTACCGCCGCAAGCTGACCGTTTTTCAGCCCGACCGGAGCGCGGAACCGGGCACCGTTACAACCGGCCCGGTTCGGCTGGACCGGACGAACCTGCCGCAGATCTTCGACCCGGCCCATCCGATGGCCAATGCGGATGGGTATTACAGCGGATCAAACGTCGATCTGATCGTGGAGATTGCGGACGCACGCCAGGCACAGCGCAGCTATGAGGCCAATCTGCGCGTCTTTGATCAGGTGCGGCAAATGTCGTCATCGTTGAACGATCTCTTGCGCCGGTAAGGAGGGACAGGAATGGATATCAGAGCCACACTCGCGGCCCAGAGCTATGGTCAAGTCAGGCAGGCCGAAAATATCGCGGCCCCGCAGGCCGATGCCGCCGCCAGCAACGCGTTTTCCGAGGCGATCCGCAATTTCACCGATACCGTGCAGCAGGGCGAAACCCTGGCCACGGCGGCGATGACGACGGGGGCCGATCCATACGCATTGGTCACCGCGCTGGCGCAGACGGAACTGGCGGTCGAAACCGCCGTAACGGTGCGCGACAAGGTGGTCGAGGCCTATCAGGAAATACTGAGGATGCCTGTCTGATGGATGAGATGATCTTTTTTGACACGCTCCGGCAGGGGTTGTGGGTGGCGGTCAAGATATCGACTCCGATCCTTCTCGTGGCCCTGGTCGCGGGCCTTGCGGTGGGCCTTTTCCAGGCGCTGACGTCAATTCAGGAATTGTCGCTTACCTTCGTGCCAAAACTGGCGGCGATCCTGATAGTTTTCTGGGCCTCAATGGGGTTCATGACGCAATCGTTGACCTCTTATTTCACCGATCAGCTGATCCCGGTGATGGCGGGTCTGTGATGGACAACTCGCTTTTCACTACATTGACCCGGCAATCCGGCCTGATGCGCGAAATGCAGACCGTGGCCAATAACATCGCCAATCTCTCGACGACAGGTTTTCGCGCTGAAGGGGTGATATTCGCCGAATATGTCGCCGAGCTGGAGGGCGTGAATGGCGGCGGCCTGTCGATGGCGAACGCATCGGGGCGGCTGGTCCAGATGCGCCAGGGCGAACTTGATCCGACCGGGGGCAGTTTTGATTTTGCCATTGAGGGCGACGGATTTTTCCTGCTGCAAACACCCGATGGCGACAATCTGACCCGCGCCGGTAGTTTCATGCCGGGTGCCACCGGCGAACTGGTGAACCCTGACGGATATATGTTGCTCGATGCCGGTGGCGCGCCGATTTTCGTGCCTCCCGACGCGCAGAGTATCAGCCTGGCCCGTGATGGCACGCTGTCTGCCGATGGCCGCCCGGTGGCGCTGTTGGGGCTGTGGCAACCGGTCGATCAAAGCGATCTGGCCCATCGTGACGGCGTTCGCTTTGCGGTCGCGGGCGAAATGGAGCCGGTTTTGGATGCCACGATCCTGCAAGGATTTCTGGAAAACTCCAATGTCGATCCGGTGAGCCAGATCGCGCGCATGATCGAAGTGCAGCGCGCCTATGAGATGGGTCAGGGGTTTTTAGAACGCGAAGATGAACGGGTGCGTGGATTCCTGCGCACCGTCGGTGCCCAAGTTTAACGAAAGGAGGCCTGCCATGCGCGCCTTGATGATCGCTGCAACGGGCATGAGCGCCCAACAGATGCGGGTGGAGGTGATCTCCAACAACCTCGCGAATATGAACACCACCGGCTATAACGCGCGCCGCGCCGATTTCGTCGATCTGCTCTATCAGCAGGAAACCCGGGCCGGAACGATCAGCGCCTCGGACGGTTCGGTCGTGCCCGCGGGCGTGCAGCTTGGCCTGGGCGTGCGGCCCGCGGCGGTGTCGATGAACGTGGCGCAAGGCAGTCTCAGCCAGACCGGCGGCGATCTGGACGTCGCCATCGAAGGGCGCGGCTATCTGGAGGTGACGCTGCCTTCGGGCCTGCCAGCCTATACCCGCGACGGCAGCCTGAACCGGACCGGCGATGGGCTGATTGTCACGTCGGAGGGGTTCGCCGTGGCCCCGGGTATCACCGTGCCCGACGACGCCCGCAATATCTCGATCAACGCCCAGGGCGAGGTTTTTGCCTATTTCAATGACCGGGTTGAGCCGGAGCAGCTTGGCCAGTTCTCGCTGGTGAACTTTTCCAATGACCGCGGGCTGGAGGCGATGGGATCGAACATGTTCATCGAAACCGCCGCCTCCGGCCCCGCCATTCTCGGCGATCCCGGTGAGGACGGGCTGGGCACGCTCAGGCAAGGCTATCTTGAGGATAGCTCGGTCGATGCCGTGCGTGAGATCACCGATCTGATCGAGGCGCAGCGCGGCTATGAGCTGAACGCAAAAGTAATCACCGCAGCCGATCAGATGCTCGGTGCCACGACGCAGATCCGCTGAGATGCGGGTTCTGATTGCATTGATGTTTTTGACCGCTCCGGCGCTGGCGGAAACGGTGGTTGCCAATGGCACCATCCGGTCGATGGCTTTGATCGGCCCTGCGGACGTGCGCCTGATCGAGGGCGATACGCCCGGTGCCGTGGCCGATCTGGCGGCCGCCATCGGAATGGAGGCGCGGGTCAATCTTTACCCCGGCCGCCCCATTCGCCCAGGCGATCTGCGTCCCCCCGCAGTTATTAACCGCAATGAAATCATCACGCTGCAATATTACGCCAACGGGCTTCTGATCGTGACCGAAGGCCGCGCGCTGGATCGTGCGGGCATCGGGGAACGGCTCAGGGTGCTCAACCTGGCGTCACGAACAACCATTACCGCAACGGTTCTGAACGCAGGGATCGCTGCTGTCGGCCCCACTCAATAATGAGGATTTCCATGAGATTTCATACCGTTCTTGCCATCGGTCTGATGGCCGTCGCGACAGTCCTGTCCGGGTGCGGGCGGATGGCCGATGTCGGACGACGCCCTGATTTCAATCCGGCCACCGATGGCAATGAATTTTTCGCAATGAATGTCACGCCGATGCCAGTTTCGCTTCAGGAGGATGAGCCCGGCGCGGCTTCCTCGCTTTGGTCGGGCGGTCGTCAGTCGCTGTTGGGCGATCGGCGCGCCGTGCAGCGCGGCGATATCCTGACCGTTGTGATCGAGATCGACGACAGTGCCGAAATCTCCAATGCCACCGATCGTTCGCGGTCAGGGTCCGAACAGATGGGCGTGTCCAATCTCTTTGGCATCCCGCAACGCATAGACCGGGGGCAGCCCGACGGGGCCGGCATGGGCAACGCGGTCGACCTCAGCTCTTCCGGGCAATCCGCCGGTCAGGGATCGGTGCGTCGCAATGAGGAACTCGCACTGCGCATCGCGGCCACCGTCATCGATGTGTTGCCCAACGGCGTGATGCGGATCGAAGGGTCGCAGGAAGTGCGCGTCAATTTCGAACTGCGAGAGCTGTTGGTTAGCGGCTATGTCCGCCCCGCCGATATCTCGCGACAGAATGAAATCACCTATGACAAAATTGCCTCTGCACGCATTTCCTATGGCGGGCGTGGGCAGATCAGCGATGTACAGCAACCGCGTTACGGACAGCAGGTTGCCGATATTCTTCTGCCATTCTGAGGCTCCGCCATGATGCGCATCCTGCTTCCCGTGCTGCTTTCACTTGTCGGCCTCGGTGCCGGTGTCGCGGCGGGCAAGATGCTGTCCGGCGCGGGCGGCTCCGCCACCGCCGAGGAGGGGGGGGACACCGCCTATGGCAATCAGGAGGCCGGTGATCCGCAAGGCTCTGAGGCTGGCGATGAGGGAGGCAGCGGTGGCTATGGTGATGGGGACGATCCATCAAGCCCCTATGATTATGTTCGCCTCAACAACCAATTCATTGTGCCTATCATCCGTCATGGCAGCGTTCGGTCGCTGGTCGTCCTGTCGTTGACCGTCGAGGTCCTGAATGGCGAAAACGCCCTGGTCTATGAGCGCGAACCGCGACTGCGAGATGCCTTCCTGCGGGTTATGTTCAGCCATGCCAATGTCGGCGGCTTTGACGGCAGTTTCACCACTGTCGAAGCCATGGCCCCGTTACGCAGTGGCCTGCAAGAGGCGGCACGGCAGGTTCTGGGCGATATCGTGAACGATGTGCTGATCGTTGATATTGTCCGTCAGGACGCCTGATCCCCAAGCTTTGACAGAACCTGCCTGCGCCCTTCCTCGAACCGGGCAGAGTTTCTTGCCATTTCGGCACCAACCCGGGCCCGGGCGGTTTCCGCCGACAGATCTTGCATCTTTTTGTCAAACCCTGTCATCCAGCGGGCCGTCTGTGCGGCGGTCGCGGGATCAAAAAGTCCTGGCTGCACCTTGGATTTCTTCTCAATGATATCAGAGCGCTGCGATTCCAGCGCCTGCAAATGGCGCAACCGGGTCGCGGCGGCAGCTTTGGCGCGCGTGGCTTTGATTTCAGCAATCTGTGTCAGCAGCGCCAAGCGCTTGGCATCAATGCGTTTCACGTCAGGCCCCCGGCGATTTTGCGCATCCGATCGGCAAAGCGGATTGCGGCGGCGACGGCGCGGTAGTGATCTTGCGCGATCCCCTGACCCACCTCGATTGTGGCAAACATCGCGCGCGCGGTGGGCGGGTCACTGAAGATGGGCACGCCAGCCTCGGCCGCCACCTCGCGTATACGCGCAGCGTTGTGGTCGACGCCCTTGGCCACACAAACAGGCACCTCGCCCTTGTCGCGGTCCCACTTCAGGGCAACGGCAAAATGCGTTGGGTTCACCACAACCACATCGGCATCGGGCACCTCCGTCAGCATCTTGTTCAGCGCGATGTTGATCCCCTTTTCGCGCCGCTGCTGTTTCATATGCGGGTCGCCTTCGCTTTTCTTGGTTTCATCCACCATTTCCTGCCGGTCCATCCGGTGCTTGCGATGATGCGCGCCGATCTGCCAGAAGTAGTCAATCACGGCCAGCAGCGCCGACAGCAGGGTTACAGCGGTCAGAAATTCGAGAGTCAGACCCGCAAGCTCGCCGGTAATCTGTCCGGCCGAGGCATAGTTCATGCCCAGGATCCGGTCGCTTCGGATCCACAGCATCCATGCCAGAAGCCCGCCATAGATGATCAGTTTTGCCCCGGATTTGGCGAATTCAAACAGACCGTTAGGGCCGAACTTGTTCTTGGCATTGCCGAGCATCGAAATGCGCGACGCCTTGGGGATTACCTTTGACGGTGTAAACAGGATGGCGCGTTGCGCAAATAGCGACAGGATCAACAGCCCGCTTGGCACCGCCAGGACGATGCTCACCGGGATTGCCACGCTGATCAAAAAGGGACCGGATACCGCCTGCCCCCCGGGGGACAGCATCAGTTGCGACATCTCGGGTGCCTGATCCAGCAGGACCGACAGGCTGTTACCAAGACTGGATCCGATATCAGAGCCAAACAGCCCAAAGACCAGAAGGAACCCACCATAGGAGATGGCCGTGTTCAATTCGGTCGAACGGACGATCTCGCCCTTTTTCCGGGCCTCTGCCAGCCGGGTGGGGGTCGGTTCATATGGTTTGTCGCCGGGGGGGGTATCCTCGCTCATGGCGGCATGCTCATGGGCGCGGCCAGGGTGGCCTGCATCATCTGCAACCAGGCCGACAGGATGAAGGGTGTTGACAGAAACAAAAAAAATACGCCGCCAAAGGCGATCGCGGGGGCACCGACAAAGGCCACCGACAGCTGCGGCATGGCTCTGTTGATGACACCGAGCGCCACGTTGTAGAGCACCGCCGCGATCAGAAATGGAGCGGCCAGCGAAAAAGCCAGCCGAAAGGCAGCGGCCACGCGCGCGACACCCCAGGCCCCAAGGTCGCCCGCCAAAGGCAACTGGCCTGCTGGCAGAACGTCATAACTTGCAATCATCATCTGCGCGACAAAAACGTGAAACCCCGAGATCACCGCCAGCGTCATACCCGCGAGCATCAGGAAATTGGCCAATGCGGGCTGTGGGTCGGGGGCGGCACCGCCTGCGATCTGAGATAGCGATGTGGATTGCGCCGCCATCGAGCCCGCAATTTGCAGCGCATGCACCATCAGCCGGACAGAAATTCCAATCAGGAGGCCCGACAGGGTTTCGGTCAGGAAATACATGGCATTGAGTGTGGCCGCGCTGGTCGCTAGCTGCGGGGCCAACGCCGGTGTCAAAAGCGCCGTCATTGCCAAAGCCGCGCCCAGCCGGACGCGCGGTGGAATGAACTGCTCGGCCAGCGTGGGCAGGACCAGGAAGGCGGCCCCGACGCGCAAAAAAACAAGGATCGCCATCATCAGCCAGGCTTGCGACATGCCCAGGATCTCGGCCAGCGGCAGGGTCATGGCGTGGCCACGCCGACAAGCGCCGGTTTTGCCTCCAAGCCAATCTCCTCAAAGGAGAGGACCGGGTTGAGGATGCCGCGCGACAAAAGCACCGTGCGCAAAAAACGGCGGCGCAGCGACGAGGTGACAATCGCCGGGTAGGTGCCGTTTTCACCGGCTTGCGCGACCTTGTCGCCGACCGCCCGCGCCAGCGTGTTGAAGATCTCGGGCGGCAGCGCCACTTCGGGCTGTCCGGCTTCGCCATTCATCTGGTGCTCGGCAAAGATATCTTCCCATTGCCCGGCCAACTGCACCAGCGGCAACGTGCCATCGTCGCGTTTCAGCTCGGATACCAGCTGAAAGCCAAGCCGTTGACGCACATGTTCGCAGATGAGGTTGGGCTGCTGCAGCGACGGCCGCGCCTCGGCGATCGCCTCAAGGATCAGCGGCAGATTGCGGATCGAGACCTGTTCCGACAGCAACAGCCGCAAAACGGAATGCAGTACATCCATTGGCACCTT
>CAXBGQ010000005.1:0-31591 GCA_963975135.1 uncultured Nioella sp. | reverse complement strand
GCCCCAGTTGAATCGATTCCCCCCCCCGCTGCAACGTCATGGGGGTCGGTTCAAGGAAAATGATATCAACCGTTTCTGTGGATAACCTTTAGGATAAAACCGGGCGAGGCCGAATTTTTCGTTGTTTTCGGCAGCTTTCCGCTGTTTGCCTCTTTTATAGGCAGATTTTCAATTCCTTGAAATTAAAGCGTTTTTTTATTTGCTGCGTCAGGCAGGGCGGTGCATTCATCAAACTGTCACGCCACCGTTACCATACGTTAATCAGTGGACAACTACGGGTCGCAGGCAAAAATGGGGCCGGTTGCACGCCTATCCGATCGCCTCGGGATCAGCGCAGAACACCCACGATGTAGATCACGTAAAGCCCGGTCAGACCGATGCCCACGGCGCGACCAAAAATCCAGCGCCTATAGACAAACGGGATCAACAGAAGCGACGCCGCCAACATCACCCACAGGTCAAATTTCAGGATGCCGGGATCGACCGGAATCGGCCCCACCAACGATGCGACACCGATAATGGCCAGCAGGTTGAAAATATTCGACCCGATGACATTGCCAAGCGCCACTTCGGCATGGCGCCTGAGGGCCGCCATCACGGTCGTGGCCAATTCCGGCAACGAGGTTCCGGCCGCAACCAGGGTCAGCCCGATGGCGGTTTCGCTGACGCCATAGCTGCGCGCGATGATGACCGAGCTTTCCACCAAAAGATCGGCCCCAAGCGGCAGGCCGATCAGGCCAAGCACAAGGTAAAGCCCGATCTTCCACCAGGGCATGTCCGGGTCGGCACCTTCGACATCCTCCAGCCCCGCCTCGGCGGCTTCTTCGACCGCCAAAGCGGCCCCGTTGCGTTTATGTGTGCGCGCCGCCATGAAAGCCTCGCCCAACATCAGGGCAAGACCGGTCAGCAGGATCAGACCATGCCACCAGGTGATCGGCCCCAAAAAGGCCAGCACGATAAAAAGGATCGTCGCGGCGATCATGATCTGGAAATTGCGCCGCGTGTTGCATTCGCGTGTATCCAGCCCCGCGATCACCGCCGGAACCCCAAGCACCAGCAGGATATTGGCCGTGTTCGACCCCACCACATTGCCCAGCGCCAGCCCAGGCACACCATCCAATATGGCCTTGATGGTGATCAACAGCTCAGGTGCCGAGGTGCCAAATGCCACAATGGTCAGGCTCACGATCAGCGCCGGGATGCCCAGACGCAGGCTCAGATTGACCGCGCCACGTACCAGCGTGTCACCGGCCAGCAGCAGGATCACAAGGCCAAGGCCCGCCAGCAGGAACTCGGTGAACAGCACCTAGCCTCGCCCTTTGTTGCAATGACGGCAGGGGCCGCCGGTCACGTTCACCCGCCCACAGGTGGCACAGGTCGAGGGTTTCGGCAGATCGCGCCGCCGCGCGCCGCCGGGCCAGCGCAACCGCCCGAACATGGCCAGAACCGCCATGCCGACAAGAAAGAATGTGGCGATTTTGACCAGCATGATTTTATAGCCCGAACTGCGCCCAAAGCGCTCTGTCTTCTACCTGGCCGATGGCGTCCCCGATCACCTTTGCCCCGAACCGGGACAACAGCCCCTTGCGCGGGCCGTAATCGGCAAACCGGGTCTTGTCGCCCAGGATTTCCTTCATCTTGGGCTGCACATGCGCGAGGCCATCGGCAAGCCCGATATCGACCGCCGACTGTCCGACCCAGATCTCGCCGGTAAAGAGGTCCTGATCGGCCAGCCGCGAACCGCGCCGCGCCGTGACATGGGCGATGAAGCTGTCATGGATCTGCGCTTGCAGCGCTTTCAGGCGGGTCACGTCGTCCTCGCGTTCCGGGCGGAACGGGTCGAGCATGGATTTATCCTTGCCGGCCGTGTGCACGCGCCGGTCGATGCCGTGATGGGCCAACAGCTTGTCAAATCCGAAGCTCGCGGAAATCACCCCGATCGACCCGGTGATGGAGCTTGCATCCAGCCAGATGTGATCAGCCGCGCAAGCCAGCCAATAGCCGCCCGAGGCCGCGACATCCTCGATAAAGGCATGCACCGGGATTTCATGTTCATCGGCCAGCCGCCGGATGCGCGCCGCAATCAGCGACGATTGCACCGGCGAGCCGCCCGGCGAATTGATAACCAGCGCGACCGCCTGCGGCTTGCCCTTGCGAAACGCCTTTTCGATGACGGGGGCCAGGGCGGCATCGTTCAATGCGCTCGGTTTATTGCCCGCGGCAATCACGCCCGACAGGCGGATAACGGCGACGCGGGGGGTCGAGGGCAGAAAGGGGATGAAACGTCTCATGACTTGCGATGTAGAGTGCAGGGCGGGGGCGAACAAGGCGGCGACCCCGGGAAAACGGCACTTGTGGCCCGGTTGCACGTCGCGGGCTTGCGCGCATGCGCCGCCTCATGGATTGTGCGGGCCATGAACGTAACCCGCCGCATCGCGCTTGGCCTTCTGGCAGCGCCTCTTTTGACCCGCCCGGTGGCGGCGGCTGCGGACACGATCCTTGTCTTTGCGGCGGCCAGCCTGCGGCAGGGGCTGGAGGCGGCGCTGGAAATGTGGCCGGGCGCGGGGGTGACGGTATCTTACGCCGGAACCGCGACGCTGGCGCGCCAGATCGAGGCGGGGGCCCCGGCCGATCTGTTCTTTGCCGCCAATACGGATTGGGCCGACTATCTGGATGCACGCGGGGCGTTTGCCGCGCCGCCCGTGCCGGTTTTGGGCAACAGGCTGGTGCTTGCGGGCCGGGCCGACGAGATCACGCCGCGCGGGATCGAGGACGCGCTGGCGTCCCTGCCCGAGGATGCCCGCATCGCCACCGGGTTCACCGGGGCCGTTCCGGTGGGCATCTATGCCCGCCAGACGCTTGAGGCTCTGGGCCTCTGGGACAGTTTCGCGCCGCGTCTGGTGCAGACGGAAAACACCCGCATCGCGGCGGCGCTGACGGCGCGGGGTGAGGTGGCCCGCGCGCTGATCTATGCCAGCGATGTCACCGCAGACCCCGCCTTGGCCGTTGAAGCCCCTGTGCCGCCCGATCTGCATGATCCGATCATCTACCCGCTGGCCGTCACGGCGCGCGGGCCGCATCCCGACCGCGCCGCCCTGGCCGCGTATCTCGCCAGCCCGCCCGCGCTGGAGCAATTCCGCGCGCAGGGTTTCATCGGAGCAGGCACATGATTTTCGGGCTCGGAGCCGCCGAATGGGGCGCGGTGGCGCTGTCGCTCAAGGTCTCTCTCTGGGCCACATTGATCAGCCTGCCGGTGGCGATCCTTATCGCATATGCCTTGGCGCGCGGGCGGTTTTTCGGGCAACAGGCGCTCAACATTGCCGTGCATCTGCCGCTTCTGATGCCGCCCGTGGTCACCGGCTATCTGCTGCTGGTGCTTTTCGGCACGCAGGGGCCATTGGGCCGTTTCTTCGCGGTTTTCGGCGTCGAGTTTGCCTTTCGCTGGACCGGCGCGGCGCTGGCGGGCGCGATCATGGGCTTTCCCCTGATGGTGCGCGCCATCAGGCTGGCAATCGAGGCCGTGGACCCGAAACTGGAGGAGGCCGCCGCCACGCTTGGTGCCAGCCGCACCCGGGTTTTCCTGACCATCACCCTGCCGCTGATCGCGCCGGGCATCGCCGCCGGGGCGATCCTGGGCTTCGCCAAGGCGATGGGCGAATTTGGCGCGACGATCACCTTCGTGTCGAACATTCCCGGCCAGACCCAGACCGTGCCCACCGCCATTTACACCTTTTTGCAAGTGCCGGGGCAGGAGGGCGCGGCGATCCGGTTGATCGTTGTGTCGGTGGCTCTTTCGGCGGCTGCGCTGATCGCGTCCGAATTGCTGGCGGCACGGATGCGCAAAAGGATCGGGCGATGAGCGTCGAAATCGCCATCACCCACGCCTTTGACGGGCTGATGCTCGAGGTCGAGGCCCGGCTGGAAGGCGGGCTGACCGCCGTGTTCGGGCCGTCGGGCGCGGGCAAGACCACGGTTCTGAACATCGTTGCCGGGTTGATCCGGCCCGATCGCGGGCGCGTTGCCGTAAATGGCCGGGTGTTGGTCGACACCGCCACAGGCACGTTTCTGCCCCCCGCGAAACGCAAGGTTGCGGTGGTGTTTCAGGAGGCGCGGCTGTTCCCGCATCTCAGCGTCGAACGAAACCTGCTTTACGGGGCCGCGTCGCGCGACGGGCTGGCCGATATGGTCGATCTTCTGGGGCTTGGCGCGCTAATGACCCGCGCGCCCGGCACTTTGTCGGGTGGCGAGGCGCAGCGCGTGGCGCTTGGCCGGGCGCTGTTGTCCAATCCCGATCTGCTGTTGATGGATGAACCGCTTTCGGCGCTGGACCGGCCCCGCAAGGCGGACCTGCTGCCCTATTTCGAACGCCTGCGCGATCTGCATCGCCTGCCCATCCTTTATGTCAGCCATGACGTGGACGAGGTCGCGCGGCTGGCTGATCAGGTGATCCTGCTGGACAAGGGCAAGGTGGCGACCATCGGGCCGGTGGCGCAGGTTTTCGCGGGCGAAGGGCTGGCCCCGGAAATCAGCCGCGATCTGGCCGCCGCCGTGCTGGAGGTGACCGTTGCGGGGTTTGATGCCACCGACGGGTTGACCGAGCTCAGCCTGGGCGACACCGCGCTGTGGCTGCCGGGCAATGCCGGGCCGGTGGGCAAACGACTGCGCCTCAGGATCGACGCGCGCGACATCATGCTGACCGAGGCGGCACCCGAGGGCATCAGCGCGCTGAACGTGCTGCCGGTCACGGTGGATACAGTGCGCGAAGGGCCGTCATCGGGGGCGCTGGTGGCGCTCGACCATCACGGCCACCGGCTGATGGCGCGGGTCACCAAGAGGTCCGTCAGGCGGCTGAACATCGTGCCGGGCAAACGCATGTTCGCGGTCCTGAAAACCATGGCCGTCGCAGCGCATCGCTAATCTTATAGAAAAATTCTCACTGCGCGGTCCAGCCGCCATCGACCGGAATCGCGGTGCCGGTCACGTTATGGGCCACGGGATCGCAGAGCCAAAGCGCAAGCGCCCCGATCTCGGCCGGGTCCGACATGCGTTGCGTTGGTTGTTTCTCGGCCAACAGATCTGCAATGCCCTTGTCGCGGTCGCCGTCAAACGCCGCCGCGCGGGCTTCGATCTGGGGAGCGATGATTGCGGTCTCGGTCCAGCCGGGGCAGATGCAGTTGACGGTGACGCCGCCTTTGGCCCGGTCGCCCGCCGCCGCATATTCCAGTGCCGCAACTTTCGAGAGCCCCACCAGACCGTGCTTCGCCGCCACGTAGGGGCCCTTCTGAACCGAGCCGATCAATCCCTGGACCGAAGCAATGTTGACGACCCGGCCATAGCCGCGATCCGCCATGCCCGGCAACGCCGCCTGCATGGTGTGGAACGCGGCGGAAAGGTTGACCGCCAGGATCGCATCCCAGGCATCGCGCGGCATCTCGGCCAACGGGGCGGTATGTTGAATGCCGGCGTTGTTGACCACAATATCGGCCCCGCCCCAGGCCGCGACCGCCGCCATCAGATCGTCGATCCGGTCGGCGTTGCGCAGATCGCCGGCAAAGAATTCGGCCTGCGGGCTGCCGGCATGGCGCAGCCCCTCGCAGACCTCATGGATCTGCGCATCGCCGCCGATGCCGTGCACCGCAATCCGCGCGCCCGCTCCCGCCAGCGCGGTGGCAACCGCCAGCCCGATGCCCTGCAGCGACCCGGTAACCAGCGCGGTCTTTCCGCTCAGATCGGTCATGTCTCTTCCTCCAGCATTTTGCGCAATTCTGTCTTGAGCACCTTGCCATAATTGTTCTTGGGAAGCGCCGCGACATGACGGTAGTGTTTCGGCCGTTTGAACCGCGCGATATGATCGAGGCAGAGTTGGTCCAGCGCCTCGGGCGTCGCGTCCCCGACGATAAAGGCCACCACCTCCTCGCCCCAATCGGGATGCGGTTTTCCGACGACCGAAACCTCGGTGACATCCGCGTGGGTCAGCAGAACCTCCTCAACCTCGCGCGGGTAGATGTTGGAGCCGCCCGAGATGATCATATCCTTGGACCGATCCTGCATCGTGACATAGCCATCGGCATCCATGAACCCCATATCGCCGGTCATCAACCAGCCATCCAGCAGGGTTTTCACGGTCGCCTGCGGGTTCTGCCAATAGCCGGGCATCACGGTTTCGCCGCGCACCATGATCTCGCCGGTCTCACCCGGCGGCAGCGGCGCACCATCCGCGTCACCGATACGGATCTCGACCACCGATTGCGCGACCCCGACCGAGGCCAGCCGTTCCCGCCAGCGCGGATGGCTGCGGTCGGCCACGTCATCGCGCGACAGCACGGTGATCGACATCGGGCATTCGCCCTGGCCATAGATCTGAACGAAGATCGGCCCGAAATGATCCACCGCCTCGATGATATCGGCCAGATACATCGGCCCGCCCGCATAGACCACGGTGCGCAGGCCCTGCCCGGTTTCGCCGGTGGCCTTGGCCACTTCGGTCAGGCGTTTGACCATGGTCGGGGCCGCGAACATGTGGATGTTGCCGTGGTGGCGGGCCAGCGCCAGGATCTCGGCCTCGTCAAAGCCACCCGAGGGCGGGAATATGTGCCGCGCCCCGGTGCGCACATGCATCATGTTGTAGATCCCCGCGCCATGGCTGAGCGGGGCGGCGTAGAGCGTCGCGTCCTCGGGGCGCACGCGGTCGGCATCGCGTTGATAGGTGTCGCTCATGGCCGTCAGCATGTGATGCGTGATCATCACCCCCTTGGGCCGCCCCGTGGTGCCGGAGGTATAGAAGAGCCACGCCAGATCGCCGGGTTCGCGCGAAACGGGGGCCGCAATCGGCGGGTGGTCAAGCGGCGGGGTGTCGATGACATCCGCGTCCGGGGCAGCGGCGCGCAGATCTGCGGCCATTTCGGGCGAGGCAAAGCAGATCGCGGCCCCGGCATCGGCGATGATCCAGACCGCTTCGGCCGGGTGCAGCTTGGCGTTGATCGGGACCACGGCCGCGCCCGCATACCACACGCCATATTGCGCAATCAGGTAGTCGGGCGTGTTCTTCATGAAAAGCGCCACGCGCGCACCGGGGGTCACGCCCCTGGCCATCAGCGCGGCGGCGACCCGGGCGGATTTCCGGTGAAACCCACCATAATCTTCTACAGGATTATGGCCCAGATAGAGAGCGGGTCGATCGGGGTGGGCCTGGGCTGTGTTGTGAAGCCAGAGGGAAAGATTCATCAGGCCCGTTCCCCTTCCAGGATCGAGCAGTAGTTGGCCACACCCGAACCGCCCATGTTGAACACCAGCCCCAGTGACGCACCGGGTTTCTGCATCTCATCGGCCGCGCCGGTCACCTGCCGCGCCACCAGCGCGTGCATCGACACACCGGTGGCCCCCACCGGGTGGCCCTTGGCCTTCAACCCGCCCGACAGGTTCACCGGCAGCGCACCCGACGACAGCACCGTGCCGTTGAGCAGCGCATCCTCGCCGCGCCCCGTGGGTGTAAGGCCCATGGCCTCATAGATTAACAACTCGGCAATAGTGAAACAATCATGCACCTCGGCCACGTCGATATCCTCCAGCGTCACGCCTGCGGACAGATACGCCCGGCGAAACGCCTCGGCCGGGCCTTCGAACGCTGCTAGGTCGCGCCGCGACATCGGCAGGAAATCACTTACCTGCTCGGCGGCGCGCATCCTGACCGCGCGGGGCATGCTGGCGGCCACATCCTGCGAGACCATGATCAGCGCCGCCGCCCCGTCCGAGACCAGCGAACAATCGGTCATCTTCAGTGGAGCCGCGATCATCGGGTTGCGATCGCTTTCATGCGCGCAGAACCCGACCGGTAATTCCTTGTGCAACTGAGCCAATGGGTTGGCCATCGCGTTCTTGTGGTTCTTGGCGGCGATCATCGCCAGCGCCTCGGTCTTGTCGCCGTAGCGCTCGAAATAAGCACGGGCGAAGCCAGCAAAAACGGCAGGAAAGGACAGGCCCGCCTCTTCCTTCTGATACGAGGCATGCCCGAGGGCGGTGGCAACCTCGGTCGTTGGCAGATGGGTCATCTTCTCAACCCCCAGCACCAGAGCCACCCGCGCCTCGCCCGCCAATATCGCGTTGCGCGCCGCGTAGATCGCGGCCGAGCCCGACGCGCAGGCGTTTTCCAGCCGGGTCGCAGGCGTGAACCGCAATGCCGGGTCAATCTGCAGCGCCATCGAGGACGGAAACCCGTCAGCAACCATGCCGCCGTTGAAATGACCCATCCAGATGCCATCGACATCAGCGGCCGGGATTCCCGCATGCGCCAGCGCCTCGCGCCCCGCCTCGACCACCAGATCCTCGACATCGCCCGCAAGCCTGCCGAATTTTGTGTGACCCCATCCCACGATATGGACCATGTGCCCGCCTCTTTGCTGTGTCGCCCAAGGATGGGCGAGGCAAACCCATCACGCAATCCGTAGAAATACGCAGCAGCAGCGGCTAGACAGGATCATGGACAGCGCAACCCTTGCATTTGAACACGCGCCGATTGGGCTGGTGCTTCTGGAAAACCGGGTGATCCAGACGGCCAATGCCCGCTTTGGCGAGATTTTTGGCGGCACGGGAGGCGATTTTATCGGCATGGCGATGGAACGTCTCTATCCGACAATCGAGGATTTCGAGGCAATCGGCGCGCGCGGGCTGCAGGCCATGCGCCAAAGCGGCAACTACGATGACGAACGCATCATGGCGCGGCTGTCGGGGGATCTGTTCTGGTGCCGGGTGCGGGGACGCTCGCTCACGCCCGAAGATCCGTTTCGCCGCGCGATCTGGAGCTTTTCCGATCTCTCGGTCGCGCGCCCCCTGGTCCATCTCAGCCGGCGCGAGCGTGAGGTGGCCATGCTGACCTGCCGGGGCATGACTTCGAAGGAAATTGGCCGCGACCTGGGGCTGTCCTACCGGACCGTGGAGCAACACCGCGCAAGGCTGCTGGAAAAATTCGCGGCCCGCAATATCGCCGAACTGGTTGCCCGGTTTTCCGGAATGCCGTTCTAGGGTCGCGATCCATTCATCCTGAACCCTGAAACTGAATTTCTCATGCAACCCGTGCCGGCCTATCCCTTGCCGCCCTTCAGAAAGGGCGCGGCAAATTCGGCCAGTGCCGCAATTTCGACCGGATCCGGCATGCGGCCCGTAAACCCATGCAGATATTCCTGCGTTCGGGCCAGACGCTCCGACAACGGCTCGGACAATTCCAGCGAATAATAGCCGATCTGCATGTAGTAAAGGATGCGGGCGCGCACGTAGGCCTCACGCTCTGCGTACCCATGGCGCGCGAACATGGCGTGCAGGGCTGCCACCCGGCGCTCATCGGCGCGATCCAGGATGGCGCGCACCGGCCCGGACCGGCGCGACCATTCGCGGATCGCGAAATCGAGCTGCGGGCTGAAGAGGTCGGGATCGACGAAGCAGCGAAAGAGATGCGCCACGGCGGCGGTGATGGTCGGCTGCGGGGCCTCGGCATGGCTGGTGATGGCACGGGTATTGGTGGCGTCCCAATGATCCAGCAGCGCATCGCACAGGTCTTGGCGGCTTTTGAAATACCAGTAAAAACTGGACCGCGACACGCCAAGCCGGTCGGCCAGCTTCAGCACCTTGACCTCACCGATGCCGTCGGAGACCAGAATATCGAGCGCCAGTTGCAGCCAATCCTCGCGCGTGACCTTGATATTGCCGGGCGGCAGATCGGCGGGCGGATCGGTGCGGGCAAGTCGGGCGGTGCGGCGGATCATGGGGTTTAACTTTCGGGTGGGGCACCGCCATCGGCAATGCGGCGGGCGATAAAGACGTGCATGGCGGCGATGTTGTCGGCATTTGTTTCGGGCGGGGCATAGCCGCGCAGAGCCTTTTGCCAGATCCCGGTGGCGCGTTCATCGGCATCCATCGCGCCACGCTCCTGCCAGGCACCGATATTGCTCCAATCGGCGACAACGGGTTCGTAAAAGGCGGTTGCATAGCGCTCCATCGTGTGGGCCGCGCCAAAGAAATGCCCGCCGGGGGCGACCTCCTGCAAGGCCTCAAACGCGATATCGGAATCGGTGCATGGGGTCGGCGCGCAAAGCTCGGCAAAGACCTGCATCGCCTCAAGATCGGTGATGAATTTTTCAAAGCTCACCGTCAGCCCGCCCTCGATCCAGCCGGCACCGTGGATCAGGAGGGTGGCCCCCGCCAGCACCGCGCCCCAGGCTCCCATCTGGGTTTCATGCGCGGCCTGCGCATCGTTGGCGACACCCGCGGCCCCGGTGGCCGAGCGCCAGGGCAGCCCGACAAGGCGCGCCAATTGCCCGACGGCGAGGTTGGCCTTGACATGTTCCGGCGTGCCAAAGGCGGGCGCGCCCGATTTCATATCGACATTGGAGGTGAAGCTGCCATAGCAAACCGGCGCGCCGGGGCGGGCCAGCTGGGTCAGAACGATGGCACCCAGCGCCTCGGCATGGCTGAGCGTGACGGCCCCCGCAACCGTCACCGGGGCCATCGCCCCCATCAGGCAAAACGGCGTCACCACCGAAACCTGGCGCGCGCGCGCGAAATCGATCAGCCCCTGCGCCATGGGGATATCCAGCATCCGGGGCGAATTGGTGTTGATGATGGTGAAGGCATGCGGATCGGCCGCGAATTGCTCCGGCGTCAGGCCGCGCGCCAGCCGGATCATCTCGAACCCGTCGGCCACTTGCGCCGGTCCGCGCGAATAGAGGAACGGCACCTTGTCCGACAGGGTCAAGAAAGCGGCGGTGGTTTCATAATGGCGGACCTGCGGCGCGACATCCTGCGGCTCGACCGAAGGGCCGAGTATCTGGAACACGTCATAGCACTGGGTCAGCCTGGTGAAGTCGTGGAAATCCTCAAGGCTGCCGGGGCGGCGGCCTCTGATGCGATCGGTCGCATGCGGGGCCCCTGCACCGGGCTGGATGACCAGGGTGCCGAGTTCCAGAAGCACATCCTTTTCGCGCCGCCCGGCGCGCAAGGTGATGGATTTGGGTGCCGTGTCCAGCGCCGCCGCCACCATGTCGCGCCCGATACGGACCATTTCGGTGCCCTCATCGACCAGCGCCCCGCCCGCCCGATAGAGGTCGCGCGCTTGGGGCAGCAGCACCTTCATGCCGAGATCTTCCAGCACCCGCAGCGCGGTCTCATGCATCGCCATCACGCGGTCATCGGTGAACACGCCCACCGGCGGAAACGGGTTGCGCAGAGTGTGGTAATCGACCTTGCGCCCGCCGGTGCCCGCCGCATCCGCGTGGGCACGCCCGCGCCTGCCGCCCGATCTGTGGCTGCCCCCGGTCATGCCCGCATCGCCCTGCCCTGCGGATCATAGGGCGAGGCCGCAATGACAGTCGCGTCCCGTTCCTGTCCGACGATATGGACCGACAGCGCCGTGCCAATGGCCGCCGCCTGCGGTTTGACCAATGCCATGGCCAACGATTTGCCGGTGGTGTGGCCGTAGCCGCCCGAGGTCACGAACCCGACCTTTTGGCCGTCCTGCCACACCGGCTCATAACCGCTGGCATCGGCCCCGCACGCATCCACCTGCAACGTGATCAGCATCTGCGCCGGGTCCGGACCGTCACGTTCGGCGAGGCCCGCGTCCTTGCCGATGAAATCCTTGGACCAGTCGATCCAGCGATCCATGCCGGTCTGGCGCGGCGTGTAGCCCTGGGTGAACTCCGCCGACCAGATGCCAAAGCTTTTCTCGAGCCTGAGCGACAGAAGCGCGTTGAACCCGACCTCTTGCACTCCATGATCCGCGCCCGCCGCCAGCAGCGACCGGCGCAACGCGATGTGATTGGCGGCGTCGCAGTGGATCTCATAGCCCAATTCGCCGGTGACGCTGATCCGCCCGACATGGGCCCGGATCAGGCCGAGGTCGAAGACACCGCAGCCCATGAAGGGCAGACCGCCGATATCGGTGTCGCAGAGCGCCTGCACGATGGCCCGCGATTTGGGGCCCGCGACCGCGAATCCGACCACGGCATCGGCGATGTCGCGCACCGTCACGCCATCCTGCATATGGTCGTCGAACCAGCGCATATGCCAGGCCCGCAAGTAATAGCTACCAGTGATCCAGAAGGTCCGATCATCCCTGTTGAACACGGTCAGATCGCCCTTGAGCCGCCCGTCATGGCCCAACATCGGGGCCAGCCGCGCCCGCCCGCGCGCGGGCAGTTTCGAGGCCATCATCCGGTCCAGCCAGGCCCGCGCGTTCGGCCCCGAAACCTCGAACCGGGAAAAACCCGAAATGTCGATCAGCCCGGCCTTTTCGCGGGTCGCGCGGCATTCATCGCCGACGATGTCATGCGCGTTCGACCGGTGCAGGCTGGGAGTTTCGACGAACCCCTGTGGCGCGAAATAAAGCGGCACTTCCAGGCCCCAACTGACCCCCCAATGCGCCCCCGCCGCCGTCATCGCATCATGCGCGGGGGCCATTTTCAGCGGCCGACCGGCGGGCAACTGTTCGTTCGGATAGGTCATCACGAAGCGGCGGGTGTAAAACTGCCCGGTGGTTTCGCGGATATATTGCCGGTTCGACGCGAACGCGCCGTAGCGCGCGATATCCATGCCCCAGACATCGGCCTCGGGCTCGCCATGGATAATCCATTCGGCCAGCGACTTGCCAACACCGCCACCCTGAAGGAACCCCGCCATGACGGCGCAGGCCACCCAATAGCCGCGTTTGCCCGGCACCGGGCCGACCAGCGGGTTGCCGTCAGGGCTGAAGGTAAAGGCCCCGTTGACCCAGGTTTTCACGCCGACCTCCTGCAATGCGGGATAGCGTTCGAACCCCAGAGTCAGCTCATGTTCGATCCGGTCGGTATCTTCCTGAAACAGCTCCATCCCGTAATCCCACGGCGCGCCATCCATGGCCCAATGTTCGTGGTCGATCTCGTAGATGCCCAGCAAGATACCCTTCTGATCCTGCCGCATATAGGTGAACCCCTCCAGATCCACGGTCATCGGAACCTCGAAATCGAGCGCTTCCAGTTCCGGGATGGTGTCGGAGATCAAATAATGATGCTTGAGCGGCGACAGCGGCAGGTCGAGCCCCGCCATCCGGCCCACCTGCTTGGCCCAGAGGCCCGCCGCGTTGACCACATGTTCGCAGGTCACCACGCCCTTGTCGGTGATCACGCGCCAGCCATCGGGCGTCTGTTCCAGCGCCTCCACCTTGGTATGTTCAAAAACCGAAGCCCCGCGTTTCTTCGCCGCCCCGGCATAGGCGTGGACCGTGCCCGTGGTGTCGATATACCCCTCCCGGTCGGCCCACATGCCGCCCAGAATGCCGTCGGTGGACATGATCGGGCAGAGCGCGCCGGCCTCTTCCGGTGTCACGAGGCGGCAATCCTCGATGCCGATGGACTGGAACACGCGATAGGCCGATTGCAGCCATTCCCACCGGTCGGGCGTGCCCGCCAGTGTCAGCCCGCCGGTCATGTGCAGCCCGATATCCTGCCCGCTTTCGGCCTGGATCTCCTCGAAAAGATCGATGGTATAGGCCTGCAACTGCGCGATATTGGGATCGGCGTTGAGCGCATGAAACCCGCCCGCCGCGTGCCAGCTTGATCCCGCCGTCAGCACCGAGCGTTCCAGCAGCGCCACATCCGACCAGCCTTCGCGCGCCAGATGATAGAGCACCGACGCCCCCACGACACCGCCGCCGATTACAACAACCCGGTAATGCGATTTCATCCGGCACCCTCCCCCCGCGCATTTTCGTTTGACGGGTATTAGACACAAATGTCCAGTTATGGGAAGCGTTTTGTCCGGGGCCTTGAACGCCCGCGCGATTACCTGTCCCCGGCGATGCGGGGCATCATCCGATTGCAGGCGGCGATCTGTGTCAGGGTGTTAAATTCACCGGGGGTTGTGGACCCGCCCGGCCATCTGCAAGCGCGCCTGCCGTTAAGTGGGAGCATCGCCCGTTCTGACGCAAACCGGGGTCACAATGACTTGCCTGGCGCGACACCACGAACGGGGTTTTTGCCCCGTGTGAATGTCAAAGATCCCTAGCAAACACTGCCGCTTTCATTGCTTCTTTCCGAAAGCAGTTCAGAAACATTTGCCTCAAGAATTCCGTAACTGATGTTTCCAAACAGGATCTGGCGGCCTTCGTTCAATATGTAGGTGGGGCTGCCCTGAACATGCAGGGCTTGGCCAAGCTCGTAATCCGCGGCCAGTTTCGCGATCGCTTCGCCGGTCTCGATTTTCCTGCGAACCCTATCGAAATCCACTCCGATTTTTTCACCGATCTCTCTCTGAACAGACCAATCAGAGATGTCCCGGGCGTCGGCGAAAAATGCCCTCCGCAATTCTTTCGCGGCCCTGCTGGACAGGCGGTCGGCAAACCCGACCGCGGGTTCCTTGCTTTCGAGCAACTCGATCGCCTTGATGAACAAATGCGGGCTGGCGGAGGATTTTGGCCGAACTCTGGACCAGACATCATCATGAAGGCTCAGGTTTCCCGTGCCGTCCACAACCGTTTTTACGTGCGCGGCATAGCCGCCAAAGCCGCCGCGGTCGCGCCAGGTCTTGTCGATCTTGGTTTGCGTATCCGGAAAGACCGAACAGTAATGCACGTCCACATGGACGCGGTCACCGAACTGTTCGACCAGTTTGTAAAAACTGGCCTGCCCCACATAGGCCCAAACGCACAAAACGTCGGAAAAGTGGACAACCTTCAATGCTGACATTTGATCGGACCCTGATAACTTTGTGGCACCTATATCCGCCTTTACGGCAACCGGCCGTTCCTGACACCTCGAACCGGGGTTGTCAATTTCGGGGGCTTCGACAGGCAGAGATCGCGGGCTCAAACCGGCCACCCGACGGAGGGTCCACGGCCCGCAAAAAAATGGCCCCTCGCGTCAGGGGCCATTTCAAACATTGAACCAAGCGCAGATTTCGCAGCGGTTTCCGATGACCGACCGACCATCTTCTCTGCAAAAAACTGCCCGATGCTCAGAGAGTGCCGTTCGCGGTGTAGGCCGCGTGCATTTCCGCATAATTCATGTTGTCGCCGGTATCGATCGTGGCACCGCTTGCTGCGGCCATCGCCTCGAAGGCACCGAAATCATCAATGGATTCGCCCTGTGCATAAGTCATGTCCAGCGCCTGTTGGTAAAGCTGATCATAGGCCGCCTGATAATCGCCGCCATTGGCTTCCAGAACGGATGCGGCATAGGATTCTGCGCCCGTAGCGCTTTGAACCGGCGAGAAGATACCCAGATCGCCCCAGCCACTATCCGCCAACGCGCCGCCGGTGCTCCAGTCATACATGCTGTCAGGTTCCATGCTGGCCAGTTCCGTCGAGGTCTCGTTTGACAGGTCCTCAACTCCGCCGGACACGACGGCCATAACAGCCAGACCCAATCCCACAAGGCCCGCGGTCAAGACGACCCAATCGACGGTTACTGCGCCATTTTCGGATTGAATAAAGTGTTTGACGATCATCAGAATGTCCCTCTTGGAATTTGATTAAACTTGCCACGAACGTCGCGGGACAATGCGGCACGACAAAGGCGCGATCCCGGTTTCATCGCGACGAATAAGGGACGAATCCGGGTCAGGATTGGATCAGACCAATGGCCGTTTTCGAGAAATTGCACTGCTGCGACAGGGATTTGCGGCAGGTTGGGCTGGGTCAGGACGCGGCCCATAATCGCTGCAACATAAGGATCCGAGAGTGTCGCGCCCGATGGGTTTCGGCTTAAGCAAAACCTTTGCCGCGTGCACCGACAAAAAAAGGCCCCACGAGACAGCGGGGCCTTTTTCAATTCTCAAGAGCAGCGAAAGCTTACTCAGCGTTTTCCGGTGCCGCTTCTGCGCCGGTGGCCTGATCGACCATCTTCATCGCCAGACGCACCTTGCCGCGATCGTCAAAGCCCAAGAGCTTGACCCAGACCTCCTGACCTTCGCTCAGAACATCCGACGGATGGTTCAGGCGGCGGTTCTCGATCTGGGACACATGCACCAGACCATCACGCTTGCCAAAGAAGTTCACGAAGGCACCGAAATCGACGATCTTCACGACCTTGCCCTTGTAGATCTTGCCTTCCTCGGGTTCGGCCACGATGGAATGGATCATCTCATAGGCCTTGGCGATGGCATCGCCATTGGGCGAGGCGATCTTGATGATGCCGTCATCGTTGATATCGACCTTGGCACCCGACACTTCGACGATCTCGCGGATCACCTTGCCGCCGGTGCCGATCACTTCTCGGATCTTGTCGGTGGGGATCTGCATGGTCTCGATGCGCGGTGCGTGGACCGAGAAGGAGCCCGCCTCGGTCAGGGCTTTCGCCATTTCACCCAGGATATGCAAACGCCCGGCCTTGGCCTGTTCCAGCGCTTTGGACATGATCTCGGGCGTGATGCCTGCGACCTTGATGTCCATTTGCAGGCTGGTGATGCCGGCTTCGGTGCCGGCAACCTTGAAGTCCATGTCGCCCAGGTGATCTTCATCACCCAGAATGTCGGTCAGGACCGCGTATTGGCCATCGTCTTCCAGGATCAGACCCATCGCGACACCGGCAACCGGTGCCTTCAGCGGCACACCGGCATCCATCATGGACAGCGAGCCACCACAGACCGACGCCATCGACGACGAGCCGTTCGATTCGGTGATCTCGGAGACCAGACGCACGGTATAGGGGAAATCGGTGGCCGCGGGCAGAACCGCCTGCAACGCACGCCAGGCCAGCTTGCCATGGCCGATTTCACGACGGCCCGGAGGGCCCACGCGACCGGCTTCACCCACCGAGTAGGGCGGGAAGTTATAGTGCAGCAGGAAGTTCGATTTGAAATTGCCATGCAGCGCGTCGATGAATTGCTCATCATCGCCGGTGCCAAGCGTGGTCACGACCAGACCTTGCGTTTCGCCACGGGTAAAGAGCGCCGAGCCGTGGGTCCGGGGCAAAAGACCGGTTTCCGACACGATCGGACGCACGGTATCCAGCGCGCGACCATCGATCCGCTTGCCGGTTTTCACCACGTCGCCACGCAGAACCGAGGCTTCCAGTTTCTTCAGGGCGGTGCCAAGATTGGCATCTTCCAGCTGTTCTTCGGTCAGGGACGCCTTGATGGCTTCCTTGGCGGCGGAAACAGCGCCGGTGCGTTCCTGTTTGTCGGTGATCGCATAGGCGGCGCGGATGGCATCCTCACCGGCGGCTTTCACGACGCCGTAGATTTCGGAATAATCCGGTGCCTGGAAATCGAACGGCTCTTTCGCGGCGTCTTCGGCCAGCGAAATGATCAGGTCGATGACCGGCTGGATCTGCTCATGCGCGAAGTTGACAGCGCCGAGCATTTCGTCCTCAGAGAGCTCATAGGCCTCGGATTCGACCATCATCACGGCGTTCTTGGTGCCGGCGACAACCAGATCAAGACGCTGATCGGGGTTGTTGCGCAGGTCGTGCATGTCATCGACGGTCGGGTTCAGGACGTAATCGCCATCCTCATATCCGACGCGGCAGCCCGCGCCTCACGCTTGAAGAAACCGCCCGGAACCTTGCCGGCGGCATAGTATTTTTCCTGATAGTGGACCGTCAGGGGGAAGAAATCCAACCCCGGTTTCGGTTGTTTGGCAAAGGTCACAGCGGCCATGACGCTGGTTTCGCCCAGGGTTGCGATGACGCAGCCATCGGCCTGGCGGGCAATCTTGCCGGTTTCCAGTGTCAGCGTTTCTTCGCCCCACTGGATGGATTTTGTTGTCACGTTGAACATGTATCGTTTCCTATCGGGGAGCGCTCCCGGCCTTCCGGGTCACCCCTTGTCAATGGCGGCCCCATTGCCGCCGACCCCAATCCTTTTGTGCGACGCCGGGGTCCGTCGCGTCGCGTCTCAGATTTGGGGGCCTTACACCGGTTTCGCGGGATTTGAAAGCGATCTCTTCTTGTCTCGATTGGCCGGGGGTGGTCTGAGGTTATATCAAGAGCCCGCCCGCCCAAACCAAGGAGAGACCGGATGGCCGCCGCCGCACCCCGCACCCTGTTGCTGCATACCGGCGGCACGATCGGCATGGTTCCGACACGCCGCGGGCTGCGCCCTGAGCAGGGTGTGGTCGAACGCGCGGTGACGCGGATAGAGGCAGAGAGCGGGCAAGAGGGCACGGTGCGGATCGTGGCGCTGGAGCCTCTGATCGACAGCGCCAATGCCGGGCCTTCCGACTGGAACCGGCTGAGTGCCGAGATTGCCGCCCGCATGCACGACCATGACGGGATCGTCATCACGCATGGCACCGACACGCTGGCCTTTACCGCATCGGCGCTGGCCATGGCGTTGGAGGGGTTGGCCGCCCCGGTGATTCTGACCGGCTCGATGATCCCGCTGGAGCAGCCCGGCAGCGACGGGGATCGCAATCTGGCGGATGCGTTGCAGGTGGCCACCGAGGCCGAACCGGGCGTCTGGATCCAGTTTGCGGGCAAGCTGCTGCGGGGACCAAGGGCGCGCAAGATCCACAGCTCGGACCCCGATGCCTTTGCGGCGATGCTGTCGGACCGGCCACCGCGCCGCGAAGGCGATGCCTTGCGCCATCACAGATACGGTGCGGCTGCATTGACCGTGCTGCCGGTGGCCCCGGGCTGCGCAATGGATGTGATCGGTTTCGCGATGGGGCGGTGCGACGGCGTTGTCCTGCGCTGCTATGGCAGCGGCACGGTGCCGGACGATCCGGTGCTGGAGGCGGCATTGGCCAAGGCGGCGGCGCGCGGCATTCCGGTGGTGGCGGTCAGCGAAACGCTGGCCGGCGGCACACTCCTGGGGGCCTATGAGGCCGGCGCGATGCTGCTGCGCCACGGTGTTATCGACGGGCGCGACATGACGCTTGAGGCCGCCTATGCCAAGCTGGCGCTGGCGCTCGCGACCTGCCCGGATCAGGCGGCGCAACGGGCGTTCATCGAGGCCCCACTTTGCGGTGAATTCGGGCAGCCCTTTGGCCAGACCTGACAAGACGAACCGCCCGCATTCGCCAATCCGTCAGGCAGGCGCGGCATAGTCCTGCATCGCCACCGTCACGTCTGCCAGCGACCGCCGCGCGCCGGTTTGCAGGTACTCCATCGCATTTAGCGCCGCCTCATGCGCCGCAAGGCTCGACCCGCCGACACAATCCTCGATCACCCGACAGAAGTAATCCGACTGGTGGCCATCGACGAAAGTGTAATGCACGCAAACATCGGTCAGCCCGCCGACCAGCAACAGCGTATCGACCTTGAGCCCGCGCAGCAGGATCTCGAAATCGGTGCCGAAAAACGCCGAATAGCGACGTTTGGGGATGATGTAATCGGTGGGCCGCACATCCATTTCCTTGACCGCCAGCGCGGTGCCGGGCCGATCCTCAAGGCAATGCACATCCTCGGCCCCATCCAGCTCACGCCCGAAATCCACCAGATCGGGGCGGTGCACCTCCTGAATGAAGATCACCGGAATTCCGCCCGCGCGGGCCGCGTCAATCGCGTCGCGCGCCGCCAGCATCCGGTCCTTGTAGCCCGGCATGTTATCGATCGCGCGCACCGCGCTGTCGTCGATAAAGGTGCTGGCCTGAATGTCGATCACGATCAGGGCGGGCTTGCCCTCGATCAGCGCGCGGTTGCCACTGGCTGCTTTGGCCATCTCGCTCTCCTGTCAAATCCGTTCGGTCATGCTTGCCCAATCCGGGGCCAGGCGCTAGAGGAAATGGCAAGAGAGGACGACCTCCCCATTTTCGGGTCTGGCATTCGGGACGGCCCGGACATTGAAAAAGGGGGAACGGGTCATGCCCTGGATCTATCTGACATTTGCGGGCCTGCTTGAGATCGTCTGGGCCACGGCAATGAAGCAATCGGACGGCTTTTCACGCCTCACACCGACGCTGATCACGGGCGTGGCCATGGTGGCCTCGGTCTGGCTGCTGGCACTGGCGATGCGCACGCTGCCGCTGGGCACATCCTACATGGTCTGGACCGGCATCGGCGCGGTGGGCGCGTTCATCGTGGGCGTTGTGTATCTGGGTGAGGCCGTCACGCCCCTGCGCCTTGGTGCTGCCGTGATGATCGTGGGCGGCATCGGGTTGATGAAACTGGCGGGCTGAGACGGAAAACGCCCGCTTTGCGTGGCGGGCGTTCGATCTTGCCTGGCCGCAGACCTTGGCGGCGGCTGCTCCGGCGCTTGATCAAACCCCGAAAACCGGCCGCACGGTAAAAACCAACTATTTCTGCCGCTCGATCCGGGTGAATTCCTCGACCCGCTTCTTGTCGTTCCGGGCACGTGGGCGGCGCTGCAACTGTTTGGTTGCCTCGCTCGGCACCTCTTTGCGGTCGTGCTTGATATATTCCTCTGCCCGATGCGAATTTTCGCGGTCTTCGGGCGTATCGATGATGTGACGGGACATGGGGATCAGACCTCCAATTCCAGTTGATCGGTGCAGGCAGCTTAACACAAAGGTGCCGCGCGCAGGCAATCCTTGATGTCACAGGCGACACTCAGGGGCAAACCGCCGCCGATACCGGTCTTGTTTTCAGGAGAAGGTGTAGTCCCCGGCGGCGCGGACTGGGTGGGGGCAAGAAAACCGCCCCGCCAGGGTGAGACTATGCTCATTACTACAGGCACCGGTATGACCGGCACAAAGGGCAGGATAATGGGCACCGCGCGGCATTCCGCAGGCTTCTTCCGGGCAATATGATGGCAGCGCTTGATTTGGGCCGGAAACGGGGCCAATCTAATCCCGATGGTGATGCATTTTCAGGCCAGCGGGTCCTTTTCGGCACCCGAGCAAACCGCCTTCAACCGCAAGGAACTGGGCGAGATCCTGGGGCTTTACGGGCGGATGGTGGCGGCGGGGGAATGGCGCGATTACGGGCTGTCGCACCTGCGCGACGTGGCCGTGTTCTCGATCTTCCGGCGCACCGCCGAACACCCGATCTACCGCATCGAAAAACGCCCCAAGCTGGCGCAGCGTCAGGGGCAATATTCCGTCATTGGCATGGATGGCCAGATCCTGAAACGCGGTCAGGATCTGAAAACCGTGCTGCGGGTGCTGGAGCGCAAGCTGATCCGCGCGGTCGAGTGACAGCCCCCCGGCCCGACCCTCCCTTTCATCTTGGTTCAAATACCTTCGGGGGAGCGCGAGGGGGCAGACAGCCCCCTCGCACCGATCGGCGCGCACCCGCGCGCCGACCAGTGCGCTTTACTCGTCCGGTTTCAGGAACCGCCGCCTCGCGGTGATCGCGCCGCCGCCGGCCGCATCGATCCGCGCCGCCGCATCCTTCAACGGCTCATAGGCCACCGACATGTGATAGGCGTTGGCATGCAGCAGCATCCGGTCATTCGCCATGAACCCGACATGCCCGTCCCAAAAGACCAGATCGCCCCGCACCAGCGGCTCACCATGATAGAGGTCGCGCCCAAGCGCCATCTGCTGATCGGAATCGCGCGGGCAGGCGATGCCACAGGCCAACAGCGCCATCTGCACCAGACCCGAACAGTCAATCCCCCACCGGCTGTTGCCGCCCCACAGATAGGGCGAGCCCAGGAACAGGTCCGCCACCCCGACCGGATCGGCAAACCGCGCCCGGATCGGCTGCAGATGCGGGCGCGGGATGAAATGACCGGTATGGATGCGCAGATGCGCGTCGCGTTCGGCCACCACCTTGACCGGTGAGCCGAAGAAGATCGACACTTCGGGCGGCACTTTCAGATGCGCTTTGGGGTAAAGATGCGTAGCTGGCGCGGTCACCCAGTGGGTCGGCTCCTCCGGGCTGGCCATCGCCCCCGACAGGACATAACCCACCTGCCCGTCGCGTTCGGCCTGACCAAAGCTGAACCCGTCATAGCTCTCCAACTCGCGGAACATTTCGCCAAACAAAAGCTGGCTGACCCGACGTCCGCGCGGCGCGTCGGTGATATTGGCCATCGGCTGCTGCACCATCAGGCGGCGGCCTTCGACAAAACGCTCGGCCTCGACCTCGCCTTTCAATGAGACATGCGCCACGCGGCCATTTGACGGGGTCATACGCGGATCATTCATGCCAGGATCCCTTCCTGCAAAGCGGCAAAAATCGCGCGCGCGCCCTGCCCGGCCCCGCCCTTGGGCCGTCCCGGCGCATCCTTGGGTTGCCAGCCGTAAATGTCAAAATGGGCAAACCGGGTCTCGCCGGCAAAGCGGCGCAGGAACAGAGCCGCGGTGATCGAGCCTGCAAACCCGCCCGAGGGGGCATTGTCCAGATCGGCAATTCCCGGTTCGATCTCGGCTTCATAGGGCGCATGGAGCGGCATCCGCCACAACGGATCGGCCACCGCCCCGCCCGCATCCGCCAGCGCCCCGGCCAGCGCGTCATCATCGGTATAAAACGGCGCAAGATCGGGGCCCAACGCCACCCGCGCAGCACCCGTCAGGGTGGCCATGCAGATCAACAGATCGGACGGAGTTTCCGCCGCCAGCGCCAGCGCGTCGGCCAGCACCAGCCGCCCCTCGGCATCGGTATTGTTGATCTCAACCGTCAACCCGTTGCGCGCCGTCAGGATATCGCCGGGGCGCATGGCATCGCCCGACACGGCATTTTCCACCGCCGGAACCAGCACCCTGAGCCGCAAATCCAACCCCGCCCCCATGATCATCCGCGCCAGCCCCAGAACCGTCGCCGCGCCGCCCATGTCCTTTTTCATCAACCCCATCGAGGCACCGGGCTTGAGGTTCAGCCCGCCAGTATCGAAACAGACACCCTTGCCGACCAGCACCAATTCGGGGCCATCCTCCCCCCACCGCATGTCGATCAGGCGTGGGGCGGATGCGGCGGCACGGCCAACCGCATGGATCATCGGCAGGTTTTCGGCAATCAGATCATCGCCCCGCGTCACCTCGATCCGGCCGCCAAACGTCGCCGCCAGATCCCGCATCGCGGCCTCCAGCGCATCGGGCCCCATATCGGATGCAGGCGTGTTGATCAGATCACGGGTCAGAAACTCACCCGCCGCGATATGTTCCAGCAAAGTGGTATCGACCCCTTCGGGACCGACCAGCGCCGCTTGCGCGGCGGGGCGGGATTTGTAGCGATCAAAGCGATAAAGGCCCAGCAAAAACCCAAGCGCTGCCTCGTGCAGCTCATCGCCCGGCAGATCACCCGCCAAGCGGTAGAGCCCTTCGGGCAATCCGGCAATCGCGGCCCCCATGGCAAATCGTTTGCGCGCCCGGGCCGCCGCGTCCCCGCGCCCGGCCAAAACCCCGGCGATTTGGCCCGCCGCGTCTGGATAGGGGCAGATCTCGCCAACATCGCCGGAAAATCCGCTACCCGATATCCAGACGCGGGCGGCATCGGGCAGTCCCTCCAGATGCGCGTCCAGCGTATCGGGGCCCAGCGGGGTCACAGCAATTGCAGCGGGAACGTCGAGGGAAAACCGGGGGCGCATCTTGGGTCCATCATCAGGAATTTGGGCACCAGCCTAACGTCCTCGACAGCCACCGCAAGGCGGATCAGCCCGACAGATCCTCAAGATCCCAGATTGCATGGATCGACCGGTCGCCCACCCGCATCAGCCGCGAATGGGTGGCCGCCAGCGCGACCGTGTCACTTCGCGCCAGACAGGCCGACACATTGCGCCCGACACGCGCCAGCGTCGCCATGCCGATATGATCCGATGCCGCGATAAGGGCGCTGAGCGTGGTCGCCAGCGCGTTGGCGTCCGTCAGCGGATTGATCACTTCGATTTCCTGCAACCAGGCGCTGATCGCCTCCAGCGCGCGCGCGACCTCACTTTCGGCGCGCAGCTCTCCGACCTCGGCACATAAACGCTCCAACCGATCAGGATTGAATCGTGCCGGCTCTTCCATTTGCAGCTTGATTACACTCGGCTCCATCATCCACTCCACTTCCGCCCCCACGGTTGACGGCAATGTGGCTGCCCATGTTGAACAAAGCGTTGAGAGCCGATCAAGAAAAGGCTCGAAATTATATGGAATGCCGGGTATTCCGGGGCCTGCCCAACCTGGAGACCCCGCACCATGACGCCCCCTATCGCGCCGCTTCCGGCCTTTCTGGTCCGCCGCTACCAAAGCTGGAAGGCGACCACCTATGTCGAAAACCGGGCCTGGTTTCAACGCCTGGCCGAAGACGGCCAACGCCCGCGTGCCATGGTGATTTCCTGCTGTGACAGCCGGGTGCATGTCACCTCGATCTTCGGGGCGGAAACGGGCGAGTTCTTTATCCACCGCAACATCGCCAACCTGGTGCCGCCCTATGAGCCCGACGGCGACCACCACGGCACCTCTGCTGCCGTGGAATATGCGGTCAAAGCTCTGAAAGTTGCGCATATTCTGGTGCTGGGCCATTCCGCCTGCGGCGGCGTCAAGGGCTGTATCGACATGGTTTCCGGCGCGGCACCCGAGCTTGAGGAACGTGATAGCTTCGTCGGCCGCTGGATGGATATCCTGCGCCCGGCCTGCGAAGGCACGGCCGATATCGACGATGCCGCCCTGCGCCAGCGCACGCTGGAACAAAAAGGCGTGCTGGTCTCGATCGAAAACCTGCTCAGCTTTCCGTTCATTGCCGAGGCCGTGGCCGAGGAAAGGCTCAGCCTGCATGGCCTCTGGACGGATATCTCCAGCGGGGCACTGGAAATGTTCGATCCCGCGGCAGACGGCTTTGTGAAAGTCTAGGGTTTCGCGACCGGCATGGGCCGGGCCGCAGTCCTCGTCGTTTAACCCGACCTTAACCAAGGGCCGCGCAGCCTGTCGGGCATGATTACCGGCGAATTGACTGTCACCCTCGCGCAGCCGACCCTCGTGGCGCTTCTGAACCTGGCCGATGCCGACGGGATCGACCCCCAGGGCGTGATTCTGCGCGCCATCGAGGCCGAGATCGCCCGCGCACGGGCACCCGTGAGGATACCCGTCAGGGCACAGGAGCGGCTCCTCGCCCCCTTGCGGGCGCTCCTCGCCCGGGATCTGGCCGTGGCGCAGACCTGGGACGACCTGCAATCGCGCCTCATCGCCAAGGGCTACCGCCTGCGCGAGGCGGGGGGCGGTCTGGCGCTGGTCACGCATCCGGGTGGAAAACGCCTCTGCAAAGCGTCGGAACTCGGGTTTTCCTACAGCGATCTGATGCGCCGTTTTGGCCGCCCCTTTCCCGGCCACGCGCACCACAAACTGGCCGCCCGCGTGCTGGATCCGATGCGCCGGGCCAACCGACCGTTGCCGCCGCAGGGCGATGATTTCACCCTGATCGAACGGTTCTGACACCGTGAGGCCCTGCCACGCGGCTGCCAATCCGTGCTATGCTGACCGGACCCCAAAACCCGGAGCCCACCCGATGCGCCTTTTCCGAACCCTCGCCCTTGGCCTTTTCGTGCTTGTCACCGGGTTTGTCCTTGTTGCCTACCTGCTGCCGCGCAACGTGATCGTGGAACGTCAGGTCACCATCGCCGCCGCCCCATCCGTGATCTTTCCGCTGGTCAATTCCCTGCAACGCACCACCGAATGGTCGCCCTGGATCGTCCGCGACCCCGATATGACCGTCACCTATGAAGGGCCCGCCGCCGGCGTCGGAAACGTCATGATCTGGACCTCGATGGTTGATTCTGTCGGCAATGGCCGCCAGGAAATCGTCGAAAGCATTGACAACGCCCGCGTCGCCACGCTGCTTGATTTCGGTGACATGGGCACCGCCCGCGCCTGGATCGAGCTGGAGGAAACCGAGGGCGGCACTGAGATCACCTGGGGCCTCGATGCCGATATGGGCATGAACCCGATCGGGCGCTGGATGGGGCTGACCATGGACCGTCTGGTCGGGCCCGATTACGAAGCCGGGCTGGCCAATCTGCAAGACCTGATCGAAGAGGGTGGCTGATTACGGGGTCCAGACCAACACCTGCCCCTCAGGCCAGGAAAACTCCACATCCATGCGGATCGTCCGGCGCGCACCCGGGGCAAGCGTCAGATCCCAGGCCGCAACGCCGCGCGCGCCATCGACATCGCGCGCGTCGGGTTCGAGGCTCAGATCCAGATCAACCTCCAGCTCCTCCTGTTCCGCAAATGGCAGGGCATAGAGCAGCCGCACCTCCGCGCCTTCATCTGACGTATTCTCCACCGAAAATTCCAACGACCGCGCTTGCGTGTCGGATCGGGTAAACACCCCCTCTTCGCCCTCATCCAGCGACAGATCGCGCCAGCTCAGCAACAGATGATCCAGCGCGCCAAAGGCCAGATCGACACTGGCCCCATCCGCCACCAGATCGACAAACCCGTCGCCCAACAGCTCTCCATCGCGATAAAACGTCGCCAGACCCGGCAGGATCGGCTCACCGCTGTCATTTTCCAGCGCCGCCATCGAAAACGCGGTGTCGTCCCTGCGCGGGTTGGCCTGATTGGACAGCGCCACCTCGAACACAAGCGGGGCCATAGCCTGACGGCTGCTTTCCTGCGGCGCGATACTGACGGGATCAGTAAAGCTGTAGGTAAACGAAGCCCCAACCGTCTGCATCGTGGCGGTTTCCGCGACCACCATTACAGGCTCGGCAAACTCTGCCGTCGGAGCCTGATCGGCGCTGAACAGGCCAACCCCTCCGGTGACACGGGGTTCAGTGGGGTCCATGATCCGCGCCGGGCGCGAGGCGACCTCAACGGGTGCGCGCGGTCGGGCCGGATCCGCCGTCGAAACCGCAACCGCCACGTCGCGCCAGCGTTCGGCGCTGTTCTGCGACAGCACGATATCGCGGCTGACCGTCACTTCGCCTGCTTCGCTATCCAGCCGGAACTGCGCCTCTGGCCGCCAATTGGCACCAGTGCTGAAATGAATGAGGCTCAGGTCCAGCACCGTATCCGAAGCCGCCACCACCGGCACCCGAACGATCCGGACCTGTTCGCCAAACGGCAAAAGCGCGGCCAGCGCGGCCTGCGCATCCGCCAGATCGCCCTGCCTCTCGCGCAAGTCGTCGATCAAATCGTTGCGCGCGGCCTCGGCCCGGCGGGCCGCATCCGCCACAAGCGCCATCTGTGCACCAAGCGTCGTCAGCATCTGCGCCAACAGGTCAGGATCGGACGGGAACGGCGCGGCATTGTCACCGCCTGCCGTCACCCCCTCCAGATAGCGGCGCTGCAGGGCGGCGGCCTGCACGGCGGCGCTGGCCTCGGCGATCTCGGCCTCCAGCGCGTCGATATCACCCTCTATCTCGGCGATCGCCGCCCGCGCGGCGGCCACATCCTCGCTATCCAACGCGCCCTCTTCGATGCGATAGCCGTCCTCGACGCTCAGCGCGCCAATCCGCGCATCGCCCGTGCCGGTAACCTGCGGAGCCTCCATCCAGACGCCCGGTGCCACCGCAAACAACACCTCATGCGCCCCGGCGGGCACGGCAACGCTGACCTGCCGCTCGATCCGGGCGACACCGTTCAGAAACACGGTCGCCGCCATGACATCGGCGCGCATAAGAAATTCATCGGCCTGCGCCGTCGTGGCCAGCAGCGCCCCCATCAGGGTCAGGGTATATCGCATAAGAAAAAAGCCTTTCCACAAAGTTATGTGGAAAGGCTTGTCGCTTGGCTGTCAGAGGTCAAGTGGACAGGGGCGCATCAGCCCTTTTTCAGCACCCGATTGCCCAGTGTTTCCGCGATCTGCACCGCGTTCAACGCCGCACCCTTGCGCAGGTTGTCGGACACGCACCACAGGTTGATACCGTTCTCAACCGTCACATCCTGCCGGATGCGGCTGATGAAAGTGGCATAATCGCCGACGCATTCGACCGGCGTGACATAGCCGCCATCCTCGCGTTTATCGACAACCAGGATACCGGGGGCGGTACGTAGGATATCGCGGGCTTCATCCTCGTCCAGGAACTCCTCGAACTCGATATTGATCGCCTCGGAATGACCCACGAAAACCGGCACGCGGACGCAAGTCGCGGTGACCTTGATGGACGGGTCGACGATCTTTTTCGTCTCGGCCACCATCTTCCATTCTTCCTTGGTCTCGCCCGAATCCAGGAACACGTCGATATGCGGGATCACGTTGAACGCGATCTGTTTGGGGTAGACTTTCGGCGCTTTCTCCTGACCCGGCACATACATGCCCTTGGTCTGGTCCCACAGCTCGTCAATCGCGTCCTTGCCCGAACCCGAAACCGATTGATAGGTGCTGACCACGACCCGCTTGATCGTGGCGCGGTCATGCAGCGGCTTCAGCGCCACCACCATCTGCGCCGTGGAACAGTTGGGATTGGCGATGATGTTCTTCTTGTAAAAATTGTCCACCGCCTGCGGGTTCACTTCCGGCACCACCAGCGGCACATCGGGGTCGTAGCGATAGAGCGAGCTGTTATCGATCACCACACAGCCCACCTTGGCGGCCTTGGGCGCGTAGATCTTGGTCGCGTCCGACCCGATGGCAAAAAGCGCAATGTCCCAGCCGGTGAAATCGAACGTATCCAGATCCTTGGTCTTGAGTGTCTTGTCGCCAAAGCTGACCTCTGTGCCAAGCGATTTGCGCGAGGCAAGCGCGGTGATCTCATCCACCGGAAACTGGCGTTCGGCCAGAATATTCAGCATTTCGCGGCCCACATTTCCCGTGGCACCGACAACAACGACTTTGTAGCCCATGGTCCTGGTCCTTTTCGTCAGGGAACCCGCGCCACATAGAACAGGTTGCGGGCAAGGGGAAGGCCCGCAGTGCCGCGACGCAGCGCAGGCCGGCGGCTTGTGGCATTTGCACCCGCCGCATCCGCGCTGGCGAGGCGATGCGCCCCGATTGTTTCCCGCGTGGAAATTGCCGGGGGGGGTGAAATGGTTAACATTGTCACGGTCTGGGTTGTTTTTACTGGGTATGGGGGTGTTTTCGATGGGCTTTGAACTGATTTTTCCACTTTTTCTGGCCGTTCTGGGGATGGCGTTTCTGTTCGACGGCGGCGATTCGGACGAGTCTGCTGGCTCGTCCGGCCCCACACCGGGCGACGACACGCTCTATGGCGGGCCGGGCGACGATGCCTTCGTCGGCGGCAGCGGCGACGACCTGCTCTGGGGCTATGGCGGCAATGACAGCCTTGATGGCGAGGCCGGGGATGACACGCTGCAAGGCGGGCCGGGCGATGACAGCCTTGAGGGCGGCGCGGGCGAAGATGCGCTCAATGGCGGTCTCGGGCAGGATACGCTTCTGGGTCAGGGCGGCAACGATACGCTGAACGGGGGCTATGGCGACGACCTGATCGAGGTCGGCGGCGGATCGGATATCGGCAATGGCGGGCCGGGCGATGACACGCTTCTGGGCGCATCCGGCGCATCGGACAGCTTGTATGGCGACGACGGCGACGACAGCCTCGATGGCAATCTGGGCGATGACAGTCTTGAGGGCGGCGACGGCAATGACACGCTATGGGGGCGTGGCGATAACGATACCATCCGGGGCGGCGAAGGCGACGATCTGGCCTATGGCGGCAACGGCGATGACAGCATCGACGGCAACAGCGGCGGCGACACTCTGTTTGGCGGATTCGGAGCAGATACCGTGCTTGGCGGGCCGGGCATCGACCGGATCTTTTCGGGGGCCGGAGATGATATCGTCGACGGCGGGCTTGGCGAAGACACAATCCATGGCGGTGCGGGGAACGATACGATCGACGGCGGCAACGAGGATGACAGCATCTTCGGCGGCACCGGCGATGACAGCATCACCACCGGCGTTGGCAATGATTTCGCGGATGGCGGCTTCGGGAACGACACCATAGAGGGCAGCCTCGGTGGGTCCGATACCCTTTTGGGCGGGGACGGAGACGATTCTCTATATGGCCAGGGCGGCGCTGACAGCCTTGAAGGGGGCGATGGTGATGACACCCTGGGCGGATGACACTCTGATCGGCGGGGCGGGGAATGACATGCTGTTCGGCAATGCGCAGACCGACACGCTTGACGGCGGGGCCGGGGATGACACGCTCGACGGTTGGACCGGCGATGACCAGATAAACGGCGGGGACGGCGATGATGTCCTTATCGGCTATTACGGCGATGATGAAATCGACGGCGGCGCTGGCAACGACACGATCTTCACCGGCAGACAGGCCGAATTCGGCGGCAACAGCGGGGCCGACACGATCAATGGCGGCGATGGTGATGACGTCTTTGTGGTGGACCAGAGCAATGATGGCCACGTTCTTACCGGCGGCGACGGCGATGACAGCTATATCTTCCGCTACGCGCAGGACGATAACGCCACTATCACCGATTTCGACCCGGCCACCGAAACCCTCACCTTCCAGGTTTTGCTGCCGCAAGCGGTGATTGACCTTGGTCCCGTCACCTATGCGCTGGTCGATAACGGTGCCGGCGGCAGTTCGGTGGTTCTGACCATGCCCGATGGCGCGACGGTCTCGCCCGTGGTGCTGGAGGGTGTGCCGCCGACCGCCGCGATAGACCTGACGGTGCAAGTATCCGCCTGACCGATCGGCAACACCGTTAACGGATTGGTCACAGTGCTTGACTTATGCTGCGTTTGCACACATGTGTTGCCGCAAGCCTGCCCTGCCGCGTGAGCAGCGCGCCATTTTTGGCGCAGACAGGCCACGAAATTCCCCCAGTCCCCCTCACGCAGGGTCTGACGGTCAGAACGGCAAAACGGGATAGGCCCGTTTGGTGAGCTTCCGACCGCACCCTTCGCGGCCCTGACTCAACTCAGGGCACTGCTTTTATTTACACCCGCGCGCGATATCCGCGCCGGAAAGGATACTCTTTGTTCGACTTCGATATGCTCGGCCTGTCGCCGACCCTTCTGACCGCCATCAAACAGGCGGGTTTCAAGGAACCTACCCCCATTCAGAATCAGGCCATTCCGCTGGCGCTGGCCGGTCACGATGTGATGGGCCTGGCCCAGACCGGCACCGGCAAAACCGCCGCTTTCGGCCTGCCTCTGGCCGAAATGCTGCTCAGCGAACCGGGTCGCCCCGATCCCAAGACGGTCAAGGCATTGATCCTTGCGCCGACCCGCGAACTGGTCAACCAGATCGCCGAAAACCTCAAGCTCTACGTCAAGGGCTCCCGGCTCAAGGTCGGCACCGTTGTCGGCGGTCTGGATCAGGCCAAATTCCTGGTGCTGGACGAGGCCGATCAGATGCTCGACATGGGCTTTATCCACGCCCTGCGCCGGATTGCCCCCGAACTGGGCACACCGCGCCAGACCATGCTGTTTTCGGCCACGATGCCGAAACAGATGGAGGAGCTGTCACAGGCCTACCTGACCAACCCGCGCCGGGTGCAGGTCGCACCGCCGGGCAAAGCCGCCGACAAGGTCTCGCAAAGCCTGCATTTCGTTCCCAAAGGCGAAAAACCCGCCAAGCTGCGCGAGTTTCTGCTTCGTCATCCCGACACATTGTCACTCGTCTTTTCACGCACCAAACACGGGGCCGAAAAGCTGATGAAGGGGCTTGTCGCCGACGGTTTCAACGCCGCCTCGATCCATGGCAACAAAAGCCAGGGTCAACGCGACCGCGCCATCGGGGCGTTCCGCAATGGCAGCGTCAAGATCCTGGTGGCCACCGATGTCGCCGCGCGTGGCATCGACATTCCCGATGTGCGCACGGTCTATAATTACGACCTGCCGGAAGTGCCCGACAATTACGTCCACCGCATCGG
>CAXBGQ010000004.1:0-35997 GCA_963975135.1 uncultured Nioella sp. | reverse complement strand
GGGGCTGCACCCGCCAACGACCTTCCCGACAGCCCCCGCTACAATATCTGCCCGGCACAGATGGTGGGCGTAGTCACTTCGGATTCTGGGTTTCGTCGGTATCGGCCGATGCGGTGGGGGTTCCTGCCGCATTGGTACAAAACGCCTACCGGCGGTCCCCTTCTGATTAACGCCCGCGCCGAAACCATCACGGAAAAGCCCGCCTTCCGGGCCGCCTGCCGCGACCGGCGTTGTCTGGTTCCCGCGACCGGGTTCTATGAATGGACCAGCGATGACGATGGCAATCGTCTGCCCTGGTATATCCACCCCGCCGATGGTGCGCCGCTGGTGCTGGCGGGGATCTGGCAGGATTGGGCGCATGGCGAGGCGCAGGTCACCACGCTGGCCATCGTGACCTGCGCGGCGGGCGCGGGCCTGTCGCATATCCACCACCGCGAACCGGTCAGCCTCGCGCCGGAGGATTGGGCCAAATGGCTGGGCGAGGACGGCAAAGGCGCGGCCTTGTTGATGGGTCCGGCACCGGCAGAGCGGTTCGAGGCGTTCCGCGTCGACCGGGCGGTGAATTCCAATCGGGCAGAGGGCGCGGACCTGATCGCGCCGCTTGCCGAACAAGGCGGGCAAGGGTAAGGCACGGCGTCACCAAAGAAAGCCTGCCATGCCCCGCACCACTGCCACCGCCATCGGGTTCATTGCCGTCCTTCTTTGGGCTTTGCTGGCCTATTTCACCGCCGCAAGCGGCGCTGTTCCACCGCTTCAGCTCACCGCCATGAGCTTTGCCATCGCAGGGGCAGCCGGGGCGCTGAGCTGGCCGTTCCGGCCGCATGCGATGCGGGCGCTGCGGCAGGGTTGGCGGGTCTGGGCACTGGGGGTCGGCGGGCTCTTTGGCTACCACTTCCTTTATTTCTCGGCGCTGCGCGCGGCCCCGGCAATCGATGCAAGCCTGATTGCCTATCTCTGGCCGCTCTTGATCGTGCTGATGTCGGCGCTGGCCCCGGGCGAACGGTTGGGTCTGCACCATGTTGCCGGTGCGGTCCTGGGCTTTGCCGGGGCGATTTTGATCGTGACCGGCGGGCGCATGGTGGTGCCCGATGCGGCCTATCTGCCGGGCTATGGGCTGGCGTTGCTGGCGGCGCTTTTCTGGTCCTCCTATTCGGTCCTGTCGCGCCGGTTCAGCGCCGTTTCGACCGATGTGGTGACCGGGTTCTGCCTGGTGACCGCAGTGCTGGCCGCGCTGGCGCACCTGGCGCTTGAGGAAACGGTGTGGCCCGCAGGCCCGGGCCAGTGGCTGGCGGTTCTGGGTCTGGGGCTCGGGCCTGTCGGGTTGGCGTTTTATGCCTGGGATATCGGGGTGAAGCGCGGCGATATTCAGGTTCTGGGCGCGGCCAGCTACGCCGCGCCACTGCTGTCCACCTTCGTTCTGATCACCTTTGGTATGGGGGTCTTTACCTGGACCATCGGTCTGGCCAGCCTGCTGATTACGGCGGGGGCCGTTCTGGCGGCAAAGGACATGCTGTTTCGCCGGTGACCACAAGAAAACGGGCCGCCTGGGAGAGGTGCGGCCCGGTTCTAGTCCAGGGAGGAAAGTTGGTCAGGCGGCCTGCTCGACTTATGATGTCTATTTATGCCGCCTTTGGAAACAATATCCGAACATCGTGGCGGAATTGCGGCGATTGTTTCTTGAGGCCGCATTGTTGGCCGATAATGCGCGCGTTTCAGGGCTTTCGGGCCTGGGGCTTCCTCCATTGATCAATTTTTCTCCATGACGTTCCGGGGGCATGCCCGGGGCATAGGGAAACATGCGCGGCAACCTGCGACACAAGCGGTTCGAGGCTTCATTCTTGGCTATAACTGGTGTTCTGCCAGTTGCAGCTTTGCGATGGCGAAAGTAGCGTAACCGGATGCACAGGCACCCAGCCCTGCCATGAAATGGGGAGATACGATGAAAGCCGCTTTCTACCGGGAAAATGGTCCCGCCACCGATGTTCTGATTGTCGGCACCTTGCCCGTGGCCCAACCTGCAAAGGGCGAGGTTCTGGTCAGGATACAAGCCTCGGGCGTGAACCCTTCGGACGTCAAGAGCCGAGCGGCGCGCCCGCTGACCTCGGATCACGTGGTTCCGCATAGCGATGGTGCAGGTATCATCGAAGCGGTTGGTGGCGGCATTTCCGAGCGGCGCGTTGGTGAGCGTGTGTGGCTTTGGAACGGTCAATGGCAACGCCGCAACGGCACGGCTGCTGAATACATCACGCTTCCCTCACATCAGGCGGTTGCCCTGCCCGAAGGCGTCGGGTTCGACGTGGGGGCCTGTGCCGGGATTCCGCTGCTGACGGCAATTCAGGCAGTAGAGTTTGCCAGCGCCTGCGACGCTGAAACGCTATTGGTTACCGGTGCCGGAAATGCGGTCGGGCATTATGTGACCCAATTGGCGACAGAACGCGGGATGAAGGTCATTGGCTCTGCGTCAACGCGGCGGGCACCGATTGTGAAGGAAGCCGGAGCCGTCGCGGTTGTGGATTACCGGGATCCGGATTTTGGAAAACGGGTTCTTGAGGCAAATGGCGGCCGAGCGGTGGATGCCTTCATCGACATGGATTTTTCTTCGTCGGTCGACCTGCTCCGCCAGTCTGTTCTGAGGCCGCACGGCTCGTTGATCTGCTATGGCTCCAACGACATGAACGATGTGCCGGTTCCCTTTCGTGAACTGCTTTACCACTCGTTGAAATTGAATTTCTTCCTGGTCTACGAATTGACCGACGATCAAAGATCTGCGGCCCTGCAACGCGCTACCGCCGCATTGTCCTCGGGACGTTTGCAGACCAGGATCGACAGTCGCTTTCAGCTTGAGGATATTGCAGCAGCGCATGAAAGAGTCGAAAGCGGCGATGCGATTGGCAATGTCGTGTTGAATATCGCCGACGGGCAATAGGTAGCGGTGGGACCGCCAAGGAAATCGTCTGGCGCGGTTACGGCTTTGCCTCAAAATGGCGGTCGACCATCCGTTGAACCATTGGCGCGAAATGCCAGAAATCGGGGGTCGTCATATCTTTGCGCTTGCCCGCATCGTCAAGATATCTCACGGCGATGATCTGATCGAGGTTCGGGTTCTTTTCAAACGCCGCGGCCTCCTCGGGGGTCATCGGACCGCCCTGAAGATTGAGCGAGTGGATCGACGCCTCGGACAGCCGTTTGAAATATTCCGGCCGTGTCGCGCAGAGATATCGCTTGGCGGCCACATGGTAGCGAACGCAATCGGTGATGACCGTCGGGAAAAAGCGTTCCAACACTTCGCCACCGGCATCTTCGTGGTGGCGGTCTTCGGTGTCCTGCATCGTAAAGGTACCGAATTCGCTGGTAAAATGGCCTATATCATGGAGCAACGCGCCAACGATGATCTCTTCGGGTTGTCCATTCTGTTCGGCAATGGTCGCGCCCTGAAGCATGTGTTCGCCCATGCTGACAGGCTCGCCCAGGTATTCCTCACTGCCCCTTCGATCAAAGATGGAGCCCAGAAAATCCACGATGGTATCGCGGGTCAGCGTGTCGATCGCGGGCTTCATTCGGCAGCCTCCAGCTTGTGTTCGCGCGACATGGCATCGTGGGTGGACCGAAGGCCATCTTTGTCCGCATAACAGCCCTGCAGCCAACGTGTGCCCGCCCCGGAATAGCCCTTGCGGGCATGCAGCACACGGGTGTTGTCCACCACGAAACCTTCGCCCGGATTCAGCCGGAAAGTGACCTCCATCGCCGTGTCGTCAATGATCTCTCCAAGGCGGCGATAGGCGGCGTAATAGGTGTCCATCTTGTCGAAGGGCACATCCGTGACCGCCGCCATGGAACGGTTGTTGAACCGAACGGCAACCAGTTCCCCGTCAGGCGCAAGTTCGATCATCGGGCGGCGCGAGGTCAGACAGACACCCTTGTCGCCGGTATATTCGAACCGGGCGCAATGGTCGGCGAGAACGTCGAAATAGGCCTTGTTTTCTTCGCGCAGGCGCAGCGCCGCGGCGAAACCGTCGACGACCATGTTTTCACCGCCTGCGGCCGAGCTTTCAAGGCAATAGAGCACCTGAACCGTTGGGACCGGATCGCGATAGGGATTGTCGGTATGGGCCTGAAGGCCAAGGCCGGTGAAGGCGAGGTTTGTCGGGTTTACTTCGGTTCTGACGTTGAAATGCCGCCCGTAATTGGTTTCACGCACATAGCCGAACAGATCGACAACCTTGAACAGCGCCCCGCTTTCAATGGGACCGTTCACTATCTTGCCAAAGCCATAGCGGGTCACCAGCCCCAGCCATCGGCGCAGCGCATCGGCGTTGCCGGACAATTCCTTGAAATCGCCAACTGGCACATCCTGCATCAGCCCCGCGTCCCAGACTTCAATCTCGGGTGCCGTCCAACCGTGGTTGCGCGCGCCGGTTCGGTCATAGGCATTGGCCATCAGCCAGCCAAGATCATAGGCAACGGTCTTGCCTTCCGGCGCAAAGCTGACGTTCAGAGTGTCGCCGCCCAATTCGGCGGATCCGATGCGCGTGTCCTTCGGGATGTCACGCAGCGCGATCAATCGCTGCCCGTTTCCCGGCGCGCGGGTTTCAGGGTCCTGGGCGTTGTCGCGCAGCCAGATCGCATGAAAGCGATGGGCGGATGTGGGGGTCTTGAGCGTCAGGAACGCACCTGACGGGTCTATGGTGACATCTGACATGGCGCGATCCTGAAAGTTGAGATTTAGGGCGACACCATCACGACGATCCGGCATAAATTCAAATTAACAATTTTCGCTCTGAGCATCAGGATTGCTAATGCGTGACCCTCAGTTCAAGACACCTCCGCTGGAGTGGATTCGCGCATTTGACGCCGCGGCCCGCTTTGGCAGTTTCACCGCCGCCGCCGCCGAGACCGGGCTCACCCAATCCGCGATCAGCCAGCGGATCGGAAACCTTGAAAAGCTGCTTGGCACCGCATTGTTCTATCGCCGTGCGCGGTCCATTGCGCTGACTGTTGAAGGCGAGGCATGGCTGCCGCATGTGCGTTCTGCGCTCGATGGGTTGCGCGACAGTTCAGAGGCGCTGTTCGGGTCCGGGCGCGGGCGGCTTACGATTTCAGCCAGCCAATCGATCATCGAGCTGTGGCTGCTTTCGCGCCTTGACCGGCTGCGGGACATCGCCAAGGGGCGGCTGTCCATTCAGACAATGGTGCTTGGTGCCCATGATGCCGCTTTGGACGATGTGATCCGAATTCGCTACGGCGTGGGGGATTGGCCACATTACCACAAACAGCAGCTTTACCCTGAACAGGTCGCTCCAATGGTTGCGCCGCAATTATGCGAAAAAGGCGGCCATTGGACCGAATGGCCCCGCATTGCCTGTTCCGGTCCGCGCCCGGGCTGGAACGATTGGGCGTCGCAGTTTGGTGTCGCCACAACCCCGATCCCGCATTTGCGGTTTGACACTTTCGTTTCCGCCCTGGGCGCGGCGCGGCGCGGAATGGGTGTTTTTCTGGGCTCGCTGCCGCTTTGCGCCGAGGATCTTTCGTCCGGGCGACTCATTCAACTGGGCGACGAGGTTTTGCAGCACCACGAAAGCTACTGGATCATTGCCGGACCTGACGCCGTTTCGCGGGCGGAGTGGCAGGAGATTTCGGCGGCGCTCGGTTGATCTGGCCGATGTCGCGGAGGCGGTTTTGCTTTTGCACCGGCGACGGCACCCATGGACAAAGAAATTTGTTACCTGGAGCAGTTTTCGGAATACCTGAAACTTGGTGCATCTCTTAGCGCGGTGGATAGTATTGCGGGCATGACGGCCCCTCGATCGGGGATGGAGGGCCACAGGAGTTGGAGAACCGAAGAATGCGCAACAAGGTTGTAACCCCCGCCGATGCCGCCGCCCTCATACATGACGGTGACACGGTCACAACATCCGGTTTTGTGGGCATCGGCGTGCCCGATGAGCTTCTGGCCGCGATCGAGGCACGGTTTCTGGACACTGGCCATCCGCGTGATTTGTCGCTGTTCTTTGCGGCCGGACAAGGCGACGGCAAGGATCGCGGGTTGAACCGTCTGGGCCACGAGGGGCTGTTGAAAAGCGTAATTGGCGGGCATTGGGGCCTGATCCCAAAGGTCGCGGCCCTGGCAACCCAGGGCAAGATCAAGGGCTGGAACCTGCCGCAGGGATGTATCAGCCAACTCTATCGCGACATAGCCGCAGGCAAGCCGGGGATGCTGTCCAAGGTCGGGCTGGAGACCTTTGTGGACCCGCGCAATGGCGGCGGCGCGATCAATGACATCAGCACCGAGGACCAGGTTCGGCTGATGGAGATCGGCGGCGAGGAGGTCTTGTTTTACCCCTCGCACACCCTGGCCGTTGCATTGCTGCGCGGCACCACGGCAGATGAGGCGGGAAACATCACCATGGAGCGCGAGGCGCTGACCATCGACAATCTGGCGCAGGCCATGGCGGTCAAAAATGCGGGCGGTGTGGTGATTGTCCAGGTCGAACGGATCGCGCGCGCCAAAAGCCTGCCGGCGCGAGACGTGCATATCCCGGGCATATTTGTCGATGCCGTGGTCGTGGCCCGCCCGGAAAACCACCTGCAAACCTATCGCACCGCCTTTAGTCAGGCCTTTACCGGCCGCCTCCGCACGCCCGAGGGGGACGTTCCGGCGATGCCTCTGGATGCGCGCAAGGTGATTGCCCGGCGCTGCGCGTTCGAGCTTCCGGTAAACGGAGTCGTCAATCTCGGGATCGGCATGCCCGAAGGTGTTGCCTCGGTCGCGGCCGAGGAAGGGCTGTTGGATCACCTGACCCTGACGGCCGAGCCGGGGGTGATCGGCGGGCAGCCCGCCTCGGGTCTGGATTTCGGTGCCGCGGTGAACACGGATGCCGTGGTCCCGCAAAACAACCAGTTCGATTTCTACGATGGCGGCGGTCTCGACATGGCCTGCCTTGGATTGGCGCAGGCCGACGCCCGGGGAAATGTGAACGTGTCCCGCTTTGGCCCGCGTTTGGCCGGGGCAGGCGGCTTCATCAATATTTCGCAAAACGCCCGGGCCGTTGTGTTCGCGGGAACCTTCACAGCCGTCGGGCTTGAGGTTGGCGTTGCGCAAGGTGGCATCCATATCCGAAAGGAGGGCAGTGTTCGCAAGTTCTTGGACCGGGTGGAGCAGATCACCTTTTCGGGCGCGCGCGCGGCGCGCCTTGGCCAATCTGTGATCTACGTCACGGAACGCTGTGTTTTTGAGCTGACTCCAGAGGGGCTGGAATTGGTCGAGATTGCACCGGGCGTCGAGATTGAACGGGATATTGTCGATCAAATGGACGTGCGGCCCATCATCAAGGAAGTCCGCCAGATGGACGCCCGCATTTTCGGGGCCGCAGAGATGGATCTCAGGACCGATCTCCTGCATCTCGATCTGAAAGACCGGATCGCGATTGACCGGACCGCGCGGCGTTTGTTCCTGAATTTTGAGAAGATGCGGCTGCGCACCAGCGATGAGGTTGATCGTGTGGGCGCGCTGGTTGCTGAAACCTGCGCATCGCTTGGCGCGCGCGTCGATGTGATTGTGAATTACGACGGGTTCCGCATCGACGAAGCGCTCGAGGCCCAGTGGGCACAAATGGTCGCCCATCTGAGCGAAAAGTATTACGGCGCGGTTTCACGGTATTCCGGGTCGGCCTTCATGCGAATGAAGCTGCGCGACGTTTTCCACGATGACCGGACGCATATCTTCGAAACCGCTGAACAGGCTCGGACCTATCTGAATGAACCCGGCCCAACCTGAAAATTCCGGCAAAGCCATCGGAAAAAGGGTGGAAGTTGCGGACGTTGCTCCGCCATGGGCGCGGTTGAATTGACGTGAACCCGATGGCGCGTTGAAACGTTCTTGATGAATTCGGGATCGGCGGGTTGACCCGTGCGGGCTTGCTTTGCGCGCGTGGCATCGAGATCGGCCCGGAAACTGTTGGAAACTGGTGCAAGAGCTCCGGCCGGGTATTCGCCGCTGATATCCGGAATATTCGCGTCTCGCGAAAGCACGCGTATTCGAACCGGTGGCGACGTCCGGACGAGATCCTCGTGAAGATCAGCGGCCCGGCAACTCCGCTCACGTCAACGCTTCATAAAAATCGATTTTCATTGAGTTTACATCCTTTGCGACCTATCATTGAGCCAAGGAGTTTTGGTATGGATTCACATCGTTCGCTAACCTCGCTGGCCCATCATCGCATCCGTGAGATGGTTTTGTCCGGTGAATTGCGGCCCGGCTCGCGCATTCAGATCGACGCGGTGCGAAAGAAGCTGGATATGGGCGCGAGCCCGGTGCGCGAGGCGCTGAGCATCCTGTCGTCCGAGCAACTGGTCGTGCGCAATGAGCAGCGCGGCTTTTGGGCTCCCGATATCAGCGCCGACGATTTTGGTATCCTGCTGGAAACGCGCTGTCGGGTGGAGGGGATCGCCTTCGCCGATGCGATCCGCCATGGCGGGCCGGAATGGGAAGAACGGATCGTCTTGCTGCAATACCGGCTCAATGCGCTGGACCGAACACAGAAGAATACCGAGTGGGAGGTCGCCCACCGCGAATTCCACACCGCGTTGATCGCGGCCTGCCCGTCGCGCTACCTGTTGAATTTCTGTGCCCAGCTTTACGATCTTGCGGTGCGCTACCGAAATGTGGCGAGACTGGCGGCATATCCCGAACGCAAGATCATCAATGAACACAGCCTGATTGCCGAGGCGGCTTTGGCCCGCGATGTGGACCGTGCGGTCGACCTGTTGAACGACCATTACCGCAAGACGGGCGAATTCCTGTATCAGAATCTGGAAGAGCAGGAAGCCACACAGCTCAGCGTTGCGGGCTAATCACTCCGGCGGCAGGATAAAGTCGAATTCGACTTTGCTGAAACTGTCGGCCAGTGTCTGCTTCGCGGCAAAATCATCGGCCAGAGACGCCCGGTCTCCCGGCATGTATTCCATCACAAGATCACTCCGCACGCCGAAGACAGCGTCGGCATCCAGATAGGGGTCGTCGCTGGGGAAGACCTCGGTCACGAGGTTGCGATAGCCCTCGGCCTGCACGATGAAATGCAGATGTGAAGGCCGCCACGCATGCCGCCCGGTGGCATTCAGCAGGTCACCAGTCGGGCCATCGGTCGGGACCATGTAGGGGGCGGGCCGGATGGTCGAAAGCGCATAGCGCCCGTCGGCTCCGGTCTGCATCGAGATCCGCAGGTTGTAGTCGCCCTGCGCCGGATCCTGGTTCGAATAAAGCCCGTTATCGGCGGTTTGCCACAGCTCGATCTTTGCGCCGCCGATCGGCGCTCCGGATTGATCAAGAACACGCCCCTCGAGCACAACCTGCGGGCCCTCATTCTGTCCGATCATGTCGCCGCCAACCGGAAGATCAGGCGCGCCAAGGATGTGAAACGGCCCCAACACCGAGGAACTCGTGCACTGCTCGGGTGAGTTGATCATATCGACCAGCGAGCTGAGCCCCAGCACGTCCGAGAACAGCACAAATTCGTTGCGTTCATTATCTGTGATCTCGCCCGCCCGCGTCAGCAGGTCCAACCCCATGCGCCACTCTGCGTGGGTCAGGCCGACCTCCCTGGTGAAGGCGTGCAGGTGGGTCACGAGCGATGTCAGAACCTCTTGCAGGCGCGGATTGGTGTCGGGGCCAGACAGGCCAAGAAGCAGACCGGTCAGGGTTTCTGGGGTAACGTTGCGCATCTGGAGCCTCCGGGTTTACGGCAGCAGGGCCGTGGACAGAATTGGGAATTGGATCAGGATAAACAGGACGATCAACATGACACCCGCAAACGGTAGCGCGCCCATGAATACGTCCTTCAACGAAATACTCGGGTCGTTGATCGTGCTTTTGATCACGAAGCACGAGATGCCGAGCGGCGGTGTCAGCAAGCCAATCTCTGCGCCGATCACCACGATAATGCCGAACCACACAAGGCTGACACCAAGGGGTTCCACAATGGGCAGGAACAAAGGCACGACGATCAAGATGATGGAGGCCGTATCGAGAAGCGTGCCGAGAAACAGCATGAGGATCACCAGCATTACCATCACGGCCGTGAAACCCAGCTGGTAGGTTTCCAAAAAATCACCCAGCGCGTTGGGGATGCCTGCAATGCCCAGCATCCGGCTGTAGATCGACGCCGCGGTGATCAGGAACAGGATCGCCGCGGTTATATGACCGGTCTCCAACAGAGCGTTCCAGAAACCCTTCAGGTCCATGCGGCCCCGCGCCAGCGCGAAAACCAAGCCAAGTGCGGCCCCTGCGGCCCCCGCTTCAACCGGCGTCAGCCAGCCGGTATAGATGCCGCCCAGAACCATACTGACGAGGATCAACAGCGGCAGACACAGCAGCACGATCCGACCCGCGCTCAAGAGTTCGACATCCGCAACCTGGCCGGCACCTTCATTGAGGACCGATTGCGGGCGAAACCTGGACATGCCCCAGATCGCCAGGATGTAGGCAAAGGTCAGCATGATGCCGGGGATCACCCCCGCCAGGAACATGTGGCCCACCGATTGTTCGGCCACGATGGCGTAGATGATCAGCATCGCGGAGGGTGGGATGATCATCCCCAGAACCGACGATCCGGCGACGACACCGACGGCGAAACGCTTGTTGTAGTTGAGCTTCATCATCTCGGGCACAGCGACCTTGGTGAACACCGAAGCCGACGCGATCGAGCTTCCGGTCACGGCCGCAAAGAGCGCGTTCGCACCGACCGTGGCCATGCCGACGCCGCCCAGGATGCGATGGAACAGCGTGTTCATCACCCGGTAGACATCCTCGCCCATCCCTGCCTTGGAGACGATTAACCCCATAAAGGTAAAAAGCGGGATGGTGGCGAAGGAATATTCCCGCACGCTGTCACCCGCTGCGATTTTCAACAGCGCCAGCGGCAGTTCGAAACTGCCGCGCAGGATCCAGATGGTGACAAAGGACACCAACCCGAGCGCAATGGGAATATAGACCCCGAGATAGATCATGACGACCATGGCCAAAACGGAGATGAGTCCGATCTCGAACGGGGTCATGCGCCGGACTCCTCAAGGTGCAACAGCTCCGGCCGGCGCTTGCCTGACAAGGCTTTCGTCGCGAAAATCAAGGCCGTCAGCGCGGCGGAAAAAGACATCACAAGATGGATCGGCCAATAGGGGGCGGTGAAGATCCCCGGCGTGCCGAAATAGGTGTTGTCAGTCCAGGACCGGATGAATTCCGGCCACATCGCGTAAGCGATCAGGCCCATGAACACCGCGGCCGCGGAATCGATGATCCTTGCGAAAAACCGCGCGGCCTGCGGGCGGCGCTTGGCCAGAACCGCCAGAAATCCGTCCGAACGTGTCAGGCGGTTGATCCGCACGACATCCGGCAATTGCAGAAACACGATCATGACCATCAGGAACTGCACGGCTTCATAGGTGCCCCGGAACGGCGCGTTGAAGGCATTGCGTGAGAAGACGTCCGCGTTGATCAGCACGACAAGGCCCAGAACCACCAGCGTCCCGGCGGCATTCGCCGCCTTGGCGATACCGGACATCGACCGCGCCAGCGCGTTGCAGGCACGGTAGAGTGCAGAGCCCGCGCCGGGCTCTGCGTTATGTTCCGGGCTTTCCATCCGGTTCAGGCCTCGGCGGCCCAGTTGCGCGCCGGGGTTTCACCGCCGGCAATCAGCTTGTCGATATAGGCGCTGAGCATGCCCGAGCCGTCCTTGCCATCGGCGTCGAGCCCGGCGGCCCACTCCGTCGCGAGGTTCGGCATCGCCGTGGCCCAGGCCGCCCGATCTTCGTCAGAAAGATCGACGATCGTGCCACCGGCTTCGACAAAGGCGGCTTCGCTGGCTGCCGCGCGGCCCATGGCCACCTCGGCCAGACGATCGCGATAGGCGATTCCGACTTCGCGAAGAACCATCTGCACGTCTTCGTCAAGGCCGTCCCAGAACGTCTTGTTGACGGTCAGGGTCTTGGTGTTCACCGCGCCCAGGTTGGCCCGCAGCATGTAGGGCGCGACTTCGGCAATGGCGAAGGTCACCGACGCTTCGGGCCAGATCATGCAGCCATCGGTGACGTTGGTCTGAACCATGTTGTAGAAATCGGTCAGACCGCCACGCACCCCCACGGCCCCGTCAAGGCCCTCGAGATACCGCAGGTTGTAGCCCGCGGCGGCGAAACGCATGTTGGCCATGTCGTCGAGGGTGTTGATCGGGCGGTTGGCGAACATCTGGTAGCTGTCGAGCACCACGCCGGTCGCCAGGTAGACCTGGTCCTGGGCTTCGAACTCGGCGCGCATGGCGTCGAACTCGATGGCGATCTCGTCGACCGACCGCGCCACGAGGCCCGCATCGACCGAGATGAACGGCGTCACCGCCGAAAGCGCCTGGCTTGGCAGGGTCGAAGAGTGGAATATCGTGGTGACAACGCCGATATCGCCCAGCCCCAGGCGTATGCCTTCCAGAACGCCGCGCGGGCGCACGATGGAGCCACCGTAGGATTCCTGGAAATCCATTTCCTCAAGGCCCATCTCAACCAACCGGCGATTGACCTCGGGCAGATAGAAATTCGACAGCTCCTGCACCCACATCGCGCGTGCGGGATAGCCGTCGATGACGGTCACGGGGCGGCCTTGCGCCGCAGCTGGTATGCCAAAGGTCGCGGCACCGGCGGCGGCGGCGGAGCTTGCCAGCAATGTGCGGCGGTTGAGTTTATACGTCATGATTTTGTCCTCCCGACTAGTGAGTATTCCGGGCTTGCACCCGCGTTTTGACGCATCCCACGCGCCCCTCCCCTTACAAAAAGCTGCAAGCCTCCTCAAACGGCAACCGGGGGAGTTTTGGGAAAATCGCCGATTCGTCGGCGTAACCAAGGTTCAGCAAAAAGTTCGACCGCAGGGTTGTGCCGGCCAGAATGGTCTCATCAACCACTTTGTTGTCAAAGCCCGAGATCGGGCCGCAATCCAGGCCGATCGCACGCGCCGCCATCATCATATAGGCACCCTGCAAGGTTGCGTTGCGCGCTGCGGTGTCGTCGATATAGGCCTCTTTGCCCCGGAACAACGGTTTGCGGTCTTCATGCGGAAACAGGTAGTCGAGCCGCTCCCAGAACCGCATTTCATCGGCGATGATAACTGTCACGGGCGCGCTCAGAACCTTTTCCACGTTCTTGGGCTTGAGCGCCGGGACAAGCTGTTGCCGCCCTTCGTCCGAGGTTACGAAAATAAACCGGGCGGGCGAACAATTCATGCTCGTGGCACCCTGCTTTGTGATGTCGTAGATCCGGCGCAGTTGGGTTTCGCTGACGGGTTTGTCCCGCCACGCGTAATGCGACCGTGCCTTGGTCAGCATCAGCTCGATGCCAGCCTCGTCCAGCTGGGTGATCTTTGCGCGCAGGTCGCGAATCTCGGCCTGCGCCGCCGCACGAGGATCCGTCGCCATATTCATTCCGCGGCTGTCCCGTGGGTCATGTCCACTTCGGCCACGATCTCGTTGCGGCAGATGCCGATACCCTCGATCTCCACTTCAACGACATCTCCCGGCTTCATCCAGACCTGTGGTTTGCGCGCATGACCGACGCCCGGCGGCGTGCCGAAGGCAATCATATCGCCAGGTTCCAGCGTCATGATTTCCGAGACAATCGCAATCGTCCGCGCGACTGTGAAAATCATATCCGACGTATTGCTGTCTTGCAGCGTCCGTCCGTTCAGCCGGGTTTGAATGCCCAACCCGCTGGCACCTTCGGGCACCTCGTCTGGCGTCACGACAATCGGCCCGATTGCGCCGGTTCCGTCGAAATTCTTGCCTGCGGTCCACTGGTGGGTTTTGCGCTGATATTCGCGAATGGAGCCATCGTTGAAGGTCGAATAGCCGAACACATGATCCAGCGCATCGGCCTCTGCGATGTGGCGTCCGCCCTTGCCGATAATCACCATCAATTCGGTCTCATAGTCAAAGGTATGCGATGCCGTGGGCAGGACCATCGGTGCGCCCGCCGGGATCATCGAGGTCGACGCACGCATGAACATTGCGGGGTAATCAGGCACATCATAGCCCCCTTCCTTCGCATGTTCCGCGAAGTTCAGGCCCAGGCAGACGATCTTGCCTGGCCGCGCCACGGGCAAAGAGGGCTTAACATCGGCGACATCCACTACGATGGCACCGGCACCCGGCTGCGGCAGGGACTGCCCCTCTGCGGCACGCGCGATCAGGCCGGACAGATCGCCGGCATTCTCCAAAAGCATCGTGGCGCGGTCACCTGAAACAGAAAACACAGACGGGGTCGCATGTCCCGATACGGTGCCGGTCAACAGTCTCATGACATCTCTCTCCATTTGGCGTCATCAAAGGATTCCAATAAAAAAACGACTTGTCAACTAAAAGTCGATTTTTTATGAAGGGGACGTATTTCGGGTTGAGGATTGATGACAAGGGACAATTCATTCGCAAGCCGCCTGCGCAAGCTGGTCGGGCCCAATGTGGTGCCACGGCTCTGGGGGGATGGGCTGCAGGCCGCACAGGATGATCCCGTCAGTCTCAGCCATACTTTGCTGACGGCACGCGGTCAGGCGTCTGGCGTGGCGATTGCGGATCAGGTCTTGTCGCTGATCGAGGGCCTTACGGGCGATGGGATCGACCGCTATTTCACGGCCCTGCGGGTTGAGTTCGAGGTGGATCTGGATGAGGTTCTTGCCGCTGCCGAACGGGCCCGCGACGAGGGGCCGACGGCCTTGAAGGCGCTGCAACTTGCCGCCGAACCCCCCCGGCAGGAACTCTTCCGGCGCCTCAACGCCGCCCCCGGCGGCACCGCCCGTCTGGTTGAGGTGCGGCGAAAGTTGCTGGCCGCGCTTCGTCACGATCCCACTCTCGCGCCCATCGATGCCGACCTGCGACACCTGCTGCGCAGTTGGTTCAACCGCGGCTTTCTTGTGCCGACACGCATTGATTGGCACAGTTCGGCGGACCTGCTGGAAAAGATCATCGCCTATGAAGCGGTCCACGCCATCGACACATGGGACGCGCTGCGCGAACGGTTGGTGCCGACAGACCGGCGGTGCTTTGCCTTTTTCCACCCCGCCATGCCGAACGAGCCGCTCATATTCGTGGAGGTCGCACTGACGAAAGGGCTTGCCAGCTCGATCCAATCGGTTCTGGCTTCGCCGCGCGAGGTGTTGAATGCAGAAGATGCAGACACCGCCATATTCTACTCGATTTCCAATTGTCAGGTGGGGTTGGCGGGAATTTCCTTCGGGGCCTTCCTGATCAAGCAGGTGGCATCGGATCTGAAGGCCGAATTGCCGAACCTGAAGACATTTTCGACCCTGTCGCCGGTTCCGGGTTTTGCCAAATGGGCTGCTGCACAGGGCATTCCCACAGGCACCCTGACATCCGGTCAGGACAGACTGGTTCCGGCCGCCGCTGCGTATCTGGCCGAAGCCAAGGATGACGCCGAGCGTCCGCTTGATCCGGTGGCGAAGTTTCACCTGGGCAATGGGGCCGAATTGCACCGGATTAACCCCGATGGGGATCTGTCGGAAAAGGGTTTGGAGCAAAGCCACGGCGTGATGGTCAATTACCTTTACGAACTGGACCAGGTCGAGGCCCGGCACGAAGCCTTTGCCGCAAGCGGCGAACTGGCCGTATCGCGCGCCGTGCGCACCGCACTTGGCCGGCCCCGCCCATGGGGTGCCGCCAGACAAACAGGAGTACGCGCAGATGTCGACCAATCCGATCTTTAAGGCGTTTCTGACCCATCAAAGCGATGCCGCACCATTTCTGGAGGCACCCGGATATGAAACACTCAGCTATGGCGACCTGCGCGCCCGCGTCGCCATTGCGGCGGGGTCTTTGCAGGGTGCAGGCGTGGGCGCGGGTGATCGTGTGCTGTGTCAGATCGCCAAATCGCCTGATGCCTTGATCCTTTATCTTGCAGCGGCCGTGGCAGGGGCTGTTTTTGTGCCATTGAACACGGCCTATACCCCGGCAGAGCTTGACTATTTCCTGGGCGATGCCGAACCGGCGTTGCTGGTTCTTGACGCCACGACACAGGCCGCCTGCGGCGTCGCCGAGGCCCGCGGGGTCGATGTCGCGTCTGCAACCGATCTTGTGCATGCATCGACCGGACCGATCGCCGCGCCGGTCCCGCGCGATGTCAATGATCTGGCCGCAATCCTTTACACCTCCGGCACCACCGGACGCTCCAAGGGAGCAATGCTGACCCATGGCAATCTGATCTCGAACGCGCAAGCGCTTAAGGAATGCTGGCAGTTCGAGGCTCGCGACACCTTGCTGCACGCCTTGCCGGTCTTTCATACCCATGGCCTCTTCGTGGCCACGAATGTGACCTTGGCCGCCGCTTCGCGGATGATCTTTTTGCCCGCTTTCAACCTTGATCAAATCGCGGAGGTCCTGCCGCGGGCGACCACTATGATGGGCGTTCCGACCTTCTACAGCCGCATGCTTGCCGATAGCCGCTTCGGACGGGACACCATGGCCCATATGCGTCTGATCATCTCGGGCTCTGCGCCGCTCTTGTCGGAAACCCACGCTGCGTTTGAGGCGCGCACCGGGCATGCCATTCTTGAACGCTACGGGATGACCGAAACCAACATGATCACGTCGAACCCCCTGCAAGGCCAGCGCCGCGCAGGCACCGTTGGTCATCCCCTGCCGGGCGTCGATCTGCGGATTGCCAATCCCGATGAAGCGGGGATTGGCGGCATCGAGGTGCGTGGGCCAAACGTAACACCGGGCTATTGGCGCAACGCTGAGAAAACCGCCGAGAGCTTCACCGAAGATGGATGGTTCATCACCGGCGATCTTGGGGTGCGCGACAGCGAGGGGTATCTGTCGATTGTCGGGCGCGAAAAAGATCTGGTGATTTCGGGCGGGTTCAACATCTATCCCAAAGAGATCGAAGTGCAGATCGACGCACTGCCGGGAGTGCTCGAAAGTGCCGTCTACGGCGTGCCACATCCCGATCTTGGCGAGGCTGTTGCCGCTGCGATCGTTCTGGAAGCTCCGGGGGCGACGGATGCAGACACGGTTCTCGCCTCGCTGTCGAACTGCATGGCGCGTTTCAAGATCCCGCGCAGCATCCGGATATTTTCGGAACTGCCACGCAATGCGATGGGAAAAGTCCAGAAAGCAGAATTGCGAAAAGCCGCGGCAAAAAATGTATAGGTTTGGGATAATCACCACAAACGGGGGGAACCCATCATGAGTGGACCGATGAAATGGGCCGATTACGGAGGGATCTGCCGCCAACGCGGGGCACTTGCGGTGGAGGTCTTCGCCTGCGTGACGTCGCCCGCCCGCGACGGCCCGCCGCCCAAAGAGCTTTTGGATGCGCATCTTGCTTATCAAAAGTCGCTTGAGGCCGACGGGCATCTATTCCTTGCCGGGCCATTGTCGGATCCCGAAGGGAAGGTCATGAGCGGAGCGGGGCTGATCATCTATATCGCGGAGAATATCGCGGCCGCACGGGCATTGGCGGAGGCCGACCCCATGCACATCGCGGGCCAGCGTAGTTTCACCATGCAGGCCTGGCGTTTGAATGAAGGTGCGCCGAATTTCGCTCTGCGCCTGTCTGATCGGAGCGTCGGCCTGGGTGTTTAGTCCCGGCATCTGGCGGGTCGGATCAGCGCTGGCTCTGCCAGGCGCAGAGGCCCTGACTTCGCGGATGCGGTCCCGGGGGCGTGAGGCCGCTGATTGCATTCAGCCTTCGGGCGAAGCTGTCGGCCGCCATGACCCCGCCGCGCTGGTTGCGAGGGCCGTTTCCCGCCCGGAAATGACAGTTTCCAGCGCGGTGAGGTTCGTTCGAGAATTTGCCTTTTGTCGGGCCGCGGTTCGGATAGTCTGCTGGCATGAAGAAGTATCCCCTCCCTCCGTTGGCGCTGTTCAACACCTTCGAGGTTGTGGCGCGCCACGGCAGCGTCACACGGGCGGCGGAAGAGCTTTGCCTGACCCAAAGTGCGGTCAGCCGTCAGATAAAGGCCTTGGAGACAGATCTGGGGCAGGACCTGTTTTTCCGGCTTCACAGGGGCATTTCACTAACTGATGAGGGGCGTCTTCTTTTCGATGCGGTGCGGGCGGGTCTGGACGGGGTATCGGCGGCGGTCTCAACCTTCAAAACGGCCTCGGCCTTTCCGCAGATCACCGTCGCCGCCTCGGTGTCGTTTTCCTACTACTGGCTGATGCCGCGTCTTGAGAGGTTCTCGACGCTCTATCCCGATGTCGATCTCCGGGTTCTGGCCAGTGATCAAAAACCCGATCTGCGCCGCGATGGCGCGGATGTCGCGGTGTTGCAGGGCGATGGCCAATGGGACGGCATCGACGCCCGGCTGCTTTTTGGAGAAAGGGTCTGCCCGGTGTGCAGCCCGTCCTACCTCGCCGCCCATCCCGAGCTTCGAGCGGCGGCCAACCTGCTGGATCAGACGCTTTTGCATTTGGACGGCGGGGGCAATATCTGGGGATCCGTCGATTGGCGGGTATGGCTCAGCTCCCAAGGCGTCATGGGCCAACCGGCCCGGCGGGGCATCCAGATCAACAGCTACCCTATGGTGTTGCAGGCCGCAGAAGCGGGCCGAGGGGTGGCGTTGGGCTGGAGCTATATCACCGACCCGATGATTGCGACCGGCAAGCTGATCTGCCCTGTCAACAAACCCCTGGAAACACAGCAGGGCTATTACGTGGCCGCATTGCAGGACCGCGCGGGCGATCCGATGGTGGCGGCCTTCGTCCAATGGGTGTTGAGCGAAAGCAAGGCTGAGACATTGCGCTTCGCATGATCTGATGGAATGCGAGGCATTCGAAATCATCATTTGAGCAATGCGCGTTTTCAGGATCACCTGAATCTCATTGATCGTGATGAGGCCCAAAAATGACAGCACCAGCCGTGCGCAGGATGAACCGCAGAAAGCGCGCGACCTCTGCGGTCTTACCGTCGGTATCTCCTGTCCTTCCGGGTATGGTCGGCGGGCGGTACCAGCCGCTGAGCGCATCTGAAGTTGAGCGAATTCATGAGTTGGTGTTGCGGCTTTTGGAAGAGCTTGGGCTTTCTCAGGCCACCGCTAGTCTCGAAAACCGTGCGGTTGCGGCGGGTTGCTGGGTGGATGATGACCGGCGGCTTCGGTTTCCGCGCGCGCTGGTCGAGGACATGATCGCCCGCACCCGGCGCAAATTCACGCTGCACGGCATTGACCCGGTTCATGATATCGAAATCGGCGGCAGGCGGGTCCATGCGGGTACCGGCGGCGCGGCCCCGACAATGATGGATTTCGAGACCGGGAAGTATCGCGAAAGCACGGTCGCCGACCTTTATGATGTCGCGCGCCTGGTGGATCGGTTGGACAATATCCACTGGTATCACCGCTCGGTTGTCGCGCGCGATGCCGCCTCCACTCTCGATCTGGATATCAACACCACCTATGCGTGTTTGCAGGGCACCACCAAATCCATCGCCGTCAGCTATACTGACAGCGCCAGCATCAAGGCGGTGATGCCGATGTTGGATGCCGTGGCCGGCGGGGAAGGTGAATTTCGCAAGCGCCCGTTCTGCACCGCCGTGTGTTGCCATGTCGTGCCGCCAATGCGCTTTGCCACCGAAAGCTGCGAGGCGTTGGAGGCTGCGGTCGAGGCGGGCTTGCCGATCCTTCTGGTGGCTGCCGGACAAGCCGGGGCCACAGCACCCGCGGCCTTGGCCGGGGCCGTGGCACAGGCCTGCGCCGAGGTGCTGGCCGGGCTGATCTTGTGTAATATCATCGATCCGAACTGCCGGGGCATCTTTGCCACCTGGCCTTTTGTGTCCGATCTGCGCACCGGGGCCATGTCGGGAGGGTCCGGTGAACAGGCGCTCTTGTCGGCGGCCTGCGCCCAGATGGCGAGCTTTTATGATCTGCCCAATTCAGTTCCTGCCGGCATGACCGACAGCAAACTGCCCGACATGCAGGCGGGAGGCGAAAAGGGGTATACCATTTCGTTGGCCGCCCATGCCGGGGCTTCGATGATCCATGAATGCGCCGGAATGCAGGGGAGCCTGATGGGCACCTCGCTTGAAAGCTACGTGTTGGACAATGACCTGCTGGGCGCGATCCTGCGAACCGTCAAAGGCGTCGAGGTCTCCGAAGATTCCCTGAATTTCGATGTCATCCGCGATGTGGTGATGGGCGAGGGTCACTATCTGGGCCACCCGCAAACCTTTTCGCGGATGAAAACCGACTATCTTTACCCCGAGATCGCCGACCGGCGCAGCATCAGCGAATGGGAAGACGCCGGTGCGCCCGATGCGCGCGACGTGGCGCGTGACACCGTGCGCAAGGTGCTTGCCGAACATTACCCCGGCCATATTCCCGGCCGCGTCGATGCACAGATCCGCGACGCCTATAATATCATTCTCCCAAAGGCTCGGATGCGGGCGGGCAACGGCGTCTGGTAACGCCCGACAGGAAAGGTACATGTGATGCAATCCCATGCAAAAGTAGTGATCGTTGGCGGCGGCATGATGGGTGTTGGCCTGCTGTATCATCTGGCGGAAGAGGGTTGGACCGATGTGGTTCTGATCGAAAAGGGCGAGCTGACATCGGGCTCAACCTGGCATGCGGCGGGGCAATGCCCCAGCTTTATCGGCAATTACAACATGGCCAAGATCCACCATTATTCCAACACGCTCTACCCGCGTCTGGAGGAGATCACCGGCCATCCTGCGGGCTGGCATGGCTGTGGCGGCATTCGGCTCGCCACCACCCGGAAAGAGGTTGACTGGTTCCGCCATGTATCCGGTTTTTCCGCCAATATCGGCTTTCACATGGAGGTGATCGGGCCGGAACGCATTCGCGAGCTGAACCCCTGGCTCAAGACCGACGGCATTCTGGCGGGGGCCTATACCAGCATGGACGGCCATGTTGACCCCTCCAGCGCCTGCAATGCGCTGGCCGCCGGGGCCAGGCAGATGGGTGCGACCATCATTCGGCGCAATCGGGTATGCGACATCAAGCTCTTGCCAAATGGTGAATTCGAGGTGGTCACGGAACGGGGCAGCATCACGTGCGAACATGTCGTGAATGCCGGGGGCTGCTACGCACGTGAGGTTGGCGGCTGGGTGGGCGTCGATACCCCGATCACCAACATGGAGCACCAGTTTCTGGTGACCGAACCGTTGGCGGAATTCAAAGGGCAAGAGCGGGAACTGCCCGTGATGCGCGATCCGGCTACGGCGGGTTATTACCGGCAGGAGCAGAACGCCGGTCTGGTCGGCATCTATGAGCACTATGGCAGCCGCGAAGCCTGGGCCAGCCGTGGCGGAAGTCCCGAATGGAGCGCCGAAAACGAATTGTTCGAAGGCGATATCGACCGGATCGCGCCCTGGTTGGAAAAGGCTCTGGACCGGATGCCGATCTTTGCCGACGCAGGTATCAAACGGGTCATCAACGGGGCTATTCCACACACGCCCGACGGTAACCCGCTGGTCGGTCCGGTCTATGGATTGCGCAATTTCTGGCAGTGTTGCGGATCCTCTATCGGCATTGCCCAGGGCGCGGGCTGTGGCAAATACCTTGCCCAATGGATGGTGCACGGCGATTGCGAGATCAACATGCACAGCGTCGATCCGCGCCGGTTCGGGTCTTATGCGGATGCGGATTACACCCGCGCAAAAAGCTTTGATGACTATCACAACATGTTCGAAACCCCGCTCCCGGGCCGCGAGATCAAGGCCGCCCGGCGCAACCGGGTCACGCCCCTGTTTGACACGCTGAAATCAAAAGGCGCGGTCTATACCGAGGTCTTCGGCTGGGAGCGCCCCAAATGGTTCTCGCTGGACGGGCGGAAAGAAGAATTGGGATATCGCCGCGGCAATATCTTTGACGTTGTGGCCGCGGAGTGTCGCGCCGTGCGTGAACGGGTCGGGATCATGGATCTGTCCAGCTTTGCCAAATTCGACGTCACCGGGGCCGGGGCCGAGGCGCTGCTGGATCGGCTCACCGCCAACAAGCTTCCCAAGAAGGCCGGTGGCATCAACCTGACCCACGTATTGTCGGAAAACGGCAGGATCGAAGGCGAATGGACGATAACCCGCCTTGCCGATGACCGGTTCTATGTCCTGTCCGGGGCGGGTTCGGAACGCATTGCTTTGGACCAACTGCGCATGGCGGCGGGCGCAGATGTCTCGATCAGCAATGTGACCGATGAGTATGGCATGCTGGTCGTTGCCGGCCCAAAGGCGCGCGATGTGTTGGCCCCGCTTACGGATGCTGATCTGACAAATGCGGGCTTTCGCTGGCTTTCGGGGCAGGAAATCACCATCGCCGGGGTGCCTGTCCGCGCCCTTCGTGTGACCTATGTCGGTGAGCTTGGGTGGGAACTGCATGCGCCGATGGCACGGCTCGGCGCGCTTTATGAGGCAATCCGGGCTGCAGGTAGGCCGCATGGCATCGCCGATTTCGGTGCCTATGCCGTCAACGCGTTGCGGATGGAAAAGGGCTATCGCGGGTTTGGCGCTGAGCTGACCAATGAAATCACCCTGATCGAAGCAGGGTGTGAACGGTTTTATGCGCCGGGAAAAGGCGATTTCCATGGCCGCAACGCCACCGAAACGGTGCGCAAGGCAGGCATTGTCACAAGGCTGGTCTATGGCGAGGTGGCCGCAACAGATTGCGATATCCATGGCGGCGAAGCCGTGATGCAAGGCGATAAGGTGGTCGGCGTGTGTACGTCGGGCGGCTATGGTCACGCCACGGGCAAGAGCCTGACATTTGCCTATGTGGCTCCGGACGCAACCGATGGTCTGGAGGTTTTGGTTCTTGGCGAACGGTGCGCATTGACATTGCATGACGCGCCCGTGTGGGACGCCGCGAATGAAAGGCAAAAGGCCTGAACGGCAGGGCGTGAGTTTGACAAACCAACGATGCCTTGTTCGCGGATGCAGCCCGCCAGGGCGGGTCCGTTCATCGCGCCCTTGATCCCTCGGGGATGCGATCCGATCGGTGGATCGACGAAGGCGGCACCCGCGGCAGCTGTGCCTCTGCGCGCCTTGCGCTGCTCATAAACCGTGATGCCGGAGGCCTGCGCGCTCTGAGCGCCCGTCGCGGGTGGCAGCTTCAGACGCAACGCTGCCCGCGCGACCACTTAACCCTTCCGCGACATTTCGTTGAAACCGCGCGGGGCACCGATGGCAAGGGTGCTGACACGGTCCAGTCCTCGCGAACAAGACGCATAACAATCGGGAATTTCTGTGAAACTCCAACGTTTCAGGGTTTTCCAGAAAGGATTTTTCGGGGTCCGATTCCGAGAATAAAAATCGATTTATGATCGTTTAGTCGATATTAAGTTGATTTTTCGTGTGGCGATTGTAGTCTCTGGGCACGGGCGCAGCCCGGAAAGACAAAAAAAGGAGGGATGGAAAAATGTGGAACGGTTTCAAAAAGTCCACTGTGACGGGGCTTGCTGTGCTGGCGGCCGGTGCAGCCGCGGCGCAAACAATCGAGGGCCCCGAAGTGTCGTGGAGCCTGTCGATGTGGGGCAACCCGCGTGCGTTGTCGGCCGGTATGGAAAGCATGATCGAAGACGTTGCCGAGCAGACTGGCGGCAATTTTGAAATCGAGATCTTTTATGGCGGACAGCTTTCCGGCGCACGCGAAAACCTTGACGGGCTTTTGCTGAACGCCTTCGAAGGGGCCGCGATCTGTAATTTCTACCATCCCGGCAAGAACCCCGCCTGGATGGTGTTCTCGTTGCCCTTCCTGCCCTTGGGCGATCCAGAGGTCGACCGCTACGTCCGGTCGCGCATGTTCGAGCATCCGGCAATTGTCGCGGATATGGAGCGTTGGAACGCGATGCCCTATGTTTCGGGGCTTTTGCCGCAATACGAAATTCTCGGCCGCGGGACGCCGCCAACTGAATTGTCGGACTGGCAAGGGTTGCGCGTGCGCGCCGGCGGTGGCTTGGGTGAGGCGATGGAGGCGCTTGGTGCCGTCCGTCAGACCCTGCCCGCGGGCGAAACTGCCGTCGCCTTCCAGCGTGGCGCGATTGATGCCGCTGCCTTCCCTTATACCTACGCCCACGTGGCCTTTGGGATTGACGAGGAGGCGGATTGGTTCACTTCCAACCTGACCCCGGGCACTTCGGAATGCGGCTGGGTCATTAACCTTGAAGCCTATAACGCGCTGCCGCCGCAATATCAGGAACTCCTGATGGGTCTGCGCGACCAGGTGATGGAAGAGACCCAAGCCGCCTATGCCGCGCAGGATGTGATCAACCTGCCCGCGTTCCGCGAAAACCTGACCGAGGTCGTCTACTCCGACGATCAGATCGCTGAATTCCAGCGTATCGCAGGTCAACCGGTCTGGGATGCCTGGATAGAAGCCAATCAGGATAATTTCGACGCCCAGGGCCTGTTCGACGCGATCTTCGAATATGCCGAAGAGGCGATGGCCCAATAAGGCCCTGGCACCGGGCGGCCCTGGCCGCCCGGTGCTTGTTTGACAAGGGATTTCCTCACATGGCAGACAACGCTGGCACCTTGGCCCGGATCGACCGGCTTGCCGCACCGATAGAGAATTTTGCCAATCTTCTGGCGGGCCTCGCGATCCTTGCGCTGATGATGCTTGGTGTGACGCAGATCGTGATGCGGTCTGTCTTCAACAGCCCGATCAGCGGCTATATCGACCTGGTCGAGCTTTCCATGGCCTCGATGGCCTTTCTCGGCGCGGCCTATTGCCAACGGCTTGGCGCGCATATCCGGATGGAGATCTTTATCGGGCGGCTATCAGGCCGCGCGCTTTGGCTGGTCGAGGCGTTCGCCACGCTTGTGGCGATCTTTATCATCGGGATGCTGATTTATTATTCCTGGGGCCACTTCATGCGGTCCTACACAATGGGCGATACGACAATGGATGCCGAATTGCCGGTCTGGCCATCGAAACTTCTGGTACCTCTGGCGTTCGGAATCTGGTTCGTCCGGCTCCTGCTGCAGCTGGCCGGGTCGATCCGGCTGCTGATCAATCCGGATCTTGTGCCGGAGGCGGTGGTGATCATGAAAGACGTGGCCGAACAAGCCCAGGATGAGATCCATGAAGCCATGGGCGATGAAGGGGCCCGGCCATGATTCTGGGCATTGGAATGGACAACACGTTTCTGGTCGGCATGATCGCGCTTGGTCTGATGCTGGTGCTGATCGTGTTGGGTGTCCGCGTCGTCTTTGCCGCGGCGGTCGTCGGCTTTCTGGGCCTGGTCGAGTTCCGCGGCTGGGGCCCTGGCGGCGGCATCGCAGGCATCGTACCGCATTCGAAATCAAGCGTTTACGCGCTGTCGGTCCTGCCGATGTTCATCTTCATCGGCTTTGTCGCCTTCCACGCCGGCATGACGCAAACCCTCTTTGACGCCGCCCGCAAGTGGCTGGGCTGGATGCCGGGTGGCCTGGCGGTGGCCACCGTCTTTGCGACCGCAGGCTTTGCCGCGGTTTCGGGCGCATCCACAGCGACATCTGCCGTCTTCAGTCGGGTGGCGATCCCCGAGATGCTGCGCAACGGCTATTCCAAACAGATGTCGGCGGGCGTGGTCGCCTCTGCCGGGACGCTCGCCACGCTGATCCCGCCCTCGGCCATCCTGGTGATCTATGCGATCATCGTGGAAACAAGCGTCGGGGACCTGCTGCTTGCGGGCTTCCTGCCGGGCATCGTGTCGGCGATGGTTTATGCCTCGATCATCGTAATCTGGTCGATGGCAAGACCGGGTGCCGCGCCAAGCGTCAGCGGCTTCACATGGGGCGAAAGGATCGCCTCCCTGCCGGGGATCACCCCGATCCTGGCGGTGGTCGTGATTATCATGTCGTCAATCTATACCGGTTGGGCCACGCCCACCGAGGCCGGCGCGTTGGGGGCCTTCGTTATCCTGGTCCTTGCGCTGGCGCGGCGCACGAAGCTTTCGGCCATTCGCGGGTCGCTGATGGAATCCGCCAAGCTCACCGTGATGATCTTTTCGCTGATCTGGGGCGTTTTGATCTTTGTGCGCTTCCTCGGTTTCTCAGGCCTGCCCGGGGCCTTTACCGAATGGATCGTGGCGCTGCCAACCAATCCGATGATCATTCTTCTGTGCATACTCCTTGGCTACGCGGTTCTTGGCATGTTCATGGACGCCATCGGGATGCTGCTTTTGACATTGCCCGTGGTTTACCCTGCGGTCATGGCTCTCAATGGCGGGAGCTATGTCAGCGTCGAGGACAGCGCCTTTGGCGTCTCGGGTGAGATGGCACCGATCTGGTTCGGGATCATCGCGGTGAAGATGGCGGAGATCTGCCTGATCACGCCGCCTATCGGGCTCAACTGCTTTGTCGTCAACGGCGTGCGTCCCGACATCCCGATCACGACCGTGTTCAAGGGCGTGGCCATCTTCTTTGTCGCTGACGTCATCACAATCGGGGTGCTCATCTTGTTTCCCGAGATCGTAACCTGGCTGCCGGAATTGGATCTTGAAGCTTGGTGGAACGGGTAGGGGGCACGCATGAAACTTCAAACCTCACTGACACTCGTGCAGGCCCAGGCGATCCTCGCTGAAGCGCTGCGGCTTGGTCGTCTGGAGAATATGCTGCCACTCACGGTCGTGATTCTTGATGCCGCCGGCAAGATCATTGCGGTCAATTCCGAGGATGGCTCTGGCCTGGTGCGCTTTGACGTCGCCTTTGGCAAGGCCTGGGGATCCTTGGGGATGGGGAAATCCAGCCGCTGGATCCGCGATCATCTGCAAACGCGGCCTGTTTTTCAAACCGCGCTCGTCGTGGCCTCTGATGGCCGGACGATTCCAGTGCCCGGTGGCGTGCTGATCGAGGATGGCGACGGCGTGACCATTGGTGCGGTGGGCATTTCGGGCGACACATCGGAACGCGACGAATATCTCGCAATCTCCGCGATCCACGCCACGGGATTGGGGTCAGAGCCAGCCGAAGTCGATCCGAATTGGCGAAACTCGTCGCTTTCGGGTCCTAAACCGTAAAGACGTGGTCGATGTGGCGATGCGTCACCTGAAGCCGCGGCTTGGTCTGATCCCCGGGGGCGAGGATCTGGATCGAGGGCTTGCCCACGAAAGCGACCGGCAGGATCATCACTCGCACGAAGCGCGAAATCCCTTGAACCCTGTTTTCGGCCCGAACCGGGGACTGCGCGCCTTCGAACCAGACGTCTCCGCAGGCCATCTCCTCAATGTCGTGATCCGAGATGAGCCGCAAACCGCCCTGCACCAGAACCCGAATGCCCGGTCCGGGGTGGATGTGGCGATACGCAATCGCGCCCGCAGGAAACGCGACCTCATCCAGCCGCAACAGCGCTTGGCCGTCTTCAACGTTGATTATGCTCGACTGACGCGCGCCGGGTGTCGGCTCGTGTGACAGAATGAAATTCAGCCCGCTCCCTGCACCCAACTGACCTGTCCCCATCGCCTCAAGGTGAGGCTCTGGGTAGGTCTTGCGCCAATGGCATGTCAAAGCCCCCTCAGGTGGCGTCACATTGCCCTCGATCAGAGTAAGCACCCGGCGTCCCAAAAGCTCCCCCCTGAACCATAGGAGGCAACGCTCTCACAGATCGCGAATTTGGACAAGGTCAGGCAAACCTGCCTGCGTTTCCTATGGCCTCTGCCCTGCGCAGATGGATCAGATCGGGCAAACCGCCAGAGCTTTTTGCGCCCGACGGTTCCATGCCGCATAGCTGGAGTCGTATCTGCAAAACAGGCCTCGATTGGTGCCGTGGCAGCTTCAGACATCACCCCTCCTCTCGCCGGCTTCCTGCTTCCAGGTCATTTCGAATTTCCGGCCGCAGTTCCTGCGCGGGCCGCCTTGGGGATCGGAGAGTCTCATACTGCGTGTTGACGCTTTGGCTCCTGCATTTCGATCCAGCGACCAGACGATCGTATCCTTCCATCGTCTTGCAGGCGTTTCATGAGGCGCGATAATGTCTCCGGCTGAACTCCCAATATGTCGGCCAGATCCTGGCGCGAGATTGGCAAGCGCATGCGCCATACGCTGCCCTCCTCTCCTCCGTGGGCCGCCATCAATTGGTCCAACAACCGCGCCAATCGGGCCTTGTTGGAAAGGCGCCCCGCCTCCTGGATGCGTTCGTGACATCGATCCAGTTCATCAGCGCAGCGTTCGGCCAGACGCACAAGAACCGTCGGACATGCCTGCACGACGTGCTTTGCATCGCGCCGCGCGACCACGCAGACACGTGTCGGCAACAGCGCCTGGGCTTCGGTTCGATGTTCGCGCTCGGCCAGAAACGCGCGATATCCGATCAACGCGCCGGGATAGGCAAGCCTCAGCAGGCTCGAGGCCCCGTCGGGGCCATAGCTGCGGATGGCGATCAACCCGCTCGAAACACAATAGAGACCATCACTGGACGCGCCCTGATGATAAAGCACGCCTCCGGCATCCAGATCGCGTCGGGTGAAGCCGCGGGCGAGGGTGGATACGGTACTGCCAGCAACGGGCTGCCACAGGCTGGAGGCGTGGAAGCGGCAGCTTGCACAGGGGTGTTCTGCTTTTGTCATCCCGTTCTCCCGACATTCCGAGCGCCGTGAGGGGGGCAAGCGGCATTCCCGAGCAAAAGACACTGAATCATGGTTTCGTGTCTTGACCGAGATCAACTGCGCATCGGAAACATCGTATTGCTGGACCGAACGGATCAAATCCTGATGATCGTCAAGGGCGCGTCGCCTGGTGATCCGCTATGCGCGGCGGCCGCTCAGCACCGGCCAGGGCGGCGGCCCGCGCAGCGCAAGGATGAAGCCGACAAGAAAAAGCGACCAGCCCAGATCCCAAAGCAATCCGGCAAGTCCCGTGCCATTTTCCACCAGCCGGACCGGAACCGCAAACCAGATCAACAAAGCACCAAGCGCAAACCCGGGTGCGGCCTGCAATCCGCCATCCACACGGCGCGCAGCAGTGCGTCCGGCGATGGCAAATATGAGCCCGCCAAAGGCACCGATGGTAATTATATGAAGCGCGCTTGCATTAGACAGGGGCACAAACCCAATTCTGGTCAGACCCACGATCCCAATCCCAAGCGGCAGCCAAAGATAGGCCAGATGCAGCATCCCAAGCAGCGGATCAGACCATATGGCCACGGTGCGCCACTTGCGCATCGGCCAAAGCAGCAACCCTGCCGCAATGAGCAAAGACCATGCGCTCGCCAGGGACCAGCCAGCGCCCTGTAGGACCAGGGCCGCCGCCAATACGGTCGCGGCCGTCACCGGCGCTTTTGCGCGCGGCAATTCGCCTTTGACGCCGCGAACCAACAGCCAATTGGCGGTAAAGGCGGGAATGGCTTTGTTGCCGATGACCGATGCCAGGATCGCAATCACGAGTATCATCCCGCGTACGATTTCAAGACTGTCCGCCGGATAGCCCCGGTCTGCCTGAACCCAAAACACGACATCCGCAATTCCAAGCGTCGCTGTCGCGGCGCAGAACCCAATCCTTGGCCAGGCTTTTGCGGCGATGATCCGCCACAGCAAGCTCCCTGTCAGCAACAAGAAATACCCCGCACCGGGCAGAAGCAGCACGATAAGTGGGAGAGATCCGGCAAAGGCCGCCACCACGCGGGCCAGCACCCACAGCAGTGTCAAACAGATCAATTCCTTGCCGTGCAAAGGGGAATGCCCGGTCCAGCTTGGGAGCGCCGTCAGCAGATAGCCACCCACCGCCGCGCCGATAAATCCAAATAGCATTTCATGTGCGTGCCAGATCACCGGGATTTCAATACGCCCCGCGGGCACCCAAAACTGCGCCGCCAACGGCCACCAGAAAATCACGAAAACCGCGCAAAGTGATGCGGCCAGAAACAACGGCCTGTAAGGGGCCGCCCAGATATCCCAGGCGCGATTGGGTCCGGGCGCGGGGGCGGGCAAGGGCACCTTCAACTTTCTGCCCGACCACCGGACCATGCCGCGCCGCTTGCACCGGTCAGGAACCCATCGCTTAGCCGGATGTCCGGATGGCTGAGCCGAAGAGCCGCAGCCACCGTTCCTTGGTCGGCCTTGCCGTCGACACGGGCGCGATACAGCGCGCAGATCGCGGCAAAATCGCCGCTCTGCGGCGACAATCGCAAGCGCGAAACACCGGCCTGCTGCAACGTTTCAATCTGGTGGTCGGCGCAGGCGAAGCTGTCTGACAGCGTCTGAACCCCGTTCATCGCCAGAAACTTCTGCCCCTCCAGCGTCGCCACATCCAGCCCGTCAGGATCATCTTCGCAGGCGAATTGACAGTTGTCCTTGGTGCGGCCGTGCAACCGCGCATGATAGCAGCGCCCCGAGATGGCCAGCGGCACCCGGCCGTGGCCCCAGACCTCGATCGCGACACCCAGATCGCGGCCCAAACGGGCCAGGGCCCGGACCTGCTCCAGGGGCAATTCCGGCGGCAGGCAGATGCTGGTGGCTCCGCGCGCCGCCAGCCATGCCAGCGTGCCTTCGTTATACACGTTCACCAGCGGCCCGACGGAAAACGGCGTTCCTGTTGGCAAATAGGCCAGCATGGAGAGGTCGTTGATCTCGACCTCCACCCCAGCTTCGGCCAATTCAGCGGCAAGCTTGCGTTCGCGTTTCAGTGTGATCAACGCCAGCGACGTCACGACGACCTCCTTGCCGGCAGCGCGCAGCATTTCGATCACCGCCGGGATGCGGTTTTGATAAAATGGCAGGCGTTTTGAGCACACCAGCTCACCCAGCACGATACGCGCAACGGGTGCTGTCGCCAAAGCCTCATAGCTGGCGCTCCAATCCTCGGGCTTCCAGAAAAACTGGTTCGGTCCAACGGTCAGTTCCATGGCGCTACCTCCAGGTTTTCTTGTAGGCCCCGGCGGTGGCGGCCTGACCTTCGGTGAGGCTGGCCAACATGCCCTCGGGCATTGGCGAACCGGCGGCCTGGGCATCGACGGCGGCGCGAAAATTGCGCACGACCTGGGCGACATAAGAACGTGATCGTTGCCGCCCCTCGATCTTGAGCGCGGTCACACCCGCCTTGGCCAGTTGCGGGATCAGCGTCTCGGCGTTCAGGCTCACAGGGTCTTCGAACAGATGGCCCTTGGTCCCACTCGCCTGGAAACACCCCTTGCACAGGGTCGGATAGGGCGCGGGTTCGCGCGCGCCGACGCGGTGGATGGTATAGCCGCCCAGCTTGGCCGAAAGCGCCCCCTTGTCATCGTGATATTCCACGTGGCTTGCCGGAGAGCAGACGCCGTGCATATTCGGCGATTGCCCGGTGGCATAGGATGACAGAGAACATCGCCCCTCGGCCATCACGCACAAGCCGCCAAATACGAACACTTCGGTTTCCACCTCGGTTTCGGCATTGATCGCGGCAATTTCCGGCACCGACAGGACGCGGGGCAGGACCACGCGCCTTACCCCGAATGTACTGGCGTAGAAGTTGATCACATCGGCATTGGCCGCCGCCGCCTGCACCGAAAGATGGCACCGCAGGCCGGGGTGATGCTTTGCGGCATGGGCCAGCAACCCCAGATCCGCCAGGATGACCGCATCGGCCCCTGCGCTTTCGGCATCGGCGATGGCGCGGTGCCACAGCGGTTCGGATCCGGCGCGCGGAAAGGTGTTGATCGCCACCAGCACCTTTGCGCCATGGCCATGGGCAAATGCGACGCCTGCGCGCATCTCCTCGCGGTCAAAGTTCAGGCCGGGAAAATTACGCGCGTTGGTTTCATCGGCAAAGCCGCAATAGACCGTGTGCGCGCCGGCTTTGACAGCGGCCCGCAAAGACGCCGGCGTGCCAGCGGGGCAGACGATTTCCATTACCAATCGGCATCCTCCTCATGGCGCGACAAGGCCACGCCGGTTCGGGCTTCGGCCATTTCAATCACCCACCGGACCGGTGCCGCAAATCGGCCCGACATTGTTTGCGCTTCGGCAGACAGGTCCAGTTCGGCATCGTCAATCGCGTTGCGCAGGGCCAACACCGCGGCGGTATCGCCCTCGATCACAAGGTCGCGTGAAAAAAACAGCGCGTCGCCGTCATATGCGCCGTGCACCAGCCCCAGCAGCCCGGCGAGTGGCCCCGCGATTCGGGCGTCGCCATGCAATTGCCTGCGTGACAGATGAACGCGCGGCTGGCCTCCGCGCGGCTCCAGCAGCATCGATACCGGCAGATCGGTCGGATCCAGAACGAACCGGGCCTGGCCATGGTCGCCAAGCCTGCGAAACATCGAAGCATGCCGCCTGGCAAGCTGCCGGGCAAAGCCAGTCAGCGCCAATGACATAGGGCCAAGCGGGAGCCAGCGGAGGGGCAAGGCGGGAAGTCGCGGAAACAGTGGCAGGTTTGCCGAATGGTCGGACATTGGATCTGTCAGGCTCCGTTTGCAGGCAGGGTCGCGCACCGCAGCGGCGCTGGCATTGTCATAGCCGCAATGTCCTTTTCGAAAATTGACGATAGTCAAATTTTCACATGAGCACAGATGCTAAGGCAGCCGAAATCCGAAAGGAGTTTGCCCATTCGCACTCTGCCCCCGTTTCCGACACTGCGCGCGTTCCTGGATTGGAACTCTGACCAGGGCCAGGTGGCCGGCTTGCCCGACCCTGTTTCGGTGCGCCATCAGATGACGGCCGTTCACCGGGCGGTGCTTGAGCGGGGCGGCCCGATTCTGCGCTTTGACCATCCGGTTCTGGATAGTGGCGCGCGCGCGCAGATGCCGGTTGTGGTGAACATCTTCGGCGCGCCCGCGCGGGTCGCGGCAGGGCTCGGTGTGACACCGGACGGCCTGGATGATCTGGGCGCGTTTCTGGCCGCTCTGCGCACGCCCAGCCCGCCTGATGGAATGCGCGACGCGCTGTCGCGCTGGCCGATGCTCAAGGCCGCGATGTCGACCCGGCCGAAGCTGGTCAAAAAGGCAGCCGTGCAGCAAAATGTGGCCAGCGAGGTGGATCTGCGATCGCTGCCGGTCCAGACGCATTGGCCAGGAGATGCCGGTCCGCTGATCACCTGGCCTGTGGTGGTGACCCGCCCGCATGACAGCGAGGCAACAGATGTGAGCCGCTACAATGCCGGTATCTACCGCGCCCAGGTCATCGGCCACGATCGGATCATCATGCGTTGGCTGGCGCATCGTGGTGGGGCCGCGCATCATCGAAGCTGGCGACAGGCCGGTGCGGCGATGCCGGTGGCCATTGTTCTGGGCGCGGATCCCGCAACATTGCTTTGCGCGGCCCTGCCGCTGCCTGAAACGGTGTCCGAGTTGAGCTTTGCGGGCGTCTTTTCGGGCGCGCGCCCCCGCCTGGTGCCGGCCAAGACGGTACCGCTAATGGTGCCCGCCGACGCGGAAATCGTGATCGAAGGATGGGTCGACCCCACCCAGACCGCGCCCGAAGGCCCGTTCGGGGATCATACCGGTTACTACAACCAGGCCGAACCGTTTCCGGTGATGACAGTCAGCGCGCTGACCACCCGCGCCGATCCGCTCTACCTGTCTACCTATACCGGCCGCCCGCCCGATGAACCGGCTATCATCGGCGAGGTATTCAACCGGCTGGCGCTGCCGGTCATCCGGGGGCAAATTCCGGAAATCCGCGATCTCTGGCTGCCGCCTGCGGCGTGTTCCTATCGCATCGCGGTGATCTCGATCGACAAACGCTACCCCGGTCAGGCGCGTCGCGTGATGATGGCGCTGTGGGGGATGCTGCCGCAATTCAGCTATACCAAGATGATCATCGTGGTTGACGATGACATCGATCCGCGCAACTGGGACGATATCGCCTGGGCACTGGCCACACGCATGGACCCCGGACGGGATGTAATGACCCTGGAAAAGACACCGATGGACTATCTGGATTTCGCCTCGCCCGAAGAGGGGCTGGCCGGGAAGATCGGCATTGATGCCACCAACAAGATCGGCGCAGAGACCACGCGCGAATGGGGCGCGGTGATGCAGACAGCCCCCGAAGACGCGGCATTTGCCGCCGACCTTCTGGCACGCTGCGAGGGGCTGGTATGACCCGTGTTGTTCTTGGAGTGTCCGGCGCGTCGGGGGTTGCGCTGTCTTTGGCCACGGCGCGACACCTCGTCAACCATGGGGTGGCGGTTGATATGGTTGTCTCTCCCGCCGCTGAACGGACCCTGGTTGCGGAATGCGGTGACAGTGCAATGGCGGAGCTGATCGCCCTGTCGGATCAAATGCACAAACCGGGCGATATCGGCGCAAGCATCGCTTCGGGTTCAGCACAGATTGCCGGAATGATCGTCGCCCCCTGTTCGATGCGCAGTCTGGCGGCGATAGCAAACGGTCTGGACGACAACCTGCTGACCCGCGCCGCCAGCGTGCAGCTCAAGGAACGCCGCCCCTTGATCCTGCTGACGCGGGAAGCCCCGCTGACCCTTGCGCATCTGCGCAATATGGTTGCCGTAACCGAGATGGGCGCAATCGTCTTGCCGCCGGTGCCGGCATTCTATCTCAAACCAGCCAGTCTCGAAGATGTGGTCAACCAGATCGCCGCGCGCGCCGTGGATCTTTTGCGCATCGCGCCGCCGATCGCATCCGCCTGGACAGGATAGGGATTGCCGCTCGTTGCCCTGACGCGATCAATTGCGGCTCACGCCGCGCCAACAGCATCAAGGGTAATCCCACACGCTGAACCGCCCCGGGGGTTTACCGGAGAGTAAAGCACTCATTCACTAAAGGCGCACCTCAACGGCCCCTCACGCATGTCAGAGGGGCTTCAGTCCTCACCGGTCAACCGCGCCTTTACTTCGAAACTGAGAAATCAGTTTCATCAATCCGATTTCCAGCGGAATCCGTGGATACCAACCTATCTGGGCCTCGGCGAATTTGGGGTCGCCAACGAAGTTCGTGACGTCGAAATCACGAGGTGCGGTTGTAATGATTTCACTGTCGCTTCCGGCCAAATGAACCACTGCATGGGCCAAATCCGACAAGGAAGTGCCTTGCCCGGTCGTAAGGTGCATAGGTGCCAGCGATTTTCCCTCTGAGAGATGCTTGGCCACATTCGAGATACAGTTTGCGACATCGGCGACATGCGTGATGTCCAGGCTGGTTGTGGCACCATCAACCCTGAGCGGAAGGTTATTGATCGCCGCACGGCAGAATGCCGGAATGACCCGGTCCGCGTGATCCGCGACCGCCCCGTAAACTGTCGAAAACCGGAGGACTGAAGCACGCATTCCGGCATCCATCGCTTGCGTCACCGCCTGTTCGGCTTCCACTTTGGACCGGGCGTAATGGTTCAAGGGGCGCGGCGGATCGTTCTCGGTAACCGGCAACGTATCGCTTTGGCCATAAACCTCCCGGCTGCTCCCAAAGATCAGCCATGGTCGCAAGCCGCTCGAACACAAACGATCAATGATGTTGCGCGTTCCGATGACATTTGTCTCGTGACATTTCTCAGGATCGCGTTCGCCCCAGATCACGCGTGAGATCGCGGCCAGGTGAACAACACCTGTGCAGCCCTTCATCGCTTCATCCAGGTCCGCCGGAACCAGAATGTCTCCAAAGCCGTCTTGTTGATCGGCGATGTCAAATCTTCGCACTTCGTGGCCCTGTGACTCCAGAACCGCGCAAACGGCCGTTCCGATCAACCCGCTTGATCCCGCCACCAGTATCTTTTCGTGCATCAAAAAGTTGCCTCCGGATCGCGCCTGTACAATGCGCGACCTTCAATGGCAACACGCGCCCGGTCTGAGACATTTAAGCAACACCGGTGCTGAAACGCCCCAAAACTTGATTTCCGTCAATTTGGTGATGCCCGGCATCTCCTACCGATGACTCCGGGGGCAATTCAACCAATCTAACGAACGGGGCCGAATTGCATGGAACAAGCCAAACATATCGCGGAGCTGAACCGCATTGCGTCCGGGCTCAAGAACCCGACATTCCCAAAGATTTTCGCCGTCGAGCTATGCGCGGATTGCGACCTCAACTGTTCAATGTGCCACCACGATCAGATGAAGCGCCCGAAAGGCAATCTGCCGATGCCGCTGTGGCAGAAATGCGCCGATGAG
>CAXBGQ010000003.1:0-38631 GCA_963975135.1 uncultured Nioella sp. | reverse complement strand
GATGGTGCCGATGTTCACATGCGGTTTACTGCGGTCAAACTTTTCCTTTGCCATGGGTCTTGGCACCTTGTCATCCGGGGGGCCCTGTCCGGGCCCGGTTGCAACATCGCGCGCTCGTTACACGAGATGGCCCGGCAAAATCAAGGGCGTTCGGTCAAGGCCCGGCGCATTTACGGCAATTCGGGCGGCAGTTCCACCGGCAGTTCCACGGTCGGGCCTTCGACGGCTTCGACCTCAGCTGCCAGGGCGGCGGCATTGGCGGCGGCGGTTTCGGCGTCGATCGAGAACCAGTCGGGGTTTTCCAGCATCCACAGCTGCACCCGGCGGGCCGCGTTTCGGGCCAGAACCTGCATCTGTTCCTCGCGCGAGCGGGTCAGCCCCGAGCCGATGATGGATTGCGCCGATGTGCCCTCGAAGATGATCAGCTGGCGCGGTTCCTCGTGCAGTTTGGCCTGCAATTCATCGTCCCAGACATTGGCAGAGATCACCAGAATCGACCTTGGCGACAGCACGATGGGAATGCCCGGAACGGCCAGCGAATAGGCGTCGATATTGATGGCAATATGATAGAGCCGGTCGCCGTCATAGCCTGCGAACCGGCGGTCGATTTCGGCGGTCAGAACTTCGGTCCATTCCTCGGGCGTGGCATTGCGCGAGGGCGGCACCTGCTGCATGTTTTCGGCCACCACGATATTATAGGCGAGGCGGAAATCACCCATGTCGGGCAGTTCCTCCTCGAGCGGGTCGGTCGAGGCGCAGGCCCCGAGCAACAGGGCAAATCCAAGAACGGCAAGGCGGGTCAGGGCGCGCATGAGGCTCCTCCAGGGTGGCAGCCCAACCTCGTTAACAAAGGCAGCGCTCTGGCGCAAATGAAACGCGGGGGCCACGCGCCAGATTGGTGCCAGACCGTGGCTTAACCGCAAATGCCCTGCAACGCCTGCCACCCGGCCGCATCGGCCACCGGGGCCCCGGTGGCGGCACCGGTATCGGCGGCCATCGCGGCCCCGATCCGGTCCTGAAACTCGGGATGCGTGGCGATGGAGCGGAAAACGCCCATGTCCTGGCCAAGCCCCTGTGCCTGCATCCGCACGAACATGTCGCCCAGGGCCGAAGGTGGCAGGCCGGCGCGGGTCATCTGGCGGTGGGCAAAGGCATCGGCGGCAATCTCGGCCTCGCGGCTATAGGAGGAGGAAATCATCTGTTGCGCGACCCCGGCAGCGGCAGAGGTGCCGATCGCATCGCCGAACATCAGCCCGACAATGCCGAACGATCCGATCGAGCGCAGCATGCCACGGGTGCCGTCGCGATTGACGACATGGCCGATTTCATGGGCCAGAACGGCGGCCACTTCCTCGGGTGCCTGCGCCGCATCGATCAGCCCGGAATTGATGGCGATCTGGCCGCCGGGCAGAGCAAAGGCATTGACGGCCGGATCATCGACCACGCGCACCTGCAGCGGAAAGGGCAGCGTCAGCCCTTCGGTCAGGCGGGTCTGCATCTGCAAGAGCGCCGCGTCGCCCGCGAGCGATTTGCATTCGCGCAGATCCAGGGCCGTGGCCAGCCGCTCGAAACTGGCGCGGCCAAGGTTAACCTCTGCCGAGGGCGGGATGAGATCGGTGCCACGATCGGCCATGAAGGGGATCAGGACAAAGAGGATGGCACCAAGCGCGGCGAGCGCGGCGGCCCCAAGCGCGATGAGTTTCGGCAGGAAACCGGTGCTGCCATTGAGGTTGGGCAGGCCTGGGCAGGCCTCCAGCAGCGCGCGGATGGCGTCGTGGTCGCGCAGGATGAGGCGCGCATCGCCCGAGCCCAGATGCGCCAGCACCAGCGCGTCGGCACGGGCCTGATCGGGCACCAGGCGCAGGCTGTCGAGCTGCCAGACCTCGGTGGTGTTGGTCTGGGTGTTGCGCAGTTCCAGCGTGCCGCCCCGCCCCTTGCCCGACAGGCGCAGCGAGACGCGTTGCAGGGCGGGCCGGACGCCATCGAGGATCTCGCCATAGGCCAGCGCCAGCTTGGCTGCGAATTGCGCATCGCGAGGGGGGGTCTGGACCATCATCAGAATGCCGCTCCTACATCGAGGGCCTCGGCAAAGCCGCCGGCCTCGCGGTTGTTGTCGCGGGCGCGCTGACGAATGCCGTGCAGCACTGCGGGCTCTTCGACCTCAAGCGTTTCGGCCACATGGGCCACCGTGGGGTAGGTCACGAAGACCTGCCGGAACACGCCATAGAGTATGAATACCGTGATCCAGGTTAAGACCGCCATAAAACCCGCCAGATTGGGCGGCGTATTGGTGATGGCATCGGCGTCGACCTGCCCGATCAGGTAGAGGAACCCGACCACAAGACCCAGGATGACCGGCGATACGAAGCTGACCAGAATGAGCGAAATCAGATTGCCGAAGACATGGATGCGCAGCAGTCTGCCGGTGCGCGGTTCCAGGCCAAACTCCATGCCGTCGCCCAGTTCCTTGAGCCCGGCCATCGCGCGGACCGAAGCGACCCGGAAATAAATGCCCGAGACCAGCAGCAGGATGGCGAAAACCGGCAGCGAAAGGGCATACCAGCCCTGGGTCGCCGTATCGGTTTCCAACCCGATCAGGACGATAACGCCGGCGATGACGGCCCCCAGAACATAGAACGGCAGCGCCAGCAGATAGAGCATGAACGGGCTGCCATGCTGGTGAAAGCGGGCGGTGCCATACCAGGTGCGGTCGGTCAGGTATTTTTCCAGCTGAAAGGTCTTGAGCGGCCAGAGCAGGCCAAGCGTGGCCAGCGTCAGAACCCAATACATGCAGGCGCGCCAGGCATAGCCCCAGGCCCCGCCATCCATGCCGAACCGGATGCCCAGCCAGGTGCTGCGCGACAGGATATAGCGCCGGGCACGGTAGCGCGCGGCCAGAATGACCGGTACCAGCGCCAGCGGCGCGGAACCGATGGCAAAGGTCAAATAGCTGAGGTCATTTTCCGAAAGGCTGAAGGCCACGAAGAGCCCGGCCAGATTGAACAGAGCGATATAGAGCGCCAGCACAATGACGGCGACGAAGAACCCGGCCAGCTTTTCCTGTGGCGTGCCGGTATATTCCAACGGCACACCGCCGGGACGGATCGAGGACCAATACCAGCGCCGCAGCCGCGTCGTCCGCCAGAAGCGATAGATGCCAAAGGTCACCACCGTGAGGAAGCTGGTGCGCAGCATCAAGGTGAACAGGTCGCCCCTGTCACCGCCGAAATCCGTTTTTAAAGCGCTCATTCAGACCTTCATGTAAACCGATTGTCGCGTGGGAAACCCCGTGGCGCCATGCGCCCCGTGGCGGCTCGTTTGCCCATCCACTCGGTCAAATCGGCCTCGGTCCGGGTCCGGCCCGCTGGATCAAGCCAGCTGAGTCCTTCGGACAGAGCAAAGCTGCGGGCATCAGAGAGGCCCCCATCCTTGTATTTTTGCAGGCGCACCCCTTTGCCGCGGCCCAGTTCGGGCATCTCGGAGAGGGGAAAGACAAGAACCTTGCGGTTCTCGCCCACAACGGCGACATGGTCGTCGCCCTCGGAAAGGCGGGTGCAGACCGAAGCCTTTACGTCGCCTTTCACATTCAGCACCTGTTTGCCTGCGCGGGTCTGCGCGATGACATCGGCCTCGGCCACTACAAAACCGTCGCCTGCCGTAGAGGCAACCACCAGTTTCGCGCCGGGCTGATGTATCAGCAAATCCACAATCTCGACCTCGTTGGGCATGTCCACCATCAGGCGGACAGGCTCACCCATACCGCGGCCTCCGGGCAAATTTGTGGCGGCAATGGTATAAAACCTGCCATTATTGCCGAACATCAGCAGCTTGTCGGTCGTTTCGGCGTGGAACTGGAACCGCGCTTCGTCGCCATCCTTGAATTTGAGCGGCTGGCTCAGGTCGACATGGCCTTTCATGGCCCGGATCCAGCCCATTTTGGAGCAGACGACCGTGATCGGTTCGCGTTCGATCATCGCCTCGAGCGGCACCTCTTCGACCTCGCCGGCCACGGCAAACTGCGTGCGGCGGCGGCCAAATTCGGTGTTCTTGCCGAATTGCTTGCGGATCTCTTTCAGCTCGGTCGCGATCTTTGTCCATTGCAGGGCGTCGCTGGCCAACAGATCCTCCAGCCCGGCGCGTTCTTCCATCAGCGCGGCCTGTTCCTTGAGCAACTCCATTTCCTCAAGCCGGCGCAGGGAGCGCAGGCGCATGTTGAGGATGGCCTCGGTCTGCACCTCGGTCAGCTCGCCCTCACCGGCCCCCGGACTGCGGTAATCGGCCTCGGAGGTGGCGCGGATATGGTCGCGGCCCCATTCCTCGCGCATCAGCGCCGCTTTGGGATCGTCGTCATAGCGGATGATGTCGATCACCCGGTCGAGATTGAGGAAGGTGATGATGAAGCCTTCGAGCACCTCAAGGCGGTGGTCGATCTTGTCCATCCGGTGCTGCGAGCGGCGCAGCAGCACGTCGCGGCGGTGATCGAGAAAGGCGCGCAGCACTTCCTTGAGCGAACAGACCTTGGGCGTGCGCCCGTCGATCAGCACGTTCATGTTGAGCGAGAACCGCGTCTCCAGATCGGAGTTGCGGTAGAGCATGCCCATCAGCAGGTCGCGATCCACGGTTTTCGAGCGCGGCTCGATCACGATGCGGATGTCCTCGGCGGATTCATCCCGGACATCGGCCAGGATCGGGATTTTCTTGAGCTGGATCAGTTCGGCGATCTTCTCGATCAGCTTGGATTTCGCCACCTGATACGGGATCTCGGTCACCACGATCTGCCATTGGCCGCGGGCCAGATCCTCAACCTCCCATTTCGCGCGCAGCCGGAACGCTCCGCGGCCCGTACGATAGGTCTCGGCGATACTGTCACGCGGCTCGACGATGATACCGCCGGTGGGGAAATCGGGGCCCTCGATATAGTTCAGAAGGGTTTCGTCGCGGGCATCGGGGGTCTTGATCAGATGCAGGCAGGCGGCGATCAGTTCATCCAGATTATGCGGCGGGATATTGGTGGCCATGCCGACCGCGATCCCCGAGGAGCCATTGGCCAGAAGGTTGGGCAAGGCCGCGGGCAGCACCTCGGGCTCCTGCAAAGTGCCGTCGTAATTGTCGCGGAAATTGACGGCGTTTTCCGTCAACCCCTCCATCAGGGCCTCGGAGATTGCGGTCATGCGGGCCTCGGTGTAGCGGCTGGCGGCCGGATTGTCGCCGTCGATATTGCCGAAATTGCCCTGCCCGTCGACCAGCGGATAGCGGATGGTGAAATCCTGCGCCAGCCGCGCCATCGCATCATAGATCGCGGCATCGCCATGGGGATGGTAATTGCCCATCACATCGCCCGAGATCTTGGCCGATTTGCGGAACCCCCCGGTGGGCGTGAGGCGCAGTTCACGCATCGCGTAAAGGATGCGCCGATGCACCGGTTTCAGCCCGTCGCGGGCATCGGGCAGCGCGCGGTGCATGATTGTGCTGAGGGCATATTGCAGATAGCGCGCGCCGATCGCTCGGCGCAGCGGTTCTGAGGTTTCCCGGGGCTCTTCGGCGTCTGACTGCTCATTCATTATGGGCCGGTGATACGCCATGATCCGGCGGCGGGTAAAGGTGCGCCGCGCATGGCGGGCGCAAAAAATGATTCGCGGCGCGGGCGGGTCAATTCGCGCCAGATCGGCAACAATCCCCTCCCAGGCCGCCGATTGTTTGTCAGGCATCGGAAATCGCGGGGAAAATTTCGCGCGCACCCGCAAACGCGGTACCTTTTTGAGCCCTTAACCATTTCTTTTCTGTGCCGGAGGCTTGTTGCCGATGTTCCGTCTCAGTCTGCTTTTGATCGCCCTTGCGGGGTTTGCCGCACTTGTTGCGCTGCCCGATGTCAGTCCGCGCGCAACGGTGCCCGCCGATGACCGCGCCGCACGGGTCTATGGCGATGCCCCAACCCCGGTGGTCGCGCAGGCATCCCGCGCGCCGATCCGCCCGGCGGTTTCCGTTGGCGATGTCCTGACCGAAAACCTGAGCCAGGAGGCGGAAGAGGATGCGGATGACCTGCTGACGATTACCACCGCAGAGGGTGAGGTGATCCGGGTCGCCACACAGATCCCGCCCGCGCGCGTTGGCACCGCATTGGTGCGGATCGAGGCCGAGGATCTCAATGCCGAGGCCCGCCGGCTGGAAGCGGCCAATGCCCGCGCCCGGGCCGCCGTCGCCGAGCGCGCCGCCACGACATTTGCCACCGACACACCCGCACCCGCCAATGTGGTCTATGCCACCGGGGCCTATATCAACCTACGCTCGGGGCCATCGACCGGCTATCCGGCGGTAGGCTTCATGAATTACGGCATGGCGGCCGAGCGGCTGGAGGTGCTGCCCGGCGGCTGGAGCCGGATCCGCGTTCTGGAAAGCGGCGCGGAAGGGTTCATGTTTTCCGCCTATCTGTCCGAGCGCGCACCCTGAGCCAGCTTGCCCTTTCAGCCGCCCTGCCCTAACCACGGGCGGGACCAAGGCAAGGGGCATCCACAGGTGGCGCGCAGTATTCTGATCACGGGCTGTTCATCGGGTATCGGGCATCACTGTGCCCATGCCCTGCAGGCGCGTGGTTGGCAGGTGCTGGCGACCTGCCGCAAGCCGGAAGATGCCGAGCGGTTGCGGGGCGAGGGTCTGACCTGCGGCGTGCTGGATTACGCCGATCCCGAAAGCATCAAAACCGGGCTGGACTGGGCGTTGGCGCAGAGCGGCGGGCGGCTGGATGCGCTTTTCAACAACGGGGCCTGGGGTGTTCCGGGCGCGGTCGAGGATCTGCCGCGCGACGCGTTGCGCGCGATATTCGAGGCCAATTTCTTTGGCTGGCACGACCTGACGGCCCGCGTCATTCCGATCATGCGGGCGCAGGGGCACGGGCGGATCATTCAGAATTCCTCGGTCCTTGGCTTTGTCACCTATAAATGGCGCGGGGCCTATACGGCGACGAAATACGCGCTGGAGGGGCTGACCGACACGTTGCGGATCGAACTCAGGGGCACCGGCATCCATGTCAGCCTGATCGAGCCAGGGCCGGTGACCTCGAAGATCCGCATCAATTCGCGGGCCAATTTCGAACGCTGGATCGACTGGGAAAACTCGGCCCTGGCGGGAGAATATCGCACCGGGCTGGTGCCGCGGCTCTATGCCGACAGCCTGAAGAAAGATCCGTTCGAACTGCCGCCCAACGCGGTGGCGCGAAAGCTGATCCATGCCACTGAGGCCCGCCGCCCACGCCCGCGCTATTATGTGACGGTGCCAACCTATATCATGGGAACGCTCAGGCGCGTTCTGTCCACGCGGATGCTCGATTGGGTAATCACGCGGGGGTAGGCCACACTCCGGAAAGGAAACACGGATGGAAACCACCTTCTTCATTCTGGCGCTGATCGTCACGGTCGCGGTTGCGATTGTGCTGCTGTTTGGCATCGGCACCTTTACCAAAGGCGGCGATTTCAACCGCCGCCATGCCAACAAGATCATGCGCTGGCGGTTGGGCCTGCAATTTGTCGCGGTGATCCTGATAGCGGCTTTCGTGTTCCTTCGTGGCACCGGGGGCTAGGCCATGGTGGTTCTGAACAAGATCTACACGCGCACCGGCGATACCGGCCAGACGGCGCTTGGCAATGGCGTGCGGGTGGACAAGCATGCGTTGCGCGTGACGGCCTATGGCACGGTCGATGAGGTGAACGCGACCGTCGGTATGGCGCGGCTGCATGTGACGGGGGCCATGGCCAATCAACTGGCCGCAATTCAGAATGACCTCTTTGATCTGGGCGCGGATCTCTGCCGCCCGGAGATGGAGAAAGACGCCGAGGCCGAATACCCGCCCCTGCGGCTGGACCCGGTGCAGGTCGACCGGCTGGAGGCCGAGATCGACGCGATGAACGATGTGCTGGAGCCCTTGCGCAGTTTCATCCTGCCCGGCGGATCGGCGGCCAGCGCGCATCTGCATCTGTGCCGCACGGTGGCGCGCCGGGCCGAACGGCTAGTGGTGGAACTGGCCGGTCAGGAGGCGGTGAATCCGGCGGCGGTAAAATACCTCAACCGCCTGTCGGACTGGTTTTTCGTCGCCGCGCGCATTGCCAATGACAATGGCCGCGCCGATGTGTTGTGGGTTCCGGGCGCGAACCGGTGATGAAATCACCGGCGAGGCGTCCAGCGGACGCATCGGCGACCGGAAGGGCGGAGCCCCGGCCCTAAGGGCAAGGCGCGAACCGGTGACATAAGAATATGGCGCGGCGTCCGGTGCAGGCATCGGCCCGACGCCAGCGCACAAGGCCGGTTGCCGTTTCGGCGCGGTTACGTGTCATCCGATATCTGCGCCGGTTGCCACAGTTCAATCGGTGTGCCCTCCGGGTCGCGCAGATGCGCGAAATGGCCGATACCTGCCATCTCCTGGCGGTGCAGAATATCGACCCCCGCCGCCGCAAGCTGTGCCACCATCGCATCGAGATTTGCCACCCGGAAATTCAGCATGAAAGCCTTGTCGGCCGCAAAGTATTCGGTATCGGCGGCAAAGGGCGAAAACACCGTGGGCCCGGCCTCGGTCATCCATGGCGACCCGGTTTCATCCTGCGGCACCAGATCGACCCCCAGGTGATCGCGATACCACAGCGCCAGCGTCTCCGGATTCTGTGCCCGGAAGAAAAATCCACCGATCCCCGTTACCTTTTCCATCGCTCCCTCCGCCGCTTGATCCCGGCAGTATAACACGCCGGTGACCGCCGTGCGGGGGTGACAATCGGGGCCAAACTTTCCGAAAATGCCCGGAACGCGGCGTCCTTTGGCCTTGCCGCGTCGATTTTGCGCTGTCGCGACCCCCTCAGAGACGCTAACACGCGGGGGATGATACATACCGGCCAAGGGTGACCACGCCCCTGGTTGTTCAAACCGAGGAGAGACGTTGCGATGAAGGTGCTTGTACCCGTCAAACGCGTGATCGACTACAACGTGAAGGTTCGCGTCAAGGCGGACGGATCGGGGGTTGATCTTGCCAATGTGAAGATGTCGATGAACCCGTTTGACGAGATTGCCGTCGAAGAGGCCATCCGCATGCGCGAAAAAGGCGTCGCCGAAGAGGTGATCGCCGTTTCCATCGGTGTGAAACAGAACCAGGAAACCTTGCGCACGGCGCTGGCCATGGGGGCCGACCGCGCCATTCTGGTGATTGCCGCCGATGACGTGCATACCGATATCGAGCCGCTGGCGGTTGCCAAGATCCTCAAGGCCATCGTCGAAGAAGAAGCGCCCGGTATCGTGCTCTGCGGCAAGCAGGCCATCGACAATGACATGAACGCCACCGGCCAGATGCTGTCGGCGCTTCTGGGCTGGTCCCAGGGCACCTTTGCGTCCGAACTGGAGATCGAAGGCGACACGGCCACGGTCACCCGTGAGGTCGATGGCGGCTTGCAGACCATCAACGTGAAGATGCCCGCCATCATCACCGTGGACCTGCGTCTGAACGAGCCGCGCTATGCCAGCCTGCCCAACATCATGAAGGCGAAGAAGAAACCGCTGGATGAGAAAACCGCCGCCGATTACGGCGTCGATGTCAGCCCGCGTCTGCAGGTTGTCTCCACCACCGAGCCGGCATCGCGCAAGGCCGGTGAAATCGTCGGCTCGGTTGATGAGCTGGTTGAGAAACTCAAAGAAGCGGGGGTTGTCTGATGGCTGTTCTACTGCTGGCTGAAGTCACAAATGGTGAACTGGCCTTTGACGCAACTGCAAAGGCCGTAACGGCGGCGGCGCAGCTGGGCGATGTGACCGCGCTTTGCTGTGGGGCTTCTGCCGCCGCGGCGGGCGATGCGGCCGCGAAAATCGACGGCGTGTCCAGGGTGCTGGTCGCCGAAGATCCGTCGCTTGGCCACCGTCTGGCGGAATCCACCGCGGCGCTGATCGTGTCGCTGGCCGGTGACTACGATCATATCGTGGCCCCCGCCACCACCGACGCGAAAAACGTGATGCCGCGCGTGGCCGCGTTGCTGGACGTGATGGTGATCTCGGATGCCTCCGGCGTCGTCGATGCCGACACGTTCGAGCGCCCGATCTATGCCGGCAACGCGATCCAGACGGTGAAATCGACCGATGCGAAAAAGGTCGTGACGATCCGCACCTCGACTTTTGATGCGGCGGGCGAAGGTGCCGCGGCCCCGGTGGAAACCATCGGTGCGGCGGCCAATCCCGGCTTATCGGAATGGGTGGAAGACAAGGTTGCCGCCAGCGACCGGCCCGAGCTGACCTCGGCCGGCGTCGTCGTCTCCGGCGGGCGCGGCGTGGGGTCGGAAGAAGATTTCGCCCTGATCGAAAAACTGGCCGATGCGCTTGGTGCGGCTGTCGGTGCCTCGCGCGCGGCGGTCGATTCGGGCTATGCGCCGAACGATTGGCAAGTCGGTCAGACCGGCAAGGTTGTGGCCCCCGATCTTTATGTTGCCGTCGGCATCTCGGGCGCGATTCAGCACCTTGCCGGTATGAAGGACAGCAAGGTGATCGTCGCGATCAACAAGGATGAAGAGGCCCCGATCTTTCAGGTTGCCGATTACGGCCTGGTGGCGGATCTGTTCACCGCCGTGCCTGAGCTGACCGCGAAATTCGGTTGAGATGCGGCGCGCCGTGAATGCGCGCAACTGATTATTGAAAAGGGCCCGCCTGGTTTGGCGGGCCCTTTTTCGTTCAGGCCAAAAGCTCGGCCAGCGCCCGGCTGACCTGTTCATGATCAGCAGGGCCCGGCATGACGTTGGCGGCGGCCTCTTCGCCGCGGCCAAAGGCAAGCCCGCGCAGGTCGGGGGGCTGGCCCTCATCCTTCCAGATGCTCACCGTCAGGCTATCGGCCAGTGGCGCGACCTCGTCCAGCATGGTCGCGGTAACAAAGAGCGGATCATAGCCCAGGTCGCCGCCTTGAGGCACCTCATCGGAAGGTGCGCGATGCGATAGCCACAGCAGATGCACCGGCACCTTGATGCGCTCGATCATCTGCGCCATCCGCGCGACCCAGGCGGCGCGCAATTCCTCAACCACGATGCCGAACCGCTCCGGGGACCGCAGTCTCAGCGCGCTCAGCATGTGGCGCGTGAAATGAAATTCGGTAAAATCGACCTCGCGAAAGATCACCTGCAGCATGGTCGAGGCCTTGAGGAACCGGTCATTGCGGCGCGGATGCACGGTAAAAAACCGGTTCGACATATTGGCCGCCCCCGGCACCTGCAACACGACCGCTTCGGCCTGCGCCATCGCGGATTTAACCGCCCCGTCATGCAGGAACAGATCGACGCCCGCATTCATCGCCCCCATATTCACAACCCGCCGTCCCAGCCGGTCCCCCAAACGGCCCGGAAACGGGTCGTTGGAAAATTTCCCGAACGTTTCCGATCCGCCAAGGCAGAGGACGAACGGGCCGTCCATTTCGGTCTTTGGCCCCCGGAACGTCATCACGGACCCCGGATATTGGCACGGCTGATAATCAAGGGCACTCAAGCCCAGTTGCGCATAACTCATTTGGTTCACCCACCATGTTTCGACTCACCCGGGGACCAGATTGCAGGGCCATCGTTGCCAATTGGCTAAAGCAACAAGTTATGCTGTTTTTTCGCACAATCCGGCATGGTGTTTCGCCTTGTATGGCCCGCCCTGCCGCGCCTATTCTCTGCGCGAACAGGGGCAGCCCGGAGGCACCAGACCATGAGCATTCAATCGATCGGCATCGTCGGCGCGGGCCAGATGGGCAATGGCATCGCGCATGTCTGCTCAGTCGCCGGTTATGATGTTGTTATGACAGACATTTCCCAGGACAGCCTGACCGCCGCCATGGCCCTGATTGACCGCAATCTGACGCGTCAGGTGGCCCGCGAAAAGATCACCGAGGCCGAGAAAGCGGAGGCACTGGGCCGGATCACCACAACCCTGACGCTGACCGATCTGGGCAAGTGCGACCTGATCATCGAGGCCGCCACCGAACGCGAAACCGTCAAGCAGGCGATCTTCGAAGACCTTCTGCCGCATCTCAAGCCCAACACGATCCTGACCTCGAACACCTCCTCGATCTCGATCACCCGGCTCGCCAGCCGCACCGACCGGCCCGAGAAATTCATGGGCTTTCATTTCATGAACCCGGTGCCGGTGATGCAATTGGTGGAACTGATCCGCGGCATCGCCACCGACGCGGAGACCTTCCGCGCCTGTCAGGAAGTCGTGGACCGGCTGGGAAAAACCGCTGCAACGGCCGAAGATTTTCCTGCCTTCATCGTCAACCGCATCCTGATGCCGATGATAAACGAGGCGGTCTATACGCTGTATGAGGGCGTCGGAAACGTCAAATCCATCGACGAATCGCTGAAACTGGGCGCGAATCATCCGATGGGGCCGCTGGAGCTGGCCGATTTCATCGGGCTGGATACCTGTCTGGCAATCATGAACGTGCTGCATGACGGTCTGGCAGATACCAAATACCGGCCCTGTCCGCTGCTTACCAAATATGTCGAGGCCGGGTGGCTCGGCCGCAAGACCGATCGCGGTTTTTACGACTATCGCGGCAAAACCCCGGTTCCCACCCGCTGATCCCATTCCTCTTGGCAAAAATACCTTGGGGAGCGCGAGGGGTGAAACCCCTCGCACCGGTCGGCGCGCCTCAGCGCGCCGATCCCATGCAAGGTCTCACTCCTGGTCGGGATCGTCCTTCAGTGAAAGCGTGCGCTCCCGCAACCAGGCCATGAACTGGCGCGGCTGCTTGATGGCCTCATCCCATTCCGCGGCCAGGATGGGCTTGCCGATAATCGGAGCCTGCGGCTTGTCAAAGGCTTTGACCACCTCGTGCAACAACAACCCCTGCCGGATCGCGGGCGACACTCGGTTGGCCATTTGATAGGCGCGCGAATTCTTGCCCTGAAAATAGCACGGCACGATGGTGGCACCCGATTTGCGGATCATCTTGGCAGTGAATACATTCCACTCCGCCTCGATCACCGGGCCGAACATGGTCTCGGATGCCGCCACCACGCCCGAGGGAAACAGCGCAATCAGCCCGTTATCGGCCAGATGCGCCATGCATTGGCCGCGCATGCGGATCATTTCGGCCTGCGCGTCGGGCTGGTGCGGGAACGGCACCGGGATCATGTAGCTGGCGGCACTTTCATCGATTCCGGTCAGGATCGACCGCGTCAGAATGCGGTAATCATTGCGCCGCCGCCCGATCAGATCTGCCAGGATCATGCCATCGACCAACCCATGCGCGTGGTTGGCGACAAAGACCACCGGGCCGGTCTCGGGAATGCGATCCAGCTGATGCTGTGGCGTCTGCAGGTCGATGCCCATGATCTTCATCGTGGCGGGCCAAAAGGCCTGGCCCTTGAATGTTCCCAGGTTTTCAAAGGCACGGACACGCCGAATGATGGTCACTTTTCCGGTCATCCATTCAATGGCATTGATGACGAACCGGACAAGGGGCGTGTCGAAACTGTTGGCATAGGTTAGCGAGCGGCGGTCGTAGACGACCGGCACTTCGGGTTCCTGAACCGGGTTTTGCACCCGGTTATTGGGCGTTGTGATATCGGTCAACGCGCACCCCCAATGCTGTCCCTCGGGACCGCCTTACATGCCTTCGCCGAATTTGTCAGCGACGAGGGCGGCCAAGGCCCCGGCCAGCGCGGTCGCTTCAGGCCCGCTGGTCTCAACCTCAATAGTGGTTCCAACCGAGGCTGCCAACATCAAAAGGCCCATGATCGAGTCTCCGGCGGCGCTCAGCCCATCCTTGAACACGTCTGCCGTGGCGTTAAAATCCTCAACCGTTTCGACAAATTTGGCCGAGGCACGGGCATGCAAGCCCTTGATATTGACGATCTCAAGCGTCTGCCGAGTCGAGGCCGTCATTCGGGCGTTCCGTCAAAGCTGTTGATGTAGCGGCGCCCGGCCTCTGCCGCCAAGTTCACGGCATCGCCCACCGGCAGACTGCGTGATTTGGCCAGTTTGATCAGCATCGGCAGGTTCACACCGGTCAGAATCTTGCGATTGGAGGGTCGGCAGGCCCTGAGCGACAGGTTTGAGGGCGATCCACCATACATGTCGGTCACCACGACCACACCATCGCCGGTATCGACGGCATCGGCGGCATCGCAAATCTCGCGCTGGCGGCGGGTGCGGTCATCATCGGCCCCGATGGAAATGGCCAGCATGCCGGACTGACGCCCGACCACATGTTCCACCGCCCGGTGCAATTCGCGGGCAAGTCCGCCATGTGCCACGATCACGATGCCGATCAATCTGATTGCTTTCCGTTGCTACCGGGGGCGCTGTGCACCCCGGCGTTCGATTTCCCGATGCCGTTTAGACACCTGCCACCCGGCTTGCGCAAGATGCGCCGCCAGTTTTTCGGCCATCGCGACCGACCGGTGTTGCCCTCCGGTACACCCGAAAGCCACCGAAAGATGCGCCTTGCCCTCATCGCGGTAGGCAGGCAGCAGGGTTTCAAGCAGCGCGGTGACCTGGGCCAGGAAGGGCGCGAACCGCGGATCGGCACTGATATGATCGACCACGGCGGGGTCGCGGCCATCGAGATCGCGCAGCTCGGGCTGCCAGTAGGGATTGGCCAGAAACCGGCAATCGAGCACAAGATCGGCCCCGCTTGGCAGGCCGCGCTTGTAGGAAAAGGACTGGATCGACAGGGCCAGGCTCTGCTGCCCGCCCGGTGCGAACCAGCGCTGCACCTCGGCGCGCAGATCATGCGGCGTCAGGTCGGATGTGTCGATCAGGATGCCGGCACGGGCGCGCACCGGGGCCAGCAGGTCGCGCTCCAGCTCGATGCCCAGAATGGGGCGGTCCTCGGGGGCCAAAGGGTGGCGGCGGCGGGTTTCGGAATAGCGGCGCACCAGAACCTCGGGCGCGCAGTCGAGATAGACCAGATCGGTCAGGTATTCGGGATTCGCGTCCAACCGGTCGACCGCGCCGATCAGGGCCTGCGCGGAATAATCGCGGTTGCGGGTGTCGGTGCCAAGCGCCAGCGGCCGGGCAAGCGGCGGGCCATCCAAAAGCCGCGGCAACAGCGTCAGCGGCAGATTGTCGATGGCCTCGAACCCGAGATCCTCCAACGCCCGGATCGCGGTGGAGCGCCCGGCACCCGAAGGGCCGGAGACAAAGACGATGCGCATCGCGTCATCATCCTGAATTGGGGTCTCGGTCATGGGTTATTTTGCCCGTCCATAAGCCAGATATTGGCAGAGTGCGGCGGCAAGACAAGGGTGGTCGCGCCCGAGAATCAGGGGAACCGGCCCGCCGGGGGCCGTGGTTTCACGCCAGGGCGGCAGGCGGTCGGGCTCGGCCCGGTCGAGATCGACAACGGCCGAGAGCGGGGCGGTCGCAACCGGGCGGGCATGCAAAAGACCGATACCGCGCGCCTCGATCATGTCAGGCGCGGTATCGGGCCGGATCATGTGGTTCGTGGCATCAACCCAAAGCCCGTCATCGGATACAAGGCGCGCGCCAAGGGCCATCATCCGGATCGCGACTTCGGATTTGCCACTGCCCGAGACCCCGATCAAAGCGAGCCCGCGACCGCCAAGGCAAACGCCGGTGGCGCGCAGGAAAAAGCCATCCTTGCTGATGTGGCTGAACGCGTCGAGCCGGGTCAGGTCCGCGCCCGCCACGGGGCTAAAGCGGCAGACCGACCACGAAACGCGCGCCAAGCGGTTCAGAGGTCATATCCGCCTCGGTCGGGCGGATGTTTTCGGCCCAGATCACGCCGCCATGCGCCTCGACAATCTGTTTCGAGATCGCCAGCCCAAGGCCCGAGTGATCGCCGAACTGTTGCACCGGGCGTTCCGAGTAGAACCGGTTGAACACTTTGGTCAGCGCTGTTTCGGGGATGCCGGGGCCGGTATCCTCGACCACGATCAGCACACGGTTGTCACGCTGGCGCGCCCACAGGCGCACCGCATCGCCGGATTCGCAGAACGAAATCGCGTTGGTGATCAGATTGACAAAGACCTGCGCCAGGCGCCCCTCCAGCCCGTTGATGCGGATCGGTTCGCCGGGCAGGTCCGCGATGAATTCGATCTCATGCGCGCGCGCATCTTCGCCGTTATATTCCGCCAGGTTGGACAGCATGTGGACCAGGTCGAACTCTTCTTCCTCTTCCTTGACCAGCTCACTGTCGAGCCGCGAGGCATTGGAGATGTCGGAAACCAGACGATCGAGCCGCCGCACATCATGTTCGATCACCTCCAGCAGGCGGGCGCGTTGATCGTCGGTGCGCGCCACATGCATGGTGCCAACCGCCGAGCGCAGCGATGCCAGCGGGTTCTTGATCTCATGCGCGACATCGGCGGCAAATTGTTCATTGCCGTCAATGCGGTCGTAGAGGGCCGCCACCAGGCCACGCAGCGCGCCGGAAAGCCGGCCGATTTCGTCGGGGCGACCGGTCAGATCGGGGATGCGGACGCGGGTCGGGCTCATCTTGCGGGCGTTCTTGTCGCGGCCCAGTTCGGCGGCGGCAGACAGATCCGAGAGCGGGTTGGCGATGGTCGAGGCCAAAAGCAGGCTGAGCCCGATCGAGACCAGCAGCGCGATGAAGAACATCTGCAACACCTGTTCGCGTTCGGCGCGGACCAATTGATCAATCTCGCCCGAGGCAGTGGCCAACGCCACGACACCGACAATGCCATTCGGCCCCTCGATCGGGGATGCGGCGGTAAAGACGGCCCCCGTCTCGCTGGTGCCGCCACGCAGAACAGTATTGCCGGTCAGCGCCTCAGCCACCATGGCCCGGGCCATGGTCTGGGTCGATTCCGGGATGCCCTGCAGCGTGCGCGATGACAGCGCGCCGGCAATCAGATCCCACACAGCGTTGAGGAAATCGGTGATAGGCTGCGTGGTGAAATCAGGCTCGGTCAACCCTTCGACCACGCGCGTGCCGCCGGCCTCGGTCGTATCGGTCGAGGCCACCAGGCTTTGATCGGGGGCGAACACGAAGACATCCATGCCCTGGGCCATGCTGATGGTGGCCAGAACCACTTCGGCATCGATGCCGTCGCGGGTGATCAGGTTGGCGGGCGCGGTGCGCGGCAGGCTGGCCTCGAACACGTTGGCGACCAGCTGCGCCTCGACCGCCAGGGCGCGTTCGCGTTGCATCACCAGGCTGTCGCGGAACGAGTTGAGATAGAGCACGCCGGCGACCAACACAACGAGGGCAACCAGGTTGAACAGGATGATCTTGCGCGCCAGCGGCGAGCCCCTGAGCGACACGAAACCCCGCCGGGCCCGGGCATCCCTGATCTCGGATTCGACCGCCCCTGCGGGACGGTCCCAATCTTCGCCGAGAACGATCTCCGATCCGGCGTCGCTGCGTCTGTTCGGTGTCCCGATATCGGAGGCCAGTGTCATCTACTCTTCGTTATATCTGTAGCCGATGCCGTAAAGTGTTTCGATCGCCGAGAAGTCGTTATCGACCTCGCGCATCTTCTTGCGCAGGCGCTTTATGTGACTGTCGATGGTGCGGTCGTCGACATAGACCTGTTCGTCATAGGCCACATCCATCAGCTGATCGCGTGATTTCACGAAACCGGGACGTTGCGCCAGAGCCTGCAGCAGCAGAAATTCCGTGACCGTCAACGAGACATCGAGGCCCTTCCATTTCACCGCGTGGCGCAGCGGGTCCATCGACAGCTGACCGCGTTCCATGACCTGGCTTTCCTCGGGGGAGTCACCGGCATCGGAGGCGATCGCCTCCTGGCGGCGCAGGATCGACCGGATGCGTTCGACCAGCAGGCGCTGTGAAAACGGTTTGCGCACGTAATCATCGGCCCCCATCCGCAGGCCCATCAATTCGTCGATCTCATCATCCTTGGAGGTGAGAAAGATCACCGGGACCGCGCTTTTCTGGCGCAGACGCTGCAAGAGATCCATGCCGTCCATACGCGGCATCTTGATATCCAGCACGGCAAGTTCCGGCATCCGGCGCGTGAATGCATCCAACGCCGACTGCCCGTCATTATATGTTTCTACTTCAAATCCCTCGGCTTCCAACGTCATGGAAACAGAGGTCAGGATATTCCTGTCATCATCGACAAGCGCGATCCTCGACATTGTGATGTGTCCTTATTGCTGCCCGAATTATGTTCTTTTTTTGTCATTGTCCTGTTTTCGGGCTTTAGAATCAATCTCTAAGTTGCGAATCACCATTCGCACCCTGCCCATTTTCTATCCAAACCGGCTTAAAGCAGCGCTAACAGCGTGATTTTGGCCACAGTTGGTTGCGCTAACTGTGCGATTGCGTCCTGTTCACCGCCGAAATCGCCATGTTATAGGGGGGCAATCGCGGCTGGTTTGCTCCGGTTTCGCGCCAGATTAACCTACCAGACGCCGGGCGGACCGGCGCAGGAGCTTGCAGTATGATCTCAGGACGCGTGAACCCGGCACAGACGCTGGACACTCAAGGTATTTCAGACCTCGGTGCCGTTCACTACAACCTGTTGGAGCCCGCGCTGATCGAAGCCGCGCTGAAGGCGGGCGAAGGCACGCTTGGCCAGGGCGGCGCGTTTCTGTGCAGCACCGGCAAACACACCGGCCGGTCGCCCAACGACAAGTTCGTGGTCCGCACGCCATCGGTCGAGGATACGATCTGGTGGGACAACAACCAGCCGATGGACCCGGCCGCCTTCGACCAACTGCATGCCGATATGCTGACCCATATGAAGGGCGGCGAATATTTCGTGCAGGATCTCTATGGCGGGGCCGATCCCGAGCACCGGCTGGATGTGCGCCTGGTGACCGAACTGGCCTGGCACGGTCTCTTTATCCGCCACATGCTGCGCCGCCCGACACTGGACGAGCTGGATGTTTTCAACCCGGAATACACAATCATCAATTGCCCCGGTTTCAAGGCCGATCCCGACCGTCATGGCTGCCGCTCTGAAACCGTCATCGCGATGAATTTCGACCAGAAGCTGATCCTGATCGGCGGCACCGCCTATGCCGGTGAGAACAAGAAATCGGTCTTTACGCTGCTGAATTACATCCTGCCCGGCAAGGGGGTGATGGCGATGCATTGTTCAGCCAACCACGCCGTCGGCAACCCCGATGATTCCGCGATATTCTTTGGCCTCAGCGGCACCGGCAAGACCACCCTGTCGGCCGATCCGGCGCGCGTTCTGATCGGCGACGATGAACATGGCTGGTCGGAAAACGGCATCTTCAATTTCGAAGGCGGTTGTTACGCCAAGACCATCAATCTGCGCCAGGAGGCCGAGCCCGAGATCTACGCCACCACGGCCAAATTCGGCACCGTGATCGAAAACATGGTCTATGACGCGCATACCAAAGCGCTGGATTTCGACGATGACAGCCTGACCGCCAACATGCGCTGCGCTTACCCGCTGCATTACATCTCGAACGCCTCCGAGACCGCGATGGGCGGGCATCCCAGCAATATCATCATGCTAACCTGCGATGCCTTTGGCGTGCTGCCGCCGATTGCCCGGCTGACGCCGGCGCAGGTGATGTATCATTTCCTCAGCGGCTTTACCTCCAAGGTCGCGGGCACCGAGCGCGGCGTGACCGAGCCCGAGCCCACCTTTTCCACCTGTTTCGGCGCACCCTTCATGCCGCGCCGCCCCGAGGTTTACGGCAAGCTCCTGCAGGACAAGATCGCGCATCACGAGGCGGCCTGCTGGCTGGTCAATACCGGCTGGACCGGCGGGGCCTATGGCACCGGCAGCCGAATGCCGATCCGGGCCACGCGGGCGCTGTTGACGGCGGCGCTTGACGGCACGCTCGGCCAGGGCGAATTCCGCCGCGATCCGAATTTCGGCTTTGACGTGCCCACCGCCTGCCCCGGTGTGGCCGAGGTTCTGCTGGACCCGCGCCGCACCTGGTATGACCACACCGCCTATGACGCCCAAGCCACGAAACTGGTTGGCATGTTCGCGGAGAACTTTGCGCAGTATGTGCCCTTCATAGACGATGACGTGAAGGCGGCTGCGATCAGCTGACGTATTTTGCGCCCGGTCCCAAGGCCTTTCGAAAGGCCTTGGTTCAAGGGCCTGTCAAGGCCCTTGCCACGCGGTTTTGAAACCGCGCATTCAAGCCGCTTCGAAGCGGCTTTGCGTCAATCGAGCGGCACGTGCAACCGGGTCTGGCCGGTGACATTGTCGCCGAGATCGCCAATCTCAACCGAACCGTAACGCTGCGCGAACACGAGCGGCGGCGCACACGCGCCCGGCATGGACAGCCACAGACGCAGCAGATGGCGGCGATTATCCGGCTCGGCCAATCGACGAACCCGGTGCGATCATGCGGCAACGCATGGGTGTAGACAAACTGCATATCGCCCGGATCCAGCTGCATCGCGAAATCGAGGGCCGGGTCATTGGCCAGCGCGTCGAACAAATCCAGCGCCTCGATATGTGAGGGCGTCACCCGCGCCGCGTCCGCGAAACGTTGCGCAGTCGATATACTGACGCTGACAAAATTCGGTCAGGTGGCCAACCTGCCCGTTGAGCCGCGCGGAACCTCCCCCCACGCCGAGTGCCAACTCGGGACGCAGCGCCGCCAGACAGGCACCAAAGCGGCGGCGGAAAGGCGGTGGAAGTTATCTGCCAACGTCACGACCCAGTGACAGGAAGTGGGCGGCGGCTTCCAGTTCGGCTTTCTCTCCGGGGCGTCAGCTGCACCGGTCGGCGGCCAGATAAGGGCGAAGTCAGGCGGCAGCGTGCTCAGGTCAATATGCCTGTCCCCAGATCACGCGAAAACTGCGCGGCGCACAAGGTTCAACCCCGCGACCAACAGGACCAGAAGCGTTGCGCGCAAAAACTGATCCCGGTCCATGCGGTCCTGCATCCTCTGCCCGACCCACATGCCCGCCAGCGCCGGCAGCACCAGAAGCGCGGAAAACGGCACCGTCCCGGTATTGAGAACCCCGGACCGCAAATGCGACACCAACAACACGATGCTGCCCAGGAAATAGACCATACCCTGCACCCGGACATGTTCACGCTTGGCCACATCGAGCGAGGTCAGATAGGCAACTGTCGGCGGCCCCCAGATTGCCGAAAGCCCGCCCAACACGCCGCCAATCGCGCCGAACAAAACCGTCGCCAGTGCGCGGCGATGCGGGGCCACGCGCAATTGCCAGCCCATCAGCTGCATGGCCGAAAACAGTGTGATCGGAACCCCGATCGCCGCAAAGAACAGCCATTGCGGCAGGGCGAGCACTACTTGCGCGCTGACCACCATGACACCAAGCCCGATGGCAATGAACGGCCAATGCCCAAGGATCGAGCCGAGAGCGTTGCGCAACCCCTGACGGAAGGCCTGCCAGCAATTGGCAATAGCCGCAGGCAGGATCAACCCGGCCAGCGCAATCTCGGGTGGCAGGATCGCCCCAAGCCCCGACATCATGATCAGGGGCAAGGCAAAGCCCACCGCCCCTTTGACGAAACCGCCCAGAAAGGTGATCATCAGTGCCAGCGCAAATAAGGACACCGGAACCAAATCGAAAATCGCGCCCATGCGGCCCTCTCATGACATGCACGATCCGAGCCTTATACCACCCTGCCCGACCCTGCATCCCATGAATTGCCTGCGACATTAATTGTCCCATGCGGGTCATTTCACGAATTATTCTTGCGCTGCACCTGCGAAAGGATTATCCCGGTCGCGACCCGAATTTCCGGAGATGTCCGATGCCCCATGACGGAGCCGCCATGCCCACGAATACCGCCCGCCCCGCCCTTCTGGATGATCTGCTGACCCTGACCGGAGCCGCTGTGGGGCCGATTGCTGACTTGCTGGCGACCGCCACCGACAAGATGCGCGCCATGGTGAGCGTCGATGGGCGCGTATCCGCTGCAAAACTTGAGGAAAACCAGGTTGCCGCGCATGGGCTGGCCTGGCTTGCAACTTACGTGGAATCGCTGCGCCAGATGCAGGCCTGGGCCGAAAAACTGTCCGCGGACGGCCAGTTCGGCGAGATCGAGGCGCTGATCCACCAGATCGCATTTGGCGAATATCTCTGGCAGATCTATGGCGGCATTCCGATGAGCCAGGGTGAGATTCTGCGCCTGCAAGATATCGGCCTGAGCCAAGATGAGCAGCGCACCATGATGACCGATGAGATCGTGACGCTCACGCAGGTCGCCAACACCCAGGCCGCGCGCAGCCGGCTGGTGGCGCTGATGCAGGATCAGGCCGGGGCCGCGACCTATGGCGCAACCGGGCTGGAGGATGAGCTTGAGATGATCCGCGACCAGTTCCTGCGCTTTGCCCGCGAAAAGGTGGAGCCGCACGCGCATGATTGGCATCTCAACGATGACCTGATCCCGATGGAGATCATCGAGGAACTGGCCGAGATGGGGGTCTTTGGCCTGACCATTCCGGAAGAATATGGCGGCTTTGGCCTGTCGAAAGCGTCGATGGTCGTGGTCAGCGAGGAACTGAGCCGCGGCTATATCGGCGTGGGGTCACTTGGCACCCGGTCGGAAATTGCTGCCGAGCTGATCCTGTGCGGTGGTACGCAGGCGCAAAAGGACCACTGGCTGCCGAAAATCGCCAGCGCCGAGATCCTGCCGACCGCCGTCTTTACCGAACCCAATACCGGATCGGATCTGGGCAGCCTGCGCACCCGCGCCGTGAAAACCGGCGATGATTGGGAGGTGACCGGTAACAAGACCTGGATCACCCATGCCGCGCGCACCCATGTGATGACGCTCTTGGCGCGCACCGACCCCGACACCACCGACCATCGCGGGCTTTCGATGTTCCTGGCCGAAAAGACCCCCGGCACTGTCGAGGATCCGTTCCCGACCCCCGGCATGACCGGCGGCGAGATCGAAGTGCTCGGCTATCGCGGCATGAAGGAATACGAGCTTGGCTTTGACGGCTTCAAGGTGGCCGGAGACAACCTGCTTGGCGGGGCGACCGGGCAAGGCTTCAAGCAGTTGATGCAGACGTTCGAATCCGCCCGCATCCAGACCGCCGCCCGCGCCATCGGCGTGGCGCAATGCGCGCTGGACCTGGCGCTGCGCTACGCGCTGGACCGCAAACAATTCGGCAAATCCCTGATCGAGTTTCCGCGTGTCTCCGGCAAGATCGCGATGATGGCCGTCGAGATCATGGTGGCGCGCCAGCTGACCTACTATTCAGCCTGGCAAAAAGACCATGACAAACGCTGCGATCTTGAGGCCGGGATGGCCAAGCTGCTTGGTGCCCGCGTCGCCTGGGCCGCCGCCGATAACGGATTGCAAATCCATGGCGGCAATGGCTTTGCGCTGGAATACAAGATCAGCCGGGTCCTGTGCGATGCGCGGATCCTCAATATCTTTGAAGGGGCCGCCGAAATTCAGGCACAGGTAATCGCGCGCCGTTTGCTTGGCTGATCACCCGGCGTTATACGCGATGCGCCCGACGACACTATCGGGCGCACTCCTGACGATCAGTATCGTGGGCAGGGCCGGATATCGACGCGCCCATCTGGCCGCTTATAGGCGCATTGGCCGGTCTGATTGTTGCGCGCGACCTCAGCCCCGATAGCGGCCCCCGCAAGCGACAGACCAACCGCCCATCCGGTGTTGGTATCGAGCAGTTCGGACAATCCGAACCCAATCAGTGCGCCGGTGGCGGCACCGCCGTAAATCTGTTCCTGCGGTGTGCAGGTCGCCCCCGCCAACACCACGACAACGGCCGTCATTACAAAATACTTTCGCATCATGACTCTCCTTCCCAGGTTTCGCAGTCACCTTCAAATGCACGGGGAAGAATAGCAGCCTCGTGAAACCCTGCCTTGATCTGGGTTAACGCGATACCTGTCGCGCGAATCGCCGCCTGACCCGTCACACCGAATTGCGCCGCGCCTCAATCTGCGCGCTGGCGCGCCAGCAGATCGACAAACCGCGCCCGTGCCGCAGGAACCGGGCGATCGCCCTGCGCCCGCGCCAGATTCTGCATCAGGAAATGCCCTGTCACCTGCAACCCGGCCAGAATATCAGCCAGATCGGCCCGGGTACTATCGGGGCGCAGGCTGTCGGGCAGCGGCAACAGGCGGTCGGCCCAGTCCCCGGCGCTGTCGGCATGAACCGCGCGGCCGGTGCGCGGTGAAATAAACGCCAATCCGTCGCTGCGCCCGGTCACGGCACAGCGACCAAGATCCAGTCCGAACCCCATCTCATCAAGCAAGGCCAGCTCCCATCTGAGATAGGCGCGCGGCCAGCCCGACGCCCCGAGCGCATCCAGGAGCGCCACGGACCGCGCGAAAAGCGCCGGGTGCGGCTCGCGATCGGGCAAGGTGAACCGCAACAGGGCACAAACCGCGCTCAGCCCCGCCAAGGCCCGCGCATCGCCCAGAATATCGGCGGCGCGCGGTTTTACCGGTTCGACACTGAAGGCCCCCAGATGGTCCTCCAACCGCGCCCGCCAAGTCAGATCCAGTTGCGCGCCGGGTTGCAGGATCGGCCCCATCCGCCGCCCGGAACCGCCGCGCACAACGCCCGAATGCAGCCCGTGGGCATCGGTGAACACCTCAATGATCGCGGCATTTTCGCCGTGTTTGCGCACGGCCAGCAAAACGCCCTCTTCCCGCCATTCCATGGTTGCCGATCCTACCGGGTCCGGGCCCGTCTCCAACCCGTTTTCTTCTTTGCTGAAAATACTCCCGCCGGAGGCTTCAACCGTCCGGCCAGACGTTCCCGATCTAAAAAACCGCAACACTCAAAGCCAAGGAGCGTCCGGAACCGGGCCCTAATCCAGCCCCGGTTGATCCAGTAAATGCCGCCCGGCCCGATCCTCGACCTCGATCACCCACAGATCGGGGTCAAATTCCCGTTGCCGGGCCACCGACGCATCGACCGCCGCCTCATCGCCCGCGATCAGTTCCACCCAGGCGCGTTCACCGCGCATCAGATCGAAACTACGCTGCATCAGCCGCGCCTGCCCGTCCAGCGTGTTGAGCTTGATCAGAACCGCACCGCCGGTATCGTCGCCATGCGCCACCACGAACCCGGCAATATCGGAAAGCCTGAGCCGCGCCAGATAGGCCTGAACCCAAAACTCCGACGTCAGCCGCATGACACCCGCCTTGCCAAATCCGACCGACACACCTTAGCCACCATCGCGGAAATCAAGGCCCATCTCGGTATAACGCTCGGCCTCATCCAGCCAACCGGGGCGCACCTTGATCTGCAGAAACAGATGCACCTTGCGATCCAGAAACGCCTCCAGTTCCTCGCGCGCGGCCTTGCCCACTGCCTTGATGGTCTCGCCCTTCTTGCCGAGCAAAATGCCCTTATGGCCATCGCGCATCACATAGATGATCTGGTCGATCTTGGTGGAGCCGTCCTTGCGGTCCTCCCAGGATTCGGTCTCGACCGTCATCTGATAGGGCAGTTCCTGATGCAGGCGCAGCGTCAGCTTTTCGCGGGTCATTTCAGCCGCGATCATCCGCATCGGCAGATCGGCGATCTGATCTTCGGGGTAAAGCCAGGGCCCCTCGGGCAACGCGCCGGCCAGCCACTTGCGCAGACCGGCGATACCATGGCCCTTTTCGGCGGAAATCAGAAAGGTCTGCTCAAACGGGTAGCGGTCGTTCATGTCTTGCGTCAGCGCCAGCAGCACCTCGGCCTGCACCCGGTCGATCTTGTTCACGGCCAGGGCCACAGGGCGGCCCCCGGCGCGTTCGCGCAGGCCTTCCAATATGGTCTCGACGCCCGCGGTGACGCCGCGATGTGCCTCGATCATCAGAACCACCACATCGGCATCAGCAGCCCCCGTCCAGGCTGCAGCGACCATCGCCCGATCCAACCGCCGCCGCGGACGAAACAGCCCCGGCGTATCGACAAAGACGATCTGTGCATCGCCCTCCATCGCCACACCGCGAATGCGGGCCCGCGTGGTCTGCACCTTATGGGTGACAATCGAGACCTTGGCCCCCACCATCCGGTTCAACAATGTGGATTTGCCTGCGTTGGGCTCACCGATCAGGGCGACAAAGCCCGCGCGCGTGGTCATGTTCGATCATCCATTCTGCGTTCAGGGCGATTTACAGCGAAATCATGCCCGTGGCCAGTTCCCGTTGCGAAACGTCGAAATACGGGCGAATTTTCTGGAAAATTCTTCCGTGAAAAAATCTTCAGGAAGATTTTTCACCGCCAAGCCGATCCAGCAGCGCCTGCGCCGCAGCCTGTTCCGCCTGCCGTTTGGATCGAGCCTCGGCCTGTGCGGCATCGCCGGATTGCATCCGGGCCTCAACCGTGAAAACCGGTGCGTGATCCGGGCCTGCCCTGCGCAGTTCGGTATAGACCGGCGGCGTCTGACCGCGGGCCTGCGCCCATTCCTGAAGCGCGGTCTTGGCGTCGCGGGCGTCCTCGTCAACCTCGGCCACGCGCGACCCCCAGAGCCGCAGGATCAGATCGCGCGCCGCCGCGTGACCTGCGTCGCGATAGACGGCGGCAATCACCGCCTCCATCGCATCGCCAAGCAGCGCGTCCTTGCGCCGCCCGCCGGTCTTCATCTCGGATTTACCCAGCTTCAGCACCACGCCCAGATCAATCTGGCGGGCGACATCGGCGCATGTTTCCTTGCGCACCAGCGCATTGAAACGGGGGGCAAGACGGCCTTCGGGCGCGGATTTATCCTGTTCCAGAACGGCCTCTGCCATCACCAGCCCCAACACCCGATCGCCCAGAAACTCCAGCCGCTGATTGTCAGGCCGGGTATCGGAGGAAAGCGAGGCATGGGTCAGCGCCCGGATCAACAGCTCCGGGTCGGCAAATTCATGCCCCAACCGGCCACAAAAGGCGCGCAGGTCGGCAGACAGTTTCACTCGACCGCCCGGAAGAACCTGTCCCGCCGCCAGGTCCAGAAATAGACCATGCGTTCGCCGGCAGACGAGAACATGATGCGATCGGCCCGCCCGATGATGTTTTCAAAAGGCACGAAACCGACGCCGCCGATCGAGCGCGGAAAGCGGCTGTCCTGGCTGTTGTCGCGGTTATCGCCCATCACGAAATACTGCCCCTCGGGCACGGTAAAGACCGGCGTATTGTCACCGAAACTGCCACTTTCGATATCGAGGATTGAATGTTCCACGCCACCCGGAAGGGTCTCGGTAAAGCGATCCTTCAGGCATTCGCCGCCCCGGCCCACCGGACTGTTGGAACAGCGCGGCAGGTGCCCCTGCGGGCCCTGCGGTTCAAAGGTCTCGCTGAAGGGTTCTTGGGGCTCCAGCGTGGCGGCCTGGCCGTTCACATAAAGCACGCCGTTGCGCACCTGCACGGTGTCACCCGGCAGGCCGACCACCCGTTTGATGAAGTCATTGCCGTTCACCGGATGGCGAAACACGATGACATCGCCGCGTTCCGGCTCAGCCCCCCAGATACGCCCCGAAATCGGGCAGAGCGCAAACGGGCAGGAATAGCGCGAATAGCCATAGGCCATCTTGTTAACAAACAGGAAATCCCCGATCAGGAGCGTGTCCTTCATCGATCCCGAGGGAATCCAGAAGGGCTGGAAGAAGAGGGTGCGGAACACGCCCGCGATCAAAAGCGCGTAGACGACCGTCTTGACGGTTTCCCAAATGCCGTCTTTCTTCTGGGCTGCTGCTGCCATTTTTCGTGCCTCGTTTTCATCGCGCCTGTTGGGGTTTTGACATGAGCCTTGCCGCGTCGGGAGTCAAGCAAGCGACCGCCCGGGCGGCGTGGGCGGCAGCGGATACCAGCCCTTGCCCGCGGGCATCGCATAGATCACCACGAATGCCTGCGCCCAGGGGTGGTCGTCGGTCAGGCTGACATGGATCGTGGCCTCCATGCCTTCGGGGGTCATGGCGATCAAGCGCTCCTCTGCCCATCCCGTGACATGCATAATGGGCTGGCCGGTGCGCAAATTGGTCACTGCCATGTCCTTCCACGCGATCCCCATGCGCAACCCGGTGCCAAGCGCCTTGGAACAGGCCTCTTTGGCGGCCCACCGTTTGGCGTAACTGGCGGCCGGTGCCTGTGTGCGTTCGGCACGGGCCTGTTCGATCTCGGTGAACACGCGGGCGCGGAACCGGTCGCCAAAGCGCTCCAGCGTGCCCTCGATACGGTCTATATTGGCCAGATCGGTGCCGACGCCCAGGATCATCGCAGCCCCCTTTCGACAATGTCGATGCGGCGGCGCGCACGCGCGCCATTGCGACCCGAAATGTCGCGGGGGGCGGCCAGCCCCCTGATTGGCCCCGACCCGGTCACGTCAACCGCGCCGTCAGAATTTTCACCCCTGCCGCGCCGAACAACAGGGCAAAACTGCCATCGAACCAACGCCGGGCGCGGGTGTATTGGCGGATGATGCCGGGGCTGGAAAAGAGCGCGCCATAGCCCAGAAACACCAGGGCCGAGACCGTGATGAGCGCGGCGAGGAGGGCCAGCAGCCTCACGTCCGCGCCTCTGCGATCACGCGCTGCATTTCGGCCATCGCCGGCGCGAGCCCGCGGAATATTGCCTCGCCAATCAGAAAATGCCCGATATTCAGCTCGCGCACCTCAGGAAAACCCGCCACCGGCCCGACGGTGTCATAGGTCAGCCCGTGACCGGCATGAACCTCCAACCCCAGCGCATGGGCAAAGCTCGACATCTCCCGCAGGGCTTCAAGCTCGCGGTCGCGGTCCTTCATCCGGCCCTCATGATGGGCATCGCAATAGGCCCCTGTGTGCAGCTCGATCACTTCGGCCCCAATTCGGTTTGCGGCCTCGATCTGGCGGCGGTCGGCGGCGATGAAGATCGAGACACGGGCCCCCGCTTCGCGCAGCGGCGCGATGAAATGGGCCAGCCGGTTTTCCTCGCGCGCAACCTCCAGCCCGCCCTCGGTCGTGCGTTCCTCACGCTTTTCGGGCACGATGCAGACGGCATGCGGTTTGTGGCGCAGCGCGATGGCCTGCATCTCATCGGTGGCCGCCATCTCGAAATTCAACGGAACGCTCAGCGCCGCCATCAGGTTTTCGATATCGGCATCCGAGATATGGCGGCGATCCTCGCGCAGATGCGCGGTGATGCCATCGGCCCCGGCCGTTTCCGCCAAAAGGGCCGCGCGCACCGGATCGGGGGTCATGCCGCCGCGCGCGTTGCGCACCGTGGCAACGTGGTCGATATTCACCCCGAGCCGGGGAAGATGGGTCATGGCCAAGGCTCCGTCTACTTGTCGGGCGTCAGTCTGCCCGTTGCTGCGCCTGAGCCTTCAGTTTCTCTACTTTCGCGCGCAGCTTGGCAATACGGCGCTGCTGATAGGCGCGGATCACCGGCACCGACAGATAATAGCAGATGATGCCGACAATCAGCCCGGGGATGATGCCGCCAATCATGAACGGGTAAAACACGGCGTCGTAAAACACCGCCAGCTCATCCCAATTGGCGACGCGATCGGTGAACATGGCCAGGAAGTTATGCTGCAAATCCCGCCATGCGCCGACAAAGGCCTGGCCAAGCCCCTGGCCGACACGCCCGCCGGTGACCGGCCCGCCCAACAGAACATTCCCGGTTTCCAGAGAAATCAGCGCGATGGGCACATAAGTCAGCGGGTTGCCGATAAAGGTGGCCAGAAGGGCCGCAAGAATATTTCCGCGCATCACCCGCGCCAGCAAAGCGGCAATGACAAAATGCAGCCCGTAAAACGGCGTGAATACGGTGAAGGCCCCGGCAAAGATGCCACGCGCGATGGATTCGGGCGTGCCCGGCAGGCGGTGCAGACGGTGGCGGATATACTGGATGGCCCGGCCCCACCCGCCCCGCGGGTAAAACCAGTGCGCAACCACTGTCAGCCAGGGGCGGGCATCTCTGCGTCGGAACACCATTGGGTGTTCGCCCTCCAATTCATTTCGTCACGCGTCAGGGGCGCCGGTCCAGGTCGCGGAACCGCTCCAGCATGGCAACATCGCTATCGGCCTCAACAGCCATCATCACGGCAAATAAATGCTCTGCGTCTCTTACTTCTACATCAACAAGAAGGCGGAAAAAGTCCGGCTTCCTGTCAATGAAGTGCAGGTCCGAGATATTGGCGTTCTGCTCTCCGATCAATGTGCAGATGCGTCCCAGCACGCCTTTATCATTGCTCATGGTGATGTTGATCGTGACATTGTGAACGGCGGCATGACGGCCTTCGGTCCAATGCACGTCAATCCAATCATTGGCCATGGCATCCAGATCGGCCAGCGCCGGGCAGTGGATGGCGTGCAAAATCGGGCCGCGCCCCTTGTAGGGCACGCCCACGATGCGTTCGCCGGGCACCGGTTGACAGCATTGCGCGCGGTTGACCTCGGCACCCGCCGGCAGACCGATGACCGCGCGCGGAACGCCCTCTTCCTGATCGCGGTCGCGCATCAGTTCAGGGTAGAGCGCGGCCACAACCTCGCGCGCCGAAATCTCGGTGGCCCCGATCAGTGCAAGCACCTCATCGCCGCTTGGCAGGTTCAGCGTCTTGGCCGCGGTTTTCAGCGCCTTGTCGGTGGCTTTCTTGCCGACATGTTCAAACGCCACACGCGCCAGTTCCTTACCCAGCCGGATATAGCGGCCCCGGTCTTCTTCGCGCAAAAGCCGGCGGATGGCGGCCTTGGCGCGCCCGGTGGTGACGATGTCGATCCAGCTGGCCTGCGGGGTCTGGCCCTCGGCGGTCATGATCTCGACCGACTGGCCATTTTTCAGCCGGGTCCACAGCGGCACCCGGATGCCATCGACCTTGGCCCCGACGCAGTTATGCCCGATCCTTGTGTGAATGGCATAGGCCATGTCCAGAGGCGTCGCGCCCTTTGGCAGCTTCACCACATCGCCCTTGGGGGTGAAGCAGAACACCTGATCGGAATACATTTCCATCTTGACGTGTTCGAGAAACTCGTCGTGATCCTCGGCCATCTCGAACCGCTCGCTGAGGCTGGCTAGCCAGGTCGCGGGATCGACGGCAAAGGGGTTTTCGGCGCGCACGCCATCCTTGTAGGACCAATGCGCCGCCACGCCGGATTCCGCGACCTCGTGCATCTGGCGGGTGCGGATCTGCACCTCGACCCGTTTGCCGTCGCGCCCCGAAACGGTGGTGTGAATGGACCGGTAGCCGTTCGATTTCGGCTGGCTGATATAGTCCTTGAAGCGGCCCGGCACCGATTTCCAGCGCTGGTGAATGGCCCCCATCACGCGGTAGCAATCATCCTCGGTCTCGGTGATCACGCGAAAGCCGTAGATGTCGGACAGCCGCGAGAATGCCATTTCCTTCTGCTGCATCTTGCGCCAGATCGAAAACGGTTTCTTGGCGCGGCCAAAGACCTGGCCGGTGACGCCGTGTTTGTCCATCACCGCCTCGATATCGTCGGTGATTTTCGGGATCACATCGCCCGATTCCTTTTGCAGCACCACGAAACGCCGCATGATGGATTTGCGCGCATCGGGGTTGAGCACCGAAAAGGACAGATCCTCCAACTCGTCGCGCATCCATTGCATCCCCATGCGACCGGCCAGCGGCGCATAGATATCCATCGTCTCATGCGCCTTTTGCGCCTGCTTGTCGGTACGCATATGGCGGATCGTGCGCATGTTGTGCAGCCGGTCGGCCAGCTTGACCAGAATGACGCGCAGATCCTTGGACATCGCCATGAAGAGCTTGCGGAAATTTTCGGCCTGCTTGGTTTCGCGGCTGGAGAGTTGCAGATTGGTCAGCTTGGTGACGCCATCGACCAGTTCGGCCACATCGGTGCCGAACATCTTGGCCACTTCCGTATAGGTGCCCTTGGTATCCTCGATCGTGTCATGCAAAAGCGCGGTGGCGATGGTGGCGTCATCCAGCCGCTGTTCGGTCAGGATCGCGGCCACGGCCACGGGATGCGTGAAATATGGCTCGCCCGAGCGGCGGGTCTGACCGGCATGCATCTTTTCAGCATAACCATAGGCCCCGCGCAGCAGGGCCTCGTTGGTCTTCGGGTTGTAATTGCGCACCAGGCTCAGCAGGTCATCGACATCAATCATGATGGGCCTGCCCCCCGGGGTTGAGGCTCAGCGCTGGCCTTGTGCTTCCATCAGCTGGCGCAGCATCTGCTCTTCCGACATATCATCGGCGGCAGGGCGGTCCGCCTCGACGCCTTGCAGAAGCGCCATGGCGTCCTCTTCAGGTTCATCGACCTCGATCTGGGTCTGGTTCGACTCGATCAGGCGTTCGCGCAGATCATCGGCCAGCTGCGTTTCATCGGCGATCTCACGCAAGGACACGACCGGGTTCTTGTCATTGTCGCGGTCGATGGTCAGAGGCGACCCTGCCGTGATTTCGCGCGCCCGATGGGCGGCAAGCATCACCAGTTCGAACCGGTTCGGAACCTTGTCAACGCAATCTTCAACCGTCACGCGGGCCATATGATATCTCCGAGGCTTTGTTTCCTGACGAAACGCGAGGTGCCTATCTATCCACCACAAGGGGGATTGACAAGGCCCTCATTGCCCGGACAGCGGCGCGATTTCGACCAGATCGGCAGGGGCCAGCGCATCGCGCATTTGTGCGACGCTGAGACCGGTCTCCGGGTGGCACCAATCGGGGGCGATATCGGCCAGGGGCACCAGCACGAAGCCACGTTCCTGAAGCCGGGGATGGGGGAGAATCAGGGTGGGCGGCGTCTGCGATCCGGCGTCGGTCAGGTCCATCCGCCGCCACGCGGCATGGGTGTCAGCGTCGGGCAGAACCTGCGCGCCCAGGGCCAACAGATCCAGATCCAGCACCCGCGCGGCCCATCTTTGCCCGCGCACCCGACCGAAATCAGCCTCGATGCCGTGCAGGATTTCCAACAGATCCGCCGCGCTGCCGACCCAATCCAGCGCGAAACACGCATTGACGAAACTGGGCCCCGATCCGGCCGGAAAGGCCGGCGTGCGATAAAACCGCGACACCACCGGCGCGGCACCCGTGGCCTGCCCCACCGCCCAAATCGCGTCAGCCACAGTTTTTTCCGGCGGCCCGGCCGCAGAGGTCAGGTTCGACCCCACAGCAACCAGCGCCTTTGTATGGGTTTTGATACAGACCGAACGTTGCAAACTGGATTTGACCCTTTATCTTCGTTAGGATTGTCGATCGTAATCATTTGCCATTTCATTTCACACTCACGGTTTGCGGTCGATGCCATTCTACTCACGGGACCACACATATGTTTTATCGGGACGAAAGGTTGGCGCTGTTTATTGACGGCTCGAACCTCTACGCGGCAGCGAAAGCGCTGGCGTTCGATATCGACTACAAGCTGCTGCGCAAGGAATTCATGCAACGCGGCAAGCTTCTGAGGGCGTTCTACTATACCGCGCTTTTGGAAAATGACGACTATTCGCCGATCCGGCCGCTGGTCGACTGGCTGCACTACAACGGATTCAACATGGTCACCAAACCGGCCAAGGAATTCGTCGACAGCCAGGGCCGCCGCAAAGTAAAAGGCAACATGGATATCGAGCTGGCGGTGGATGCGATGGAGATCGCGCCGCATGTCGATCACATCGTGCTGTTTTCCGGCGATGGCGATTTCCGCCCGCTGGTGGCCGCGCTGCAGCGTAAGGGCGTGCGCGTTTCGGTGGTATCCACCATCCGCAGCCAGCCGCCGATGATCGCCGATGATCTGCGCCGTCAGGCCGATAATTTCATCGAGCTGGATGAGCTGAAAGATGTGGTGGGCCGCCCGCCGCGCGAGCCGCGCGTGATGGACCGTGAGGCATATGAGGCCGAAGAAAGCTGAGCCTTTCTGACCGCCACCAAACCCGCCCCGGCCGCGCGCCGGGGCGTTTTCGTTTCAGGCCCCGGTTTTGCGAAACAGGCTGTATTGGAACCGCTGCTCACCGCCGCCCGGCGTGACATGCGTAAATCGCCCGACTTCCTTTGGCTCGAACATGCCCGGCACCAAAGCCTCGATGCGCGCCGCCAGAGCCTTCGGGGCATAGCGCTGCACCAGCAGACCGGAACATTTTTCGGGGCCATCCTCGGCAAAGGTCATGATCACCGCGATCCCGCCGGGGGTCAGCGCTTGGGCCATCACCGCCAGATACCGCGCCTGATCATCCCTCTCGGTCAGGAAATGAAACACCGCCCGGTCATGCCACAGATCATAGGCCCGATCCGGCGTCCAAAGCGTCACATCACCCTCGATCCAGGTGACATGCGCGGATGGCCCGCCGATGCGGTCGCGCGACGCGGACAATGCCGCGCCCGACAGATCCAGCACCGTCAGATTGCGATATCCCGCCGCCAGCAGAGCATCGGGCAGATGCGAGGCCCCGCCGCCGACATCGACCACAGAATGTTCAGGCCCGGTTTGGCCGGTGATCAAGTCAACCGACAGCTTTGGGTCATCCTGATACCAGCTTACGCTATCAGGGTCTTTGGTCTGGTAAACCGTTTGCCAGTGGTCGCGCCGTTCGGTCACGCAAGTCCCCTTTTCAAACCGGCCCGTCATATTCTCCGCGTGCGGGGTAGCTGTTTGCAATCGCGAAATCGACCGCGCCCAGAAGCTCTGCGATATGCGGGCGCACAAACGGCATCGTCTGCACCGACATGTAATATAGGCTCTGGTCGGGATTTACCAAGAACAGGCCCGGTTCGGCGAAAAGCGCCGGCTCCTCGATCCCGATCGAGGTCTTGCCGCGTCCGGTCGAGATATAAAGCCCCCAGTCGCGCGCGACACCCAGCGGCAGATCGTAGGCATAACGCAGCGTGCCGCCCCCGACCCTGTCGGCCATCGCGCGGGCGCGGTCCTGACCGTCCGAGGAAATCGCCACACAACCGACACCGCGTTCGGCGAATTTGGCGATATGGGCTTCCAGTTCGGTCAGGTATCGGATGCAGAGCGGGCAATGCAGGCCGCGATAGAAACACAGGACCGTGCCGCGTTCGCCGGTCTCAGCCGACAGGTCAAACCCCGCGCCATCCAGTGTAGGCAATTGCAGATCGGGGGTTTTCTGGCGGGGCATCAGCATGCGGAGTTCCTTTCGTTGATAGATCACTCAACACCACCAGCGCGGCGGGCTGCAAGTCACATTCGTGCGGGGGAGGGCGCGCGGGGCCCGCAAGACGGGAATTCTGACATTTCGGTTGCCACTGGACGGCAGGGTGCGCGCCGATTACCTCTGGGCCACGCTTTGAACCCGAGGCCACGCCCATGACCAAACCGCCCCTCACCCTCTATCTGGCCGCCCCGCGCGGGTTCTGCGCCGGCGTCGACCGCGCCATCAAGATCGTGGAAATGGCGTTGGAGAAATGGGGCGCGCCGGTCTATGTCCGCCACGAGATCGTGCACAACAAATACGTCGTTGACGATCTGCGCGCCAAGGGGGCGATTTTTGTCGAGGAGCTGGACGATTGCCCCGATGACCGGCCGGTGATCTTTTCGGCGCATGGGGTGGCGAAATCGGTGCCCGAGGCGGCGCGTGCGCGCAACATGGTCTATGTCGATGCCACCTGCCCGCTGGTTTCAAAAGTCCATATCGAGGCCGAGCGCCACCATTCCGGCGGCCTGCAGATGGTGATGATCGGCCATGCCGGGCATCCCGAAACCGTGGGCACGATGGGGCAATTGCCCGAAGGCGAGGTGCTGCTGGTCGAGACCGAAGAGGATGTCGCACGTCTCACTCCGCGCGATCCCGAAAAGCTGGCTTTCATCACGCAGACCACGCTCTCGGTCGATGATACCGCGACCATTGTCGCGGCGCTTCAGGCGCGGTTCCCCGCCATCATCGGGCCGCATAAGGAAGACATCTGCTACGCCACCACCAACCGGCAGGCGGCGGTCAAGGCCATTGCGCCAAAGGTCGATGCGATCCTTGTGGTGGGTGCGCCCAATTCATCAAACAGCAGGCGGCTGGTCGAGGTCGGGGCAAAGGCGGGCTGCGCCTATAGCCAGCTGGTGCAGCGGGCCGCGAATATCGACTGGCGCGCGCTGGAAGGGATCGGGTCGGTCGGCGTCACCGCCGGGGCCTCGGCCCCCGAAGTTCTGGTCAATGAAGTTATCGACGCCTTTCGCGCGCGGTTCGACGTGACGGTGGAATATGTCGAGACCGCCGTGGAGAATGTCGAGTTCAAGGTGCCCCGTGCGCTGCGTCAGGTGGCCGGATAGCCGCCGGTTTCGGCTCAGTGAGCAATTCTGACAGCAAGGAGGAACAGCGCCATGAAAGCCGTCATCATCGGAGCCGGACCGGCCGGGCTGGCCGCTGCGGCCTGCCTGAAGGAGGTGGGCGTCGGGGTCGAGTTGCTGGATCGCGGCGAGAAGGTCGGTGACAGCTGGCGACGGCATTACGATTGTCTGCACCTGCATACCAGCCGGGGGCGGTCGGGGTTGCCGGGGCTGAAATTCCCCGCCCATACCGGTCGCTACCCTGCCCTGACGGAGGTGATCGCATATTTCGAGGATTATGCGCACCACCATGGTCTTGCGCCGCGATTCGGCTGTGATGTGACGGACGTGGCCCGGGATGGGGAAGGCTGGCGAGTGAGCCACGATCAAGGTCAAAACGAGGCTGATATCGTGGTGATTGCCACCGGCATCAACGGCGCACCCCGCGCGCCCGACTGGCCCGGCAGTTTCAACGGCCCGATCCTGCATTCCAGCGCCTATCGCAATGCGGCCCCCTTCGCGGGCAAGCGCGTTTTGGTCGTGGGGTTCGGCAATTCCGGGGGCGATATTGCGCTGGATCTGGCCAATGCAGGGGTCGAGGTCGATCTATCAGTGCGCGGGGCGGTCAATATCCTGCCCAAGCAGCTCTTTGGGATCCCGATCACCTCCTATGGGACGCTGACAAGGGTTCTGGGATACAAAATGGCCGACCGGCTGACCGCCCCGGTGCTGCGGATGGCGATTGGACGGCCCGAGGATTACGGGCTTAGCCCCATGACCAAGGGCCCGGCGGCGATGGTCCACGAAGACGCGCGCATTCCGATGATCGATGTCGGCGCGCTTGGCGCGATCAAGACGGGGCGGATCACGGTCAGGCCCGGCGTTGCAGAGCTGGAGGGAGGGGCGGTGAAATTCACGGACGGTACCGCGCAGCCTTATGACGCCATTATCGCCGCAATCGGATACACGGTCGATCTGCGCCCGCTCTTGGGGGCGGATTGCGCCGCGCTGGATGACCGGGGCCAAGCCCGTATCAGTGGGGGACCGACCGCCGCCGATGGCCTTTATTTCTGCTCACTGCATGTCTCGCCCTACGGGCAGCTTTTCACGACCGGTCAGGAGGCGATGGCCATCGCGCGCCATGTTCGGGCCCGCGCGGGCACCCCGGCCCGGGGTGCCGCGACATGACCGACCGCGAAACCATCGGGATCTACAGCGCGCGCGCCGGGGAATATGCCAATATCAAACCCGCCAAGGCGCAGGAGGATGCGTTAGCGGGCTTTCTGGGCGCGGTGGTGCCGGGTGGCCATATCCTCGATCTCGGCTGCGGGCCGGGGCTGCATGCAGAGACCATGCAGACGGCGGGGTTTCGCGTCACCGCCTTTGACGCCACCCCCGATTTCGTTGAGGCCGCCTGCGCCCGTGGCGTCGATGCCCGGCTGGCCACGTTCGACGATCTGAAAGACGCGGCCTGCTATGATGGCATTTGGGCCAGCTTCAGCCTGCTGCATGCCCCGCGCGCCGATTTTCCCCGCCATCTGGGTGCCTGTCACCGGGCGCTGCTGCCGGGGGGTATCCTCTTTCTGGGTCTCAAACTGGGCACTGGTGAGGGCCGCGACAGCCTCGGGCGGTTCTACAGCTATTATTCCGAAGCGGAATTGCGCCAAGCCCTTGGCATCGCGGGGTTCTCTGCTATCACGGCGGTGACCGACGAGGCACCGGGCCTGGCCGGAAATGTGGACCCTTTCATCCTGATGACCGCCCGTGCCTGATCTTTTTGCCTATACTGACGGGGCCTGTTCGGGCAATCCCGGCCCCGGTGGCTGGGGCGCGCTCTTGATCGCGCGCGAGGGCGACACGGTGGTCAAGACCCGCGAATTGCAGGGCGGCGAGGCCGACACGACCAATAACCGGATGGAGCTTCTGGCCGCCATCGCGGCGCTGGAAAGCCTGACCCGGCCCTCGGCCCTGACCATCGTGACCGACAGCGCCTATGTGAAAAACGGTGTCACCACCTGGATTCACAGCTGGAAACGGAACAATTGGCGCACGGCGGCGAAGAAACCGGTGAAGAATGTCGATCTGTGGCAACGCATCGACGCCGCGCAAGCGCGCCATGACGTGACCTGGGAATGGGTCAAGGGCCATGCCGGCCACCCCGAGAACGAGCGCGCCGATGAACTGGCCCGCGCCGGTATGGCCCCCTACAAGCCAAGCAAGGCCAAAGGATGAGCGCGCTCATCCTGCTCGATTACGCCTCAGTGCTGATCTTTGCGCTGACCGGCGCGCTTGTGGCCTCGCGCCAACAACTCGACATCGTGGGCTTTGCCTTTATCGCCTGCCTGACGGCGGTCGGCGGCGGCACGCTGCGGGATGTGCTTTTGGACCGCAACCCGGTGTTCTGGCTGGGCAATCCCAACTATATCCTCATTGCCTGCGTCGCCGCCCTTTTTGTGTTTTTCACCGCTCATTTGGTCGAAAGCCGCTATCGTCTCTTGCTCTGGCTCGACAGTTTCGCGCTGGCCGTCGCGGTGCCTGCGGGCGTAAGTGCGGCGATGGTGATGGGG
>CAXBGQ010000002.1:0-39545 GCA_963975135.1 uncultured Nioella sp. | reverse complement strand
ATTTGCTGACCGTCAATGACAGGCTGGGGGAATACCCCCCCTCCTACTACGCCCATGCGGCCACCACCCTGCCCCGCTATCCGGCGGCCAAGGGTGATCTGAGCTGCGATGTCTGCGTCATCGGTGGCGGCTATACCGGGCTGTCGGCGGCCTGGCATCTGGCGGCGCGCGGGCTTGACGTGGTGCTGCTGGAGGCCTCGCGCGTGGGCTTCGGTGCCTCAGGGCGCAATGGCGGTCAGGTGGGTCAGGGTCAGCGGCTGGATCAGGATGCGCTGGAAAAGATGGTGGGCATGGATCATGCCCGCGCACTTTGGGACATCGCCAATCAATCCATTGACCTCGTGCGCGATGTGGCCACGCGCGACGAGGTGCATGCGAATTTTCATCCCGGTGTGATCCATGCTGCCCACCGGGCGCGCTATGTGCCGGATTATCGTGCCTATGCCGAGAAATTGCAGCGCGACTACGGCTATGACAAGATCCGGTTTCTGGACCGGGAGGCGCTTCGGGAACTGGTCGCCTCGCCCGCCTATCACGGCGGCACGCTGGACACCGGTGCTGGCCATATCGACCCTCTGGAACTGGCGCTTGGGCTGGCCCGGTTGGCCACGGGCGCGGGCGCGCGGATATTCGAGGGGGCGCGGGTGACCCGGCTGACCAAGGGCGATCCGGCGATTGTCGAGACCGATGCCGCGCGTATCCGCGCGGCCCATGTCGTGCTGGCCTGCAACGGGTATCTCGGCGGGCTGGACCCCAAAGTGGCGGCCCGCGTCATGCCGATCAACAATTACGTGGTTGCAACCGAACCTCTGGGCGCGGCGCACCAGGAAGAGATCATTCGCGGCAACCACGCCGTGGCCGACAGCAAATTCGTGGTGAATTATTTCCGCTTTTCCGACGATCACCGGCTGCTTTTCGGTGGCACCGAAAGCTATCGCTACCGGTTTCCGCGCGACATCGCGGCGGCGGTGCGACGGCCGCTGGAGGATGTGTTTCCGCAACTCAAGGGGGTCGGGATCACACATGCCTGGGGCGGCACATTGGGCATCACCATGAACCGGATGCCGCATTTCGAGCGGCTGGCGGGCAATACCCTGAGCCTGTCAGGCTATTCCGGGCACGGCGTGGCGATGGCGACGCTGGCGGGTCAGATCGCGGCGGAGGCGATTGCGGGTCAGGCGGAGCGGTTTGACGCGATGGCAAGGGTCCCGACCCCGCGTTTTCCGGGCGGTGCGGCGTTGCGATGGCCACTGCTGGTTCTGGGGATGGTCTGGTTTTCCTTGCGCGACCGGTTTTGAGGTCGGTTTCGACGCGCCTGCGGCGCGCCGATCCGCGGGGGACGCTGTCCCCCGCACCCCCTGAGGTATTTTCACCAAGATGAAAAGGAAAGGGCAAACTGGAGCCCCGGAGGGGGGCGGATCCTCCGGGGGCCGGGCAGAGGGGCTGCTCGATTTTCTTCCTGCCAATAAGGGCGACGTCAGTCTTGTGAGAGGCTTTCCGCCAAGCGCATCAATTGCACCGCCTCGTTGCGGTAGCCGAACGCATCCACGCCGCGATTGGCATTGGCGAGCGCGATGGCATCGTCGTAGCTCCAGTCGCCCAGGAAATCCGAGCCGCGCAGAAGCTGCCCGAAACCCGCGATAGCGGCGGCGAATTCGGCTTCGGTGCCTGCGCTGTCAGTATCGGTGATGGCGAAATCGATCAGTTGGCTCTCCTCGGCCCCGGGTTCCTTCCAGCGCAGGCGGATGAAGCCAAGCTCGGTGGCCACATCCTCGGGCACCTCACCGGTTTCCGCCGCGTTGTAGCGCAGCGGATCGGTCAGGCGGGCGGGGCTGCCCACCGGTGTGACCTCATAGATCGCGGTGACCGAATGGCCTGCGCCCAATTCACCGGCATCGACCGCGTCATTGTTGAAATCCTCGCGCGCGAGCGCCCGGGTTTCATAGCCGATCAGGCGGTATTCGGCGATCACGGCGGGGTTGAATTCGACCTGGATCTTGACGTCATCGGCAATCGGGTAAAGCGCGCCCGACAATTGATCGACCAGCACGCGCTGCGCCTCGTTCAGGGTGTCGATGAAGGCCGCCGTGCCATTGCCGTTCTGCGCCAGCGCCTGCATCGTGTCATCCTGCAGATTGCCGCGCCCGAAACCCAGCACCGAAAGATAGATGCCGGTTTCGCGTTGCTCCGAGATGTAATCGGTCAGCGCCTCCGGGTCCGAGATGCCGACATTGAAATCGCCATCGGTGGCCAGGATCACGCGGGACACCTCGCCGTCGTCAGACATCTCACCGGCAATCGCATAGGCCTGTTCCAGCCCGCCCTGCCCGTTGGTCGAGCCGCCGGCCCCCAGACCGATCAGGGCACGGGTGATGGCGGCGCGGTCTGATGCGGGCGTCGGGGCCAGCGCAACCCCGGCAGAGCCCGCATATTCCACGATCGCCACCTGATCTTCCGGGTTCAATTCATCCAGCATCAACCGGAAGCTCTGCACCAGAAGCGGAAGTTTCGCGGGGTCGTTCATCGAGCCAGAGGTGTCGATCAGGAACACCAGATTGAGCGGCGGGCGATCCTCGATCAGGGGCATCTCGCCCTGAAGCCCGATATGCACCAGCCGCGTGTCAGGGTTCCAGGGGGTCTGGAACACGTTCACGGTGGGGCGGAACGGGCTGATGTCATCCTCGGACGGGGCCGCGTAATCATAGGGGAAATAATTCACCATCTCCTCGATCCGCACGGCATCGCGCGGCGGCAATTGCCCGCGCTGCAGGGAGGAGCGGATGATCGAATAGGCGGCGGTATCGACGTCGATCGAAAAGGTCGAGACCGGATCCTCTGCCGTCACCCGCAGCGGGTTGTCATCTTCATTGGCGAACTCTTCGCTATTGGCCTCGGGCGGCGCGAAATAGGGATCGGGCGCGACGATGGCGGTGGCCGTGCCATAACCCAACTGCGAAATCGCGGCGCTGTTGCCGGGGGCCGAACCGGTCAGCCCCCCCAGCCCGCCGGAAACCTGGTCGCGGGCCGTGGGCGCGGGCGATGGCAGGGGCGGCGGGGCCTCGGCCTCGGTCATCACGCGGCCGTCGAAGGCCTCGCGGGCCTCTTCGCGCAACGCATCGACCAGAACCGGCGGCGTCTGCACGGCCATCTCTGAGGCTTCCGCATCCGGTGCGTCCGGCCCGGCATCGACGACAACCGGCACTTGCGGGTCAAGCGTGGCCCCGGTTTCGGGCAAGGGGATACGGTCACGCGTCAAATCCTGACCCAGGGGGGTGAAATATAACAGGCCGACGGCGACAATTGCCGTGGTGGCGGTGAGACCGGCCATGGTTCTGGTCATGATCATTTCAAATACTCCATGTAAAATGCCCCGCTTTTCGGGACGTATGGAGGTTTGACGGGTCTCGACCGGCAATCCTTGGGCGGCAATGAAATTTTCCTGGGCGCGCGCCAGATTTTCGGCACGCCGCGCGGCATCGGGGGCCGGTGTAGCGGCCGCCATCGCGCTTTTCAGCGTGTCCAGATCGAAGTCATCCTTGCCGGAGGTCATGTGGCCTCCTCCTTTTCTTTCATCTCGCGCAAACGCTTGCGGGCCTCGGATATTCGCCAGCTGACGGTGCCCTCGGAAACGCCCAATATCTCGCCCACCTCGGCATGGGTCAGATCATCCAGCACCAGCGCCAGCGTGTCGCGCAGCGTCTCGCTGAGTTGCCCCATCGCGGTTTGGAGCCAACCGAACTGGTCCCGTTCCTCGGCGATGGCGGCCTGACGCCCGATTTCCCAATCGCCCCATCCGTTCAGCGCCTTTGCATAGCTCGCGGATTTGCGGCGGCGGTCGATCGCGGCGTTCACCGCGACCCGGTAGAGCCAGGTGGTGACCTTGGACCCGCCGCGATAGCTGCTGATCCTCTTGGGCAGAACGACGCAGATATCCTGACACAGATCCTCGGCCTCGGCCCGGTTGCCGGTCAGCCGGAAACACAGACCAAAGAGCCTGTCATAGTGGCTTGCCAAAAGCACCGCAAAAGCGTCGGCATCGCCAGCGGCGGCAGCCCCGGCCAGATCTTCGTCACTCACATTCATGCGCATGTCATAGCTTAAGACGCGCGCGATGCGGAGATCCTTGGCAGGATTGCGGAATTATTTTGCGGCGTCGCGCTGGAAGATCCAGTCGTGATCGGGGTGATTGGCAAAGCGCCATTTGCGCAAGGGCCCGGCCATGACATTGAGGTAATACATCTCATAGCCATAGGGCGCGCCGCAGGGGTGATGCCCGCGCGGCACCAGCACGACATCGTGATTGGCCACCGCCATGGTCTCGTCCAGCGTGCCATCCTCGGTGAAAACGCGCTGAATGCCAAAGCCCTGCGCCGGGTTCAGGCGGTGGTAATAGGTTTCCTCCAGATAGGTCATATCGGGGAAATTATCTTCGTCATGGCGGTGCGGCGGGTAGGAGGACCAATGCCCCGACGGCGTGAACACCTCGGTCACCAGCAGGCTGTCGGCCACGTCACGCCCCTCCATCGCGATATTGTTGATATACCGCGTATTGGTGCCCTTGCCGCGTTCCTCAAGGCTGATGCCTGTCGGGCCGATGATCTGCGCGGAGTGCCCGCCCCTGCCCGGTGCGGTGCAGATGGCCAGCGTGCAGTCGGTGGTGGCGGTGGCGGTCCAATCGCTGCCATCCGGCACATAAAGGCAAGCGGGCGGCGTTTTCTCGAACACATCCATCCGGTCGCCCATCTCGCCGAAATCCTGCCCGGCGGCTGTGATCTGTGCCTTGCCCTCGACCAGCACCAATATGGCCTCGCGGTCGCCGGTCGCCTCCGCCGCCGTCTCGCCCGGTGCCAGCCGGTAGAGGCCAAAGCCGACATAGCCCCAGCCCGCGCTCTCTGGCGTTATGTCATGGGTCTTGCCGGCCCCGCCCAGGGGTTTGCGCAAAAGATCCGGCATCATTCATCCCGCCCTTCGCCACCGTCAGGATCGAAGGCGATGAAAAACTGATAGAGGCAATAAAGCCCCGCCGCGCCGAACACCGCCGCCCAGATCAGATTGCCGTTCCAGGCCTCGAACCCGGCCCAGGCCAGCGTGAAGCCCACGATCATGGACCGGATCCAGAGCGGGCGAAAATGCGGTGATTGCACCTTGAAAGGATCCCACATGATGCCCTACCCGTCCCGCGCGGCCAGACCGGCCTCATGCGTTTTGCGCGCGGCGCGGACTTCGGGCCGGGTCGAGACCTCGGGCACGCCCACCTCCCACCAGCTGCCGCCATATTCGGTGCTGGGATAGGGGTCGGTGTCGATCACCACCACGAAAGGCCCGGCCGCATCGCGCGCGCGCACCAGAGCGCTTTCCAGTTCTTCGGTCGAGGCCACATGCACCGCCGCCGCCCCCATCGCCCCGGCATGGGCGGCAAAGTCGATATTCGACGGATTTTCATGCACCGCCGTGTCCAGCAGATTGTTGAACTCGGCCCCGCCGGTGCCCATCTGCAACCGGTTGATACAGCCAAAACCGCGATTATCGGTTATCACCAACGTGATCTTGACGCCCATCATCACCGCCGTGGCCAGCTCGGAATTGGCCATCATATAGCTGCCATCGCCCAACATGCAGATCACGTCGCGGTCGGGTTCGGCCAGCTTGATGCCCATTGCGCCCGCGATCTCGTAACCCATGCAGGAAAACCCGTATTCCATGTGATAGCTGCCGGGCCGCCCCGCCTTCCACAGCTTGTGCAACTCACCCGGCATGGTGCCCGCCGCCGACATGATCACCGTATCGGGGCCCGCCGCGCGCTGCACCGCGCCCACCACCTGCATGTCGGTGGGCAGGGCGTTGCCGTCTGCGGGCGGCGCGGTCAGCGGATCGACCTTGGCGAACCAGTCGGCCTTGAGGGCGGGCTCAGGCGGGGTCGCCGCGTGATCGCCCAGGGCCGCCGACAATTCCGCCAGCCCAACGCGCGCATCGGCCAAAAGCGGCATCGCGCCCTTCTTGGCGGCGTCATGGGCGGCCGTATTCAGGCTGATCAACCGATGCCCCGGACGCTTGAAGATCGACCAGGACCCGGTGGTGAAATCCTGCAAACGGGTGCCGACGCCCAACACCACATCGGCCACCGCGCAGCGGTCGTTGGCGGCCTCGCCTCCGGTCACGCCGACCGGGCCAAGGTTCAGCGGATGGTCCCAGGGCAACACCGATTTGCCCGCCTGCGTTTCCACGATGGGGATCTGGTGCGCCTCGACAAAATCGCGCAGCGCGTCGGTGGCCCCGGAATAATGCACGCCGCCACCGGCCACAATCACCGGCGTTTCAGCGCCCTTCAACGCCTCGGCCACAGCCGCCAGTTCGCCTTCATCGGGGCGCACCCGGCGCTGGTGCCACACGCGCGGCTCGAAAAAGCTGAGCGGCCAGTCGAACGCCTCGGCCTGCACGTCCTGGCAAAACGCAATCGTCGCGGGCCCGCAGGTCGCGGGGTCCGTCATGGTCGCAAAGGCACGCGGCAGCGCCGTCAGCAGATGCTCGGGCCTTGTGATGCGGTCGAAATAGCGGCTGACGGGGCGAAAACAGTCATTGGCGCTGACCGTGCCATCGCCGAAATCCTCGACCTGTTGCAGCACCGGATCGGGGGCACGGGTGCCAAAGACATCGCCGGGAATGAGCAGCACCGGCAGCCGGTTCACATGCGCCAGTGCCGCCGCCGTCACCATATTGGTGGCCCCCGGCCCGATCGAGCTGGTCGCCGCCATCGCCCGCCTGCGCCCCATCTGTTTGGCGTAGGCAATCGCGGCATGGGCCATGGATTGTTCGTTATGGCCGCGATAGGTGGGCAAGGTGTCACGCACGCCATAAAGCGCCTCGCCCAGACCAGCGACATTGCCATGCCCAAATATGCCCCAGATCCCGGCGATAAAGGTCTCACCCTCCTCGGTCAGTTGGGCGGTCAGATACCGCGCCAGAGCCTGCGCGGCGGTCAAGCGGATGGTGGTGGTCATGTCTCGTGTCCTTTAAGCGGCGCTCTGCGCCTTGTCCCAGATATTGCAGAGCCGGTCAAAGTTTCCGGCCATGGCCGCAATGGCCTCATCGCCGGTCAGCGTTCCGGCAAAATATTCGCGCGCGGCGGTTTGGAAGATCGTGCGCCCGACCGCAAAGCCCTTGACCAGCGGGAACCGCGCGGCCAGCGCGAAACTGGCGGCCAGCCGATCCTCGCCCGCGCCAAGCCCCAGAACCACGATGCCACGGGTATGGGCATCGTTGCGGGTGATCGCGGCGCAGGTTTGCGACCAGGCGGCGGCGGTCTGCATCGGCTCCAGCTTCCACCAATCGGGGAACACGCCCAGATCGTAAAACCGCTGGATGATGGCCGCCGTGGTGCCGTCATCGACCAGACCCGCCTTGGACGGGATGACCTCCAGCAGAAATTCCAGCCCCTGCGCACGCGCGGCGTGAAACAGAGCCGTCACGGTGGCCTCCTGTTCCCCCTTCATCGCGGCGTCGTCATCGGGGTGATAAAAGCACAAAACCTTGACGACATGGGTCTTGGGCCATGCTGCCAACCCGCTGAGATCGGGGCGCAATTCAGGCTCCAGCCGCAAGGGCCGCGACCCGGGCCATTCGACCGGCCGCCCGATCCACAAGGCTTGCCCCGTCGCCTCTGCCAGCGCCTCCGCCCCAAGCCGGTGATCGCACAGGATGCCAAAGCCCGCCCTGCCATCCGCGACCTGCCACGCCGCGCGCAGGGCAAGGGCTTTGAAAGCTCCGATGCTGGCCGCATCGGCCCCCGGCATCTCCTCCATCTGGCTGCGGTGATCAAAGGCAAAGACGCGCATCTCGGGCCAGGCACCCGCGCGCCCTGCCACCCAGGCAGCCTGCGCATCGGGCGTGATCCCGGCGGTGGCCGCCCTGTTCACACCGTGCCCCCGAGCGATCCCTCCAGCGCGACCAATTCCTGCCCGCCGGCCATCAGGTCCTGCAATTCCTCGGGCGTGATCTGACCGCGCTGCGCGGTGCCAAGCGTCTTGCCGCGATTGAGCACAGTAAACCGGTCGCCCACGGCCATGGCGTGACGCACATTATGGGTGATGAACACCACGCCGATGCCCTGTTTGCGCACCTTGTCGACCGTGGCCAGAACATTGGCGGTCTGGCGCACGCCAAGGGCGCTGGTCGGCTCATCCAGAATCAACACCTTGGCCCAGAAATGCACCGCACGCGCAATCGCCACGGTCTGGCGTTCGCCACCCGACAGGGTGCCCACGGCCTGATCCGGACCGCGCAGGTTGATGCCCATCTTGCCCATCTCCTCCATCGTCACCCGGTTGGCATATTCGTGATCGAACAGCTTGAGCGGACCGACCCGGCGAAGCGGCTCATTTCCCATAAAGAAATTGCGGCTGACCGACATCAGCGGGATCATCGCCAGATCCTGATAGACGGTCGCAATCCCCGCCGCGATGGCGTCACGCGGATCGGAAAAATTCATCGGTTTGCCTTCGAACCGGATCTCGCCCGCCGTGGGTTTGTGCACTCCCGACATGGTCTTGATAAAGGTCGATTTCCCGGCCCCGTTATCGCCCAACAGGCAATGGCATTCGCCGGGAAAGAGATCGACCGAGACACCGGCCAGCGCAATGACCGATCCGAAATGCTTTTCGATATTGCGCATTTCGATGATGGGGGCGTGTTCGGTTGTCATCTCATTTCTCCCCCGTGATCAGGCGTCGGAAATAGGTGTTCATGATCACCGCAATCAGCAGGATCAGCCCCATGAAAACACGGAACAGCGACCCCTCGACCCCGGCAAAGAAAAGCCCTTGCTGAACCACGCCGAAAATGAGCGCCCCAAGCGCCGCGCCCACGACAGAGCCATAGCCGCCGGTCAAAAGCGTGCCGCCGATCACAACCGCGATGATGGCCTCGAACTCCTTGAGGTTGCCGCGATCTGCAGCGGCGGTGCCAAATTCCATCACCTGAACGGCGGCAAAGACCGTGGCGCAAAAGGCGGTTGTCATGAACATCAGGATCTTGACCCGGTTGACCGGCACACCGACATAGCGCGCCGCCTGCGCATCGCCGCCAGCCGAAAAGATCCAGTTGCCGAACCGGGTCTTGGTCAGAACGAATTGCCCGACGATCACCAGCCCTATGGCCCAGATGATCAGCATCGGGATGCCGTCGACCACCGGCTCACCGGCCCGGTTGCCGCGCGAAAAGGTCTCGAGCCAACCCTGATCGGCCAGGAACTGGAAAAACCAGCCGCCGACCTTTCCGCCGAATATCGGGGCCAGCCAATCGCCCTCGGCCGCTTCGGGAATGCCACCGATGATGGTGCGGTTGCTGATGGTCTGCGGAATGAAAATCGTGAACCCGCGCAATATGAATAGAGATGCCAACGTGACAATGAAACTGGGCAGACCGGTGCGGATCACAATGAGCCCATTGAGCGCCCCGATCGACATGCAAATCACGAAAGCCAGAAGGATCGCAATCCACATCGGCCAGCCAAAGGTGACGCCAAAGACCGCGATCAGAATACCGGCAAAGCCGATCATCGACCCGACGCTCAGGTCAAATTCGCCCGCGATCATCAACAGGCACGCGCCCACGGCAATGATCATGAATTGCGCCGAGACGTTCGACCAGTTCAGAACGCCGCGCGAATTGAACATGCCGGTATCGCCAGCCAGAATGGCAAAGAGGACAAAGACAAGAACCGCGCCGCAGATGCTGGCCAGTTCGGGGCGGTTCAAAAGCCGCCGCCAGAAGGAAACCTCCTTAACGCGTTCGTCCTGCGGATCGGTCGTGTCAGTCATAGCAATACCACATCAGGCCATATGTGAGAAAAGCGGGCGGGGTTGGAAAAAAGACGGGGGGCCGCCCGCAATGCAGCCCCCCGCAGAACTGTCGTATCAGCGGTATTCGCCGGCAAACTCTTCCACCATTTCAAGCGCATCGGCAGTGATGAAACCGGGGCCCGAATTGATGTTGTTGCCCGGCAGAACGCCGTAGCGGTGGTAGTTGGCCATGACCACAACCGGCAGATAGGCCTGCAGGAAGGGCTGCTGGTCGATGCCCCACTGAATGACGCCGTCCCGAATGCCCTGAACGATGTTCTCGCCCAGATCGAAAGTGCCGAAATAGATGTCTCCGGCCATACCGTTCTGCTCAAGCGCCAGGATGGTCGGATCGGCCGAGGTCGGCCCAAGCGTCAGGATCGCATCGGTATCGGGATTGGCGTTGAGATACGCCAGAACCCGGTTCTGGATCTCGGCCGGGTCTTGCCCTGCGTCAATCATGCTATCGCCGAGCTCGACCCCCAGACCATCGGCAAAGCCCGAGCAGCGTTCGGCCACAATCGGGTTCGAGATGACGTGGTTCACGCACAGGAAACTGGACACGCCATCGCCCGCGGCGCGCAATCCGGCGGCATAGCCCGCGTCATATTCGGGTTGACCGACATACATCAGCGCGCCCACTTCGCGGGCCTGATCGGGGGTGCCGGAATTCATGATGATCACGTCGATCCCGCTATCAACCGCATCCTGGATGGGACCGCGCAGAACCTCGAAATCGGCCAGCGTGGTGATAATGCCATCAGGCCCAGATGCCGCCGCCTGTTCGATCAGGCGCGCCATGTCGGCGATGTCTCCGGTCGGCGGGTTGCGGTATTCGACCTGAACGTCCATTTGCTCACCCGCCAGGGTCAGCGCGTTGCGGATCGTGTTCCACCAGCTGTCGCTGTCAGGCGCGTGGCTGACCAATACATAGCGCAATTCCTGCGCCATTGCAGGTGCGCTCAATCCTGTCACGGCAATCAGGGCTGCGGCTGCCGCCGTCAGTATCTTTTTCATGATGTCCTCCCAGTTAGTCAGAAATCCCCGGAACGTCCGAGATATTCGAAAACGGGGCGCAGCTGTTCCCGCGCCCGTCACGAATGGAATATTCATTCTATTTACACGCATTGCAATACTTAAGTTTCAGATCTGGCCGTGCCCACCGCCACCGCCAGCGTCAAGGCCAACGACAGCGTGGCCGACAGCGCCCGAAACGCCCCAAAATCAACCTCCTGCACCGAAAGCGCGTGGTCCGACAGCTGCCAAAGCGGGCTCATGATGCTGTCGGTGATCGAGATCACGCCACAGTCGCGCGCGCGGAACTGGCGCGCCAAATCAACGGTTTCGTCGCTATAGGGCGCAAATGAGATCGCCAACAGCACGTCCCCGGACCGAATCGCATGGGCGTGATCGAGGCAGCCGGTGAAATCATGCTGAAAGGCCGGAACCGACATCCGTTCAAGCGCGTAAGTCAGATAACTGGCCACCGCATAGGCCCGGCGCAGCCCGACAATATGAACCATCTGGGCCTCGGCCAATTGCTTGACAGACAGATCCAGAACCCGTGCATCCACAGAAGACGCAAGATTTTCCAATGAGTTATGTCCAACTTCGACAAATTCCGCCAACAGTGCCGACGGGCTGCCCGCGCCGGATTTGCGAAGGTTGCCAAGCCGGGTGCGGTAATCCAGCGGCGACTGGCCATAGCTGTCACGAAACACCTGCTGCATCTCGGAAAAGCCGGAATAGCCCATCAATTGGCAAAACCGCATCACCGCCGAAGGCTGCACGCCCGCAGCCTCGGCCAGCTGCGCCACCGTCGAGACGGCAATGCGGTCGGTATGACCCGCCAGATATTCGGCGCATTGGCGCAGCCGTTTGGGCAGGCCATCCGAGATTTCGACCAGCCGCGCCTGGAAATTCTCAACGTTCTGCGGGGCGGTTTTTGTCGACATAAGCAGCAGCTCCAACGGATGGCTTGACAGAATGAACCTACGGGATCATAGCGAGAATGGAATATATATTCTATCGTGTTTTGCAAGAGGGAGCATTTCACCATGGTCACAAGGATCGCCATTTTGGGGGCGGGGCGCATTGGACAGGTCCATGCCCGCGCCGTGGCTGGGAACCGGCAGGCGCGGCTGGTTGCATTGGCCGATGCCCTGCCCGAGGCCGCTGAAACCCTGGCCGCCACCTATGGCGCGCGGGTTTCTGATATCGACGCCATCGCCGCCGACGCGGATGTCGATGCGGTGATCATCTGCACCCCGACAGACACCCATGCCGATCTGATCGAGATGTTCGCCCACGCGGGCAAGGCCATCTTCTGCGAAAAGCCCATCGACCTTGATCGGGCCCGCGTGGCGGCTTGCCTACAGGTGGTTGCCGATACCGGAACGCCGCTGATGGTGGGCTTCAACCGCCGCTTCGACCCGCATTTCCGCGCCGTGCAGCAGGCGGTGGCCGCAGGCCGGATCGGGGCCGTTGAACAGGTGGTCATCACCAGCCGCGACCCCGCCCCGCCGCCGCTTTCCTATATCGCCCACTCGGGTGGCATATTCCGCGACATGACAATCCATGACTTTGACATGGCCCGGTTTCTTCTGGGCCAGGAGATTGTGTCGGTGCAGGCCATGGCCTCGGTTCTGGTCGATCCCGATATCGGGGCCGAGGGCGATTTCGACACGGCCTCGGTGCTGATGCAAGCGGCCTCGGGCGCGCAGGTGGTGATCGCCAATTCGCGCCGCGCCACCTATGGCTACGATCAACGCATCGAGGTGCATGGCGCGGGCGGAATGCTGCAAGCCCAGAACCAGCGCGAGGCCGATATCGTGCTGGCCAACGGCCAAGGCTTCACCGCGCCGGTGCTGCATGATTTCTTCATGACCCGCTATCTGGCCGCCTATGCCGCCGAAATCGCCGCCTTCATCACCGCCCTGAACGATGGCACCGAAATGCCGGTCACCGGCGCGGACGGGTTGCGCGCGCTGGACATCGCCGAAGCGGCGGTGGCTTCGGTGCAAACCGGGTCGGTTGTGCGCCTATAGATCAAACGGTTCGGCCCCGGGGGGCAAAGCCGCTTCGAAGCGGCTTGTGAACGCGAATTCGAATTCGCGTGCCCAAGGCCATTGCAATGGCCTTTGCTCGGCCTCAGCATTTCACCTTTTCCATCTTCGGGTCGTAAAGCGGGCCCAGATGCACGTCGCAGGGCACCCGCTCTGTGCCGACCTCCAGCTCATAAGCCCCTGACAGCACAAAATCGCGGTCAACACCCGCCTCGTTGCGGACATAGCCCATGCCGATGGATTTGCCGATCGTATGCCCGAACCCGGCCGAGGAAAGATAACCGACCCGCATCCCGTTCCGGTAGATCGTCTCGCGCCCCGACAGGATCACATCCGGGTCGGCGGTAAAGCTCGCCATCATCCGCGCCACGCCTGCCCTTTTCTGCGCCTCGACCGCCGCGCGCCCCCGGAAATCCATGTTCTTCTTCAACTTCAGGGCGAAGGACAGCCCGGCCTCGACCGGCGTATAATCGGGCGTGATATCGGACGACCAGGCGCGATAGCCCTTTTCCAGCCGCAGCGTCTCAATAGCCCGGTAGCCCGCGTTGCATAGCCCGTGGCCCGCACCGGCCTCATGCAGCGCCTCATAGACCGTCACCGCATATTCGACCGGCAGGTGCAGCTCCCACCCCAATTCACCGACATAGGTGATGCGCAACGCATTCACCGGGCAGCCCGCGATGCCAATGGTCTTGGCGCTGCCAAAGGGAAAACCCGCATGGCTCACGTCATCGCGGGTGACGGCGGCCAGGATATCGCGCGCACGCGGGCCAAAAAGCGACAGCACCGAATAGCCGGATGTCACATCGACGATCTGCGCGTTCATGGCTTCAGGGATCGAGCGCGCGATATGGTTGAAATCATGCGTCGCAAAACCGGTTCCGGTGACGATGTAATATTCATCCTCGGCCATCCGCACGGCGGTCAGATCGCATTCGATGCCGCCATGATCGTTCAGCATCTGCGTATAGGTCAACGCCCCCACCGGCTTTGCCACATCGCCCGCCGCGATCCAGCCAAGGGCGGCCTCCGCATCGGGGCCTTTCAGGATGAACTTGGCAAATGATGTCTGATCGAACAGCACCGCCGCCTCGCGCGCCGCCTTGTGTTCGCGCGCCACCGCCGCGTGCCAGTTGGGACGGCCGAATGTATAGATGTCGTGCTGCACCTCGCCCGCACCGAAATCGGCAAACCAGTTGGGCCGTTCCCATCCCAGTTTCTCACCAAAGACCGCGCCATCGGCCTTGAGGATTTCATACAAAGGCGATTTCCGGCAGGGTCGCCCGCTGTCATGTTCCTCGGACGGCCAGGCCATGGTGTAATGTTTGCCATAAGCCTCATAGGTGCGGGCGCGGATCCAGTCCGTATCGAAATGCGGGCGGCCAAAACGGCGGATATCGACCGACCACAGATCGTAGGGCGGCTCGCCCTTGGCGACCCATTCCGCCAATGCCATGCCCGCACCGCCACCCGACGCAATTCCGAAAGCGTTGAAGCCCGCGCCGACGTAGAAATTCCTGAGCTCCGGGGCCTCCCCCAGAATGAAATTGCCATCGGGCGTGAAGCTTTCCGGCCCGTTCACCAATTGCTTGATCCCCGCCGTCTGCAGCGCCGGCACCCGGCCGAGCGACAGCTCCATCAGCTGCTCGAAATGGTCGAAATTGCTGTCCAGCAGGGTATAGTGAAAATCCTTGGGGATGCCGTTTTCGGCCCACAGGATCGGATTGGGTTCATAGCCGCCCATCACCAACCCGCCGACCTCTTCCTTGTAATAGGTCAGACGGTCGGGATCGCGCAAAGTGGGCAGGTCGCGCGGCATGCCGGGGATGGCCTCGGTCACCATGTATTGATGCTCGACCGAGACCAGCGGCACATTCACGCCCACGGATTTCGCAAAATCCCGCGTCCATTGCCCGGCGCAGGCGATGACGACGCCGCAGGCGATATAGCCCTTCTCGGTCTCCACCCCCCGGATCACGCCTTTGTCGATATCGACCGACAACACCTTGGTATCCTCAAAGATCTGTGCCCCGCCCATGCGCGCGCCCTTGGCCAGCGACAGGGTGATATCGGACGGGTTGGCCTGCCCGTCGGTGGGCAGAAACGCCGCCCCCACGACATCGCCGATATCCATCAGCGGCCACAGATCTTGCGCCTCGGAAGGCGTCAAAAGCTGCATGTCGAGGCCGAAGCTATGCGCCGTCGTTGCCTGCCGTTTCACCTCGGTCCAGCGTTCGGGCGTGCAGGCCAACCGCAGCCCGCCATTCATCTTCCACCCCGTGGCCTGCCCGGTCTCGGCCTCCAGCCGGTCATAGAGATCCACCGAATAACCCAGAAGCTGCGTGATATTGGCGCTGGAGCGCAATTGCCCAACCAGCCCGGCGGCGTGAAACGTGGTGCCCGAGGTCAGCTTCTTGCGCTCCAGCAACACCACATCCCACCCGAGCCGCGCCAGATGGTAGGCGGTCGAGCAGCCGACAATGCCGCCGCCCACGATGACAGCCTGGGCGGTGTTCGGAAAATCGCTCATGATGAAAGCTCCCTGGCGGCCAACGCATCGAACGCGGCGCGGTATCGGTCCAAATTTCTGGCGGTGTAATCGGCATAGTCGAAGGCCAGCGCCGAGGTCAATTCCGAGACCATCGACCACATGGTTTCACGCAACAGCGAGGCGCATTTCATGGCCTCATAGCTGCGCATCAACGCAAGCGTCGGCGGCGTGCCGAAATAAGCGCGCAGCATGGCGGTCTCGGCCTCAGGCTCCAGCCCGGCATTCGAGGCCAGCCCGCCCAGATCAAAGAGCGGTGAATTCAAGCCGCCATATTCGAAATCGATCAACCAGAACCGGTCGTCCCCGCGCAGGATATTGGCAGGAAGCAGGTCGTTATGACCCAGAACCAGCGTCACCGGCCCGACGCCACGTTCCAGAATTGCGGCCTCATCCAGCAGCCCCTGCAACCGGTCCACATAGCCCGAGCCGCGATCGCTGAGCGTGCCCGCGTAATCGCGTAGAATGTGGAACACCCAGAAACTCAGCACCGGACCGCGCAGGTATTTGGGGCCGTCGCGGTGCAGGCGCGCCACCAGATCGACCGCTTGCAACAGCGTGTCGGCATCGTGCAGATCCGCCTCGGCCAAGGGTTCCGCCTCCACATAGTCCAGCACCAACACGCCGGGTTCGGAATGCACCACGCGCGGGGCCACGCCCGCCCCATGCGCGGCACGGCTGATGGCAAGCTCGTTCCAGCGCAGCACCTGATGTTCGGGAATATCGGCCCCCAGGCGCACAACGTAATTCCGCCCGCCATCGCGCAGGCGAATGTTGTGATTGGTGATGCCGCCCTGCAGCGCCTCCGCCGCATCCGGTGCCCCCCAACAGGACAGCGACAGGGCCTTTTGAATGGCGTCTTGTGGTGTCATGCCACCCCCAGGTTTTCTTTGGATTTTTGTGCAAGCGCCGACACGATGCGATCGGCCACGATGGCGATAAAGGCCACCGACAGACCCGCCACGATGCCCTGCCCGGTATCGGCCCGGGTCAGCGCGATATAAACCTCCTGCCCCAGATCTCGGGTACCCACCAGCGCCGTGATCACCAGCATCGACAGCGCCAGCATGATCGTCTGGTTGAGGCCAAGCAGCATTGAGGGCGCAGCCAGCGGCAACTTGATCCGCCATAAGAGCTGCCATTTGGTGCAGCCCGATACCAGCCCCGCCTCGATCATCTGCGGCTCGATCGAGCGAATGCCATGCGCCGTGTAACGCACCGCCGGGGCCAGCGCATAGAGCACCACCGCGATCATGGCGGAAAAATCCCCGACGCGAAACAGCATCACAACCGGGATCAGATAGACGAAACTGGGCAGGGTTTGCAGCGTGTCGATGATGCTGCCCAATATGGCATTGGCGCGCGCGTTCTGCCCGGCCCAGATGCCAAACGGCACGCCGATGGCATAAGCGATCAGCACCGAGGTGCCGCAGAGATAGATCGTCGTCATCGCCTCGCGCCAGAGGCCCACGGCGGCCAGAAACCACACCATCAGCGCCGTCATCAGCCCCAGTTTCCAACCGCCCACACGCGCCGCCGCCAACGCCGCCGCCGCCACGCCCCAGGGCCAGGGGATGCCCGCGAAGAACCGCTTGATCGGCAGCAACAGCCAGGTCAGGAAAAAGGTCTTGATGGACTCCAGCGTGTCAAAGAAATTGACGTTGACATATTCCATCGCATCGGCCCAGAAAGCCGAGGTGGTCAGCGTCAGACCCACAGGAAAATCAGTGACATAAGGCAGAAAAAGCCCCGCCACATAGGTCACCCCCATCACCGCCAGCACCGCCACCAGCAACGGGTGGCGCTGCATCAGCCCAAGCCCTGCCTCGGGGATCGGATCGGGCAATTTGCGGGCAAAGGCCTGGCTCAGCCGATCGAGCGCCACCGCCATGACGACAATGGCCAGCCCGGCCTCGATGCCACCGCCGATATCGAGCCGTCTGAGCGCGCTGAGCACATCGAAGCCAAGCCCGCCGGCCCCGATCATCGAGGCGATGATGACCATATTCAGCGTCAGCATGATGACCTGATTGACCCCCACCATCAGCGTCTGCGCGGCCGATGGGATCTGCACTTTCCACAACAGTTGCCGGCGGGTGCAACCAACCATGCGGCCCGCCTCCACCACCTCGACCGGCACGCCGCGCAGCGCCACCGTGGTGACCCGCACCATCGGTGGCATCGCGTAGATGACGGTGGCCACCAGTGCCGCGACCGGGCCAAAGCCGAACATGAACAGGATCGGCACCAGATAGGCAAAAACCGGCACCGTCTGCATCAGATCCAGCACCGGGCGCAGCATCCGGTCGACCCACCTGACGCGAAAGGCAAGGATGCCCAGAAAGAGCCCGCCCGAAACGCCAAGTGGCACCGCGATCAGGACCGAGGACAGCGTCACCATGGCGCTTTCCCATTGCCCGAACACGGCAAGGTAAAGGAAACAGAGCCCCACCAGCAGCGCCAGGCCAAGGTCGCGCGCATAGGCCCCAAGCGCCACCAGCGCCACGATGATGGCGATCCAGGACAGTTCCGGCGCGATCTCGACCGCCTGACTGCCCTGCCCGCGCAGGAACCCGTCGGCAATGGCGGCGCGCACCAGATCATAGGGGGCCTCGATCAGCGCCGAAATGGCGCGCGTGACATCGCGGAAACTGATCGGGCCGATCGCCGCCTCCTCCATCAGCCAGGCCAGCGCGGCGCTGATGCCATCCTCAAGCGGCAATTGATACTGCGCCGGGTAACGGATGATCCAGCGCGCATCGAAGGCCCGGTAGATCTGCATGGAATTGGCCGAAACCAGCCAGGTCACCGCGAAAAGCACGCCCCAGAACAGCCAACCGCTGCGCAGAATCCGCGCCCTCCCGCTGTGACCCGCGCCCGCGCCGGTCATTCCCGCGCCCCCTTGGCCATGGCCGCGACTATCGCCTGCGCATCCACCGATCCGACCATGGTGCCGCCCGCATCGACAACCGCCAAGGGCTCTGCGCTGGCTGCAACGCGGTCCATCGCATCGGCCAGGATCATGTCCTCGCGCAACGTGCCCGCAACGGCATTTGCAGGCAGAACCGGCCCCATTACCGAATGCAGCTTCAAAACCTTTTCGCGCGGGATGTGGTGGGTGAACTCGGCCACATAGTCGTCGGCGGGGTTCAGCACCAGCTCCTCGGGCGTGGCGGTCTGCACGATCTCGCCATCCTTCATCACCGCGATACGGTCGGCCAGCCGGATCGCCTCCTCGAAATCATGGGTGATAAAGACGATGGTTTTGTGCAATAGCGATTGCAGACGCAGAAATTCATCCTGCATCTCGCGGCGAATGAGCGGATCGAGCGCCGAAAACGGCTCATCGAGAAACCACAGTTCGGGGTCGCCCACCAGCGACCGGGCGATGCCGACGCGCTGTTGCTGACCGCCCGAGAGCTGCCGGGGAAAGGCGTTTTCGCGGCCCTCAAGCCCGACAATCGCGATCATCTCGCGGGCGCGTTCCTCGCGCGCCACGCGCCCGACCCCCTGCACATCCAGCGGAAAGGCCACGTTTTGCAGCACCGTCAGATGCGGCAGCAGGGCAAAGTTCTGAAACACCATGCCGACCTTCTTGCGGCGCAGCGCGATCAGCTCTTTTTCGCGCATCTTCAGCAGGTCATCGCCGGCAAACAGGATCGAGCCCGCGGTCGGCTCCACCAGCCGTGACAGGCACCGCACAAGGGTCGATTTGCCGGAGCCGGACAGCCCCATGATGACAAAAATCTCACCTTCATGGATCGTCACATTGGCGTCGCGCACCGCCCCCACAATGCCCGCACGGTGCAGGATATCGGCCGAAGGTCTGCCGTCATGGGCCTGCAGAACCTCGCCCGCATGCGGGCCATAGAGCTTCCAGACACCCTGGCAATCCAGCTTGACGGTTTTGGTCATGCGCGCATCCTTGTCGGTCGCCGCCAAACATCTGCGGCGACCGGTCCCGGGAATAATGAGGTGGCAGTCAGGCTAGCCCGCACCGCCCCCGCAAGATAGGGGCGATGTTACTGGATCCAGCCCTGGATCGCCTCGGCATTGGCCGCGACCCATGCCGCTGCGGCATCCTCGACCGACACCCCCTCCAGGTCGATCTGTGCCACCAGCGCGCCCATATCCTCATTGCTGATCTGATAGTTGCGGATGACATCGGCGGCACCGGGCCACTGATCTTCGATCCCGGCCCAGGCCACCGTCCAGATCGGACCGCGCGGCTTGCCGCAATCATAGGCCAGATCGGGGTTTATGCCCCAGGAGGGATCGGAATAGCATTCCGGGGTGTAGGCGGGAAACTCGATGAAACTGCCCTCATAGCGCGACGCCGCCCAATGCGGAACATAGACCCACAGCAACACCGGGGCCTGGCGCTGATAGGCCGATTCCAGTTCGGCAAAAAGCGCCGCATCGGTGCCGGCATGGACCACCTCGTAGTCCAGCTCCAGCGCTTCGATCCGTTCCTCGTCAAAGCCGCCCCAGGTCACGGGCCCGCCCAAATAGCGGCCAAAGGGGGCGGTTTCGGCGGTGGCGAACTCGGCTGCGCAATCGTTCAACGCTTCCCAATTGGGCAAGCCGGGGCAGATATCCTCCATATAGGACGGATACCACCATTCCTCGATCGCCTGCATGCCGCCTTCGCCCAGGTTGATGACCTCGCCGGTGGCAAAGGCCGCATCCATCGCTTCGCGGCCCGTGGTTTCCCAGATCTCAACCGCAACGGTCAGATCGCCGGTGCGCAGGCCTGCGAATTGCGCGATATAATCAGCCTGCACCAGTTCGGTGTTATACCCCGCCCCTTGCAGGATCAGGCTGAGGATATTGGCATTCACGATCTGGCCCGACCAGTCATGCGTGGTGATCCGGATCGGATCGCTGCTGACCTGCGCCATTGCGGGTGCCGCAACAAATGCCATGGCCACACCAAGCGCCGTTGAAATTCGCATGTTTCTTCCCCCTGTTGATATCGCCTTGCGGCCCGCTGACAGGCAGACCATTGCCAACAGCCTGCCCGTTTTCGGGCGTTTTGCAATAAAAAACGTGTGTTTTTGTTGTTTCTTGCCTCGAATGCGCAAATACTGGGCATTGAGGTGGTCGGGATCAGCGCATAAACCGGCCCCTAAAGAGGTGTGGAGGAACGATATTTGGACGCGCATCAGAATCATACACAGCAGGCGATTGTCACTAGCCTGCGCCGCGCCGGCGGCAGTTTGCGCATTTCCGCCCTGGCCGACCAGCTGAACGTGTCCGAGGAAACCATCCGCCGCAATCTGAAACGGCTGGCCAGCCGCGGGGCCGTGGTCAAGATGCATGGCGGGGCCAAGCTCAGCGATGTTGAGGATGAGGGTGATTTTCTTCAACGTCTGTCGCTGAACCCCGAGGCCAAGAAAAAGGTCGCGCGCACGGCGGCCGGGATGATCCCTGATGGCAGCTCGATCTTTCTCGATGTCGGCTCCACCACCGCCTATATCGCCGATGCGCTGCGCGATCATCAGCGGCTGATGGTGGTCACCAATTCGGTCTCGGTCGCCTACAAACTGGCGACCCGCAACGACAATCGCGTCTATATGGCGGGCGGTGAATTGCGCGCCCATGATGGCGGGGCCTTCGGGTCCGAGGCCTTGGCCTTTGCGCGCAATTTCAAGACCGATTTCGCGGTTCTGTCCGCCGCAGGCATCGGCGCGCGCCATGGTTTCATGCTGTTCGATCTGGAGGAGGCGATGTTTTCGCGTGCCATTCTGGAAAACGCCGCCCAAAGCATTGTCGCGGCAGACAGCAGTAAATTCGGCCGCCCCGCCCCGATCACGGTCTGCGACCCGACCGAAATTGACCTGCTGGTCACCGACCGACCGCCGGAGGCCGATCTGGCCGATGCGCTGAAAGGCTGGGGCATCGGTGTGACGCTGGCGCAATGAGGGCCCTGACCGAAATCGCCGCGCGCGCGGCAGACCTGTCCGAGGCCGCCAGTGCCATTCCCATGCGCCATTTCCGGGGCGCGCTTGAGATTGCGGAGAAATCCGACGCCAGCCCGGTCACCCAGGCCGACCGCGAGACCGAAAGTTTTCTGCGCCGGGAACTGGCGAAAATCTTTCCCGATCATGCCATTTTCGGGGAGGAATTTGGCATCTCGGGCGATTTGAGCGGCCCCGCCTGGATCATTGACCCGATCGACGGCACCCGGTCCTTTCTTTCGGGCTACCCCACTTTCGGCATGTTGCTGGCCCATCTTCAGGGTGGCGTTCCGCGCGTGGGCATCGTGCGCATGCCCGCGTTGAATGAGACCTTCGCGGCCCATGAAAACGGCCCCGCAACGCTGAACGGCACGCCCATAAAAACCCGCGCGACCACGCGCCTGTCCGACGCCATCCTATACATCAACGAGGCCGAAAAAACCTTTGCCGACAACCCCGACCGGTTTCACCGCCTGTCCAATGCAGGCCACACCCGGCGCATGTCCTATGATTGCTATCCGCACGCTCTGGTTGCGGCGGGCCATGTCGATGCGGTCTGCGATTTGGGGCTGGAACCCTATGACTACCTGCCCCTGGTGCCGCTGATCGAGGCGGCAGGCGGCACCATCACCGATTGGCAGGGCGCGGCCCTGACCCTGCAATCGGATGGCCGCGTGGTAACGGCGGCCACGCGGCAATTGCACGGGGAAATGTTGGCCCTGATTGCGGCGACCTGATCCCGGTGCCTTGTGATCCAGGCGCTACCTGGGCTCATAGCCCCTTCTCATCTCTCAGAAATTTCTTTGCGCCCTGACCCCGATGTACAAACATGATCAGCTTGATATCTTCTTTTTATTGGTAAAAAGGGAACAAAATATGACTCATTCTACCGTGTCGCTTTGGGATGTGACCGAATGGAGCGATGAAATGGAGGCAATGGCGCGCGATAAATTTGTCCCCCTGATCATGTCTGTCGGTGCCGAAAGGGTTCAAATGATCCGGACGGGCGAGCTGAGCTTTTGCGTCGTCACAGAATATTCCAGCACCCAGGCCGCAGAAGCGGCCCAGGAACGGATCGCGGAAATCCGCGGCCAGGCCACCGATGAACGGCCGATGCCGATGGCCAATTCCTTCACCGGTGCCGTCTTTGCGCATGGCTGACACCTCAAGGATCTGACATTTCGCTGCGGCGCGATCAAAATCCCGCGTCGCAGCCGCGCATATGAAACGCCTCGACGCCAATCATCCAGCGCAATCCCACCGAATTCTCCGGATGCTGGATTGTTTGCGCATCGGGCCACGATTGCGCGACTTACCCCGCCGCCACCGCCGCCAGATGCCCCTCCCATGCCGGGTCCGCCATCAATGCCTTGCAGCGATCAAACCGTCCGGTTGCGTAGGCCCAGAAATCCTCCGCGTCATTGCCATCGGCCAGTTGGATCAACCCCCAAAGCGTCCACAGCAGATCGCACATCGCCTTGTAGATCACCATGCGCCCGACCTGCGCCGGTGTCGGATCGCCGCCGAAATAGCCGCGCATCAATTCGGCCTCCTGATCCGGGGTCATTTCCGCCTCCACCGCCAGATCGCCGACATCCCATATCGGATCGTTCATGCCGGAATATTCCCAATCGACGATCCACATGACAGCACCATCATCCAGAAAATTCTCACATAGCGGATCGCAATGGCAGGGGGCCAGCGGCAGCGGATGTGCCGCCAGCAGATCCTTGACCGGCGCGGCGGCGGCCACCACGTCATGATAACCATCGGGCAGCGCCACATCCTTGCCGGACAGCACCTTGAGGTACTCCGCGATCATCGCGAAAAGTTCGAACCGGAAATCGAAGGCGACGCCGGATGTGTGCAGCTTGGCCAATGCCGCGCCGGCCCGCTCCGGTGCGCCGCCGCGGCTGGCGAAAAGCGCAGGCGTCATCGTCACGATATCGGCGATCGCCTCGGACACCATCAATCCGGTCACGGCATCGGCATGCAGCACCCGCGCCGAAACCCCGGCCCGATGCGCGGCGCTTGCATTGGTGGCCTCGACGCCACGGTCGATGTAATCGCCGGTACCCGCGCCGGGGATGCGCACGATCAGGCTCTGCCCCCGCGTATCGACGCGATAGACCAGATTGGTCAGGCCCCCAAGCCGGGTGATGCGGCATTCATCGCGCCTGACATCGCCAAATCCCGGGGCCGCCCGCAGCCCGGCCACTACCTGTTCCAATTCCGCGCTCATCGCGTTCTCCTCAAGATTTCAACCGCTCGTTGCCGGGATCATAAAGCGGCCCCTCCACCCGTGTCACCGGATGGCGCTGCCCGAATACTTCCACCTCGAAACCCGTTTGCGCCCACAGATCGCGCGGCAGGTAGCCATACATGATCATCTGGCCAACGCTATGGCCATACCCCTGCGAGGTCACCAGCGAGACGACCTTGCCATCCCTGAGCAAGGTCTCGCCGCCGAATAGCGGCAGTTTATCCTCGGTCACAAAGGTGCAGATCCGGCGCGCGACACCCTCCGCCTTTTGCCGCGCCAACACCTCGCGGCCAATGAAATCACCGCCCGATTTCAAATGCACCCGGGCGGCCAGACCCGCCTCGACGGGCGTGTAATCGGGCGAGATGTCGCCAGACCAGTAAAGATACCCCTTTTCCATCCGCAGCGAGTCAATCGCCCGGTAGCCGACATTGCGAATGCCGGCACTCTGCCCCGCCGCCAGCAGCAGATCGTAGACATAGCCGGTGAACTCCGTCGGGATATGCAGCTCCCACCCCAGTTCACCGACAAACCCGATCCGCACCGCGCGCACCGGGGCGGCCCCGATGGCGATCTCGCGCGCCGTGGCAAAGGGGAAGGCCGCGTTCGACACATCCTCCTGCGCCACCGCCGCCAGCACATCCCGCGCCTTTGGGCCGCAGATATTTGTCACCGCGCGGGCCGAGGTGACCTCCACCAGATGCACCGATCCGTCCCGGGGCATGTGGCGGCGCATCCAATCCGCGTCATGGGTACCGAACCCCGCCCCGGTGACGATATAGAAATGATCCCGCGCCAGCCGGGTGACGGTCAGGTCGGCCTCGATCCCGCCCGCATCATTGCACATCTGGGCATAGATCACCGCGCCCACCGGCCTGTCCATGTTGCACGCCGCCAGCCGTTGCAGGCACTCCAGCGCGCCCGGCCCCATCATCTCGAACTTGGCGAAACTGCTCTGGTCGATCAGGGCCACGCCCTCGCGCACGGCCCGATGTTCGCGGGCGGCAAAGGCATGCCAGCCGGGGTCGAGAAACCCGAGCCGATCGACCGGTGCCACCCCGTCGGGGGCAAACCAGAGCGGCCGTTCCCAGCCATTCTTCGACCCGTAAACCGCGCCCTGATCTTTCAGGGTCTGATAGAGCGGCGAGCGGCGCAATCTCCGCACGGTCTCGGCCTCCTGCCCGGGATAGCGCATCTTGTAGTGGTGTGCGTAATGTTCAACCGCGCGCGGATACATGAAGGCGTTCGTGCCGTGATGCGGACCAAAGCGGCGCACATCCAGCGCCCACAGATCCAGCGACGGACGGCCATCCACCACCCATTCGGCAATCATCTCGCCCGCGCCGCCGCCCGCCGCGATGCCATAGAGAAAGCCCGTGGCCAGCATCAGATTGTCAAATTCCGGCACCCACCCCATCACGAAATCGCCATCCGCCGAGTAGGGAATTGGCCCGTTGATCACCTGCCGGATACCGACCTCGTTCAACACCGGTGTAATTTCAGCCGCCAGTTCCGCCAACGGCCCGAAACGGTCCAGATTGTCGGGCAGCAGCTGGCGCACGAATTTACCGGGAATGCCGCGCTCGCCAAAGGGCCGTGTGGCGTCCTCGTAGCCGCCCACCACCATGCGCCCGCCGGCATCGGGCTTGTAATAGACCAGCCGTTCGGGATCGCGCAATTGCGGCAGGTCGCGCACTAGATAGGGGGCGGGCAAGGGGTCGGTCACGATATACTGATGCTCGACCGCGCAGGCCGGGATACGCAGGCCCAGTTTCGCGCCCAATTCGCGGCTCCACATGCCCGCGGCAAGGATCACCACATCGGCCTGCCACCGGCCTTGCGTGGTCTCGACCCCTCTGATCCGGCCCTCCTGCACCACGAAATCCAGCACCTCGACACCCTGCCGGATGTCGGCCCCGTGCAGGCGCGCGCCCGCAGCCACCGCCTGACACAGGCTGGCCGGATCGACATGACCATCGGACGGGATGAACGCCGCGCCCTCGATCTTGCTGGCGTCGATATAGGGAAACAGCTCCTTGGCCTCGCCCGGCCCCACCATCCGCATTTCGAGATCAAAGCTCTGCGCCATGGTGGTCAGACGTTTTGCCTCCAGCATCCGTTCGCCGGTGGCGGCCAGCCGCAGCGATCCGACCTTTTTCCAGTCGAACGCCATGCCGGTTTCCGCCTCCAGCCGGTCATACATCACAACGGATCGTTTCAGCATCCGGGTGGTGTTGCGCGACGACCTGAGCTGCCCGACCAACCCCGCCGCATGCCATGTCGCGCCTTCGGTCAGGCCGGCGCGCTCCAGCAGGACCACGTCTTTTTCACCGTTTTTCGCCAGATGATAGGCGGTGGAACAGCCAATGATGCCACCCCCGATGATCAGATATTTGCACGCATGCATCGCCCGCACCCCCGGCCCCGGTTTCATCAAACCTGCCCGCGATTCCAACATTAGGCAACGCATTTCGTTGCTTTCTGTGGCTCTTGTCCAATTGCCCAAAACTGCAACCGGTTGCACGCCCCCCGGTCCCAGCGCTACCCTGCGCTTTGCAGGAAACCGTAAAAAGGCAGGGACGATGGCCGTTACATTGCGCGAAGTGGCCAAACGGGCGGGGGTGTCACGCTCGGCCGTGTCGCGGACATTCACACCCGGGGCCTCGGTTTCGGCCAAGACCCGCGCCAAGGTCGAGGACGCGGCCCAGGCGCTTGGCTACAGCCCCAATGCGCTGGCCTCGGGGCTGACGACCGGGCGCACCAAGCTGATCGGTCTGGTCTCCGACAATTTCCACAACCCGATCTTTCTGGAAGTGTTCGACCTGTTCACCCGCGCCCTTCAGGACCGTGGCCTGCGCCCGCTGCTGGTCAATCTGTCGGGCGAAACCGACCCGGCCCAATCGGTGCGGATGCTGCGGCAATATTCGGTCGATGGCGTCATCGTCGCCTCGTCGACCCTGCCGCCCAGTTTTGCCGAGGCGTTCGATGCGGCGGGCCTGCGGGTGGTGCATTCCTTTGGCCGCGCCACGGCTCGGCCCAAGACCCATATCGTGGGGATCGACAACGTCGAATGCGGACGGATGGCGGCGCGCACTCTGCTGGCACGCGGCTATGACAATGTGGCGTTTCTGGGCGGACCCGAGGCTGCGACATCGACCCAGGACCGGCTGGCGGGTTTTGCCGATGAGCTTGCGGGCCGTGCAGCCCTCAGCCACAGCTTTGCCAGTGCCTACAGTTTCGCCGCCGGGCGCGCCGAGATGCAGCGCCTGCTGGCCGCACCCACCCGCGCCCAGGCCTATTTCTGCGGCGATGATGTGCTGTCAATCGGCGCGCTCAGCGCGATCCGAGATCACGGGCTGCGGGTGCCCGAGGATATCGGTCTGATCGGGCTAAACGACATGGAAATGGCAGGGTGGGAAAACATCGCGCTGACCACCATCCGCCAGCCCATCGACCAGATCATCACCGCCTCGGTCGATCTGGTCGTGGCCATGCTGGACAATCCCGACACAGCCCCGCAGGTGCAGGTTTTCGATTGTGACGTCGTTGAGCGCGGGACATTGCGTGCACGGTTGTGATTGACGGGCCACGAGCGTCCGCTTCGAGCCCAAAGCTGTCCGCGACAGTTTCAATTGGAGCGGGCGTTTTTGACCAAGATCAAAGCGGTACTCTGGAATTCGGATCACATTGGAATGGCCTCATTGAGACGAGCGGTACGCCATGCGGCGGATCACGGCGAAGTATGGGTAGTACATGCAATATCGATCTGTTCTTCATATCCTATCATTCGCGGCAATTTGGCTTCCTGCGCTTTCACTGGGGCAGACGTCCGTTGAACAAAGGCTTGCACAGGATCAGCCGCAAATCGTGATTGCGCACCGCAGCGCCGATATGGCCGGGTTCCCCGAGAACTCATTGGCCTGGATCGCATACGGCATAGAACGCGGGGTGGACATGCTCCATATCAACCCGCAACTCACCGCCGATGGCCAATATGTGTTGATGCACGATCCAACGCTCAACCGGACGACCGATGTCGAAAGCGTCTACCCCGAAGGTCCCCCTGCCGGCCCCACTCGTGTGCAGCGCGGTGGTCTGGACTATGTCCGCGACTACACACTTGAAGAAATTCAGCGCCTCCACATCGTTGGCACAGAGGATGGCAGCACCCGCACCGTGCCAACACTTGGCGAGGCCATCGACCTTGTTGACGGTCGCACTCTGATCGCGCTTGGTCTGAAATCCTATGAAGTCGATAGCCTTGCCCAAGCGCTCCAGCCGCACGACACCAGAAACCTGCTTCTTTTCGATCTCTACTTTTCCGGCACAGACCAAAGCACGCTGCGGGCGTTGGCTGAGGAGACTGGCTTGGGCGTTGGCGTTGCCCTTTACCGGTCACAGAACTATCTCTTGGATCTCGAGGGTATTGTGGCGCAACTCGGCCCGCACCTGAGAATGATATCCGTCCGCAGCGCCCGCCTTACACCGGACTTCATTGCACGCGTGCAAGACTTCGGTCTGCATTTGGTCATCTCTGGCTGGGCCACGGGGGAGGATTCCGCGTTGGTTGACCGGGATGATCCGGGACCTTGGCGGGCGGTTCTGAGTGGCGGGTACTCTGCAATGACCAATTATCCTGACGTCGTTCTCCAACTGCTTTCAAGGTAAGGACCGCCAGATTTGGGATGGCAGCTTTGTCCCGCAAAGCCGATATCCACGGTCAATACCCACGTCGTTGTGAACACCGGTAGATCGCCCTATTGGCTGCGACCGTTCCCCTAAACCTCCCTAGCGAAACATCGGGGGCCGCGCATCGACCCATGCGCCCTCGGCCTTGCCGCTTTCGGCCACTGCAAAGACCGCCGCCATCGACCGCAACCCATCCTCGGCGCGCGGATAAAGATCCGCCGCCGGGTCCATCGCGCGACCCACATTGCGCGCCCGGATGGCCTCAGCCAGATCGGTGTAGATATTGGCGAATGCCAGCGGCATGCCTTCGGCATGACCAATGGTGACGCGGGATGTGCGGTCGGCCTCGGGGCTCAGCCCCGCCTCGCCACGCTCGATTACCTGCAACCGCTCACCCAACGGCATCCAATAAAGCTGATTGGGCTGCTCCTGGCTCCAGCGCAGCCCGCCCTTTTCGCCGAAGACCTGCAAGCTCAGCCCGTGCTGGCGCCCGATGGCGATGGACGAGGTCCAGAGCCGCCCGACCGCGCCGCCGTCAAAGCGCAGATTGACCATCGCGTCATCCTCCAGCTCGCGGCTGGCAATGCAGGCGACAGTATCGGCAGACAGACGCGTGACCTCCTGTCCGGTCACGAAACTGGCCATATGCAGTGCGTGAATGCCGCAATCGGCGAATTGCGCCGACACGCCCGCCTGCGCCGGGTCATAGCGCCAGCGCACGCGCGGATTGTCGGCATCGCCCGCGTCGGCATGGTGGCCATGGGCAAACTCCGCCTTCACCAGCCGCACCGCCCCCAGATCGCCGCGCGCCACCATCGCGCGCATGTGGCGCACCAGCGAATAGCCGGAATAGCCGTAATTGACGGCGCAGATCTGCCCGGTGTCGCGGGCCAGGCGCACGATCTCTTCGCCCTGCGCGACTGTCATCGTCATCGGCTTTTCGCACAGCACATGGAACCCCGCCGCCAAAAACGCGCGGGTGATCTCGAAATGGGTGGCATTGGGCGTGGCGATGGTGACCAGATCGATCCGGTCGGGACGGGCGCGTTCGCCCTCCAGCATCTCCTGCCAGCTGCCATAGGCGCGGTCGGGTGCCAGCCCCAGCCGCCGGCCATACGCGCGCCCTGCCTCGGGCCGGTGATCCAGCGCGCCCGCGACAAAGGCGAATTCCCCGTCCAGCCCCGATCCAAGCCGATGCGCCGGGCCGATCTGGCTGCCTTCGCCGCCGCCTACAATGCCCCAGTTCAGTTTCGTCATGTGCTGTCTCCGGTGTATGCACGAGATGTGTACAGGTTGTGCACAGGGTGTGACGCCTCAAAATCCGATCGAGGCAAGGTAGGCGCGGTTGGCCATTGCGTCGTCGATGGGCGAGACATCCAGCGTCGGGTCGCAATCCTGTTCGACCGTGCACCAGCCCTCGAAACCCGCGTCCAGCAACACCTGCCGCACAGCCGGAAAATCGACATCGCCCTGCCCCAGATTGCAGAATATCCCCTGCCCGCAGGCGTCATAGAACCCGGTGCGCCGGGCGATGACATCGGCCTTGATTACGGGATCTATATCCTTGAAATGCATATAGGAAATCCGCCCCATATGGCGGCGCATGAAACCCACGGGATCAAACCCGGCATAGGAATGGTGGCCGGTGTCGAAACAGATCTTGAGGATGTTTTCGTCGACCTCGTCCAGCAGGCGTTCCAGTTCCGGCTCGAAATCCATGAAACCGGCGGCATGGGCGTGAATGCCCACCGTCAGCCCGTATTCCTCGGCCCCGATCCGGGCGCTGGTGGCGATCCGGTCGCGATAGGCGGTCCATTCGGCCCTATCCATCGCCTCCGCCTCATCCACCCGGCCCGCAGTGGGGGCCCGGCGCGGCGATATTGAGTCAATTAAAACAAGATGTTGCGCGCCATGGGCGACCAACGCCTTGCAGGTTCTGTGGGTGCCATCCAGCACATCGTCCCAGGCCTGCGGGTCGTGAAAGGGGCGGAAAACAACGCCGCCGATCAGCTCCAGATCATGTTCGGCCAAGGCTTCGCCCAAAATGACCGGGTCTTCCGGCATATAACCCACCGGCCCCAGCTCGATGCCGCGATAGCCAGCGGCGGCGCAATCGGCCAGAACGCGACGCCAGGGCGGGTTGCGCGGGTCGTCCGCGAATTCCACGCCCCAGGAACAGGGGGCATTGCCGATACGGATGGGCATGAGCGGGAACCTTTCGTGAAATCAGGCGGTTGAACAGTTGATCCAGCATTTCTCAGCCGAGGATTGCAGCGCGGCACCGATCACCCGCTGCACCTGCAACCCGTCGCGGAATGTGGGCCAGATGGCGGTGCCGCTGTCAATCGCGTGCAGGAAATCGCGGGCTTCGATGATGATCTGATCCTGATAGCCGGTGCCATGCCCCGGCCCCTGACAAAACGGCAAGTAGTCGGGATGCGCCGGGCCGGTCAGGATCTTGGTAAAACCACGCTCGGCCTCGGGCCCCTCAGCCAGATAGAGCCACAGCGCGTTCTGATCTTCCTGATCGAATCGGATAGCCCCTTTTGTGCCAGTGATTTCATAGGCATAGCCCATCTTGCGGCCGGTCGCGATGCGGCTGAAATACATATGCCCCATGGCCCCGCCGGCAAAGCGGCACATCATCTGGGCGTGGTCGTCATTGGTGACCGCGCCGCCGGGGCGGGTGGCATGCACCGTTTCGACCTCGGCCATCACGCTGGCGATCGGGCCCAACAGCGCCAGACCGGCATTGATCATATGCGGGGCCAAGTCGCCCATGGTGCCATTGGCCATACCGTCGGTGCGCCAGGTCGCGGGGGCCTGAGGGTCGGCATAGAAATCCTCGGTATGCTCGCCGCGAAACCAGGTCACATCGCCAATGCGGCCCTCGGCGATCAGTTGGCGGGCATATTGGCTGGCCGGGGTGCGGATGTAGTTGTAGCCCACCATATTGGCGACACCGCTGGCCTCGGCGGCGGCCACCATGGCCTGCGCATCGGCCAGATCGGCCCCCATGGGTTTTTCGCAAAAGACCGGCTTGCCAAGCGAAAACGCCAGCTCGGCCACCGCCCGATGCGTGGATTGCGGCGTGGCGATCACGACCGCCTCGACGCTTGGGGCGCGCACCAGCACCTGCCAGTCATCGGTCGCGCGGGCAAAACCGAAAGCGGCGCGGTAGCGTTCCGCGCTGGCCTGCGTCGAGGCGCAGACCATTTCCAGCCGGGGCCTGAGCGCGGTATCGAACACCGCGCCGACGCTGGCCATGGCAACGGCATGCGCCTTGCCCATATAGCCGCCACCCAGAATTCCGATGCCAATCTCGGTCATCGCAGCACTCCCGCCAAAACATGTTTGCAACCGGTTGCAAAATCTCTATCCTGCGTCTTTGAAAAGCGCAAGAACAGTTGCGCGTCGGAGGGTTCGAAAAATGCTGATGGCGGGCATAGCCAAGCGGAATTTTCTGGTCATTGGCCGGGTTGGCATGGATCTGTCGCCCGAACCGGCCGGAACGCCCACCGCGATTGCCGAAACCATGAGCGTCGGCATGGGCGGCAGCAGCGCAAATATCGCGGCGGGTCTGGTCAAGCTTGGCTGCCAGGCGGCGCTGGTTACTTGTGTCTCGGATGACGCGATTGGCTGGTATTGCCTGGATCAGCTGGATTTCTACGGCATCGACCGGACCCATGTGCGCAGGATCACGGGCGAGGAACGCACCTCGCTGGCCATCTACGCGACCCGGGTCGAGGACCACCAAACCGCCATCTACCGCAACAACGCCGCCGATTTCCGCATGGATATGCCCGATGTCGAGGCAATTGATTACAGCCGCTATGGCGCGTTGATCACCGCCGGCACGGTCTTTGCGGCCGAGCCCTCGCGCAGCGCCACCTTCCGCGCCTTCGATCTGGCCCGCGCCGCCGGGCTGCCGATCATCTTCGATGTCGATTACCGCCCCTATTCCTGGCCCTCGCCGGAAATTGCCGCCGATGTCCTGTCGCGCGCCGGGGCCATGGCCGATGTGATTGTCGGCAATGATGAGGAGTTCGGCTTCATGGCGGGCGACATCGACAAGGGGCTGACCAAGGCCCGCGACCTGGCCGCGACCAGCGCCGGGATCGTGGTCTACAAGAAAGGCCCCGAAGGCGCGGTGACATTCGCGGATGGCGAAGAGATCCACACCGGCATTTACCCGGTGACCGCGCTGAAACCCACCGGCGCGGGCGACAGTTTCATGGCCGGGTTTCTCGCAAGCCTGTCCGAGGGCCGCCCAATGCGCGAGGCGATCCTGCGCGGGTCGGCCTGCGCCTCGATCGTGGTGGCGCGCCCCGGTTGCGCCCGCGCCATGCCCGACGGTCCCGCGCTGGATGATTTTCTAGCCACCCATCCCGGCCCGTCAGAGCCATAGGAGCAGGCCATGCATATCCCCCCCTTCGATAACCGGAACCGTCCCATCGTCGATATCGACGACCCGATGGTGCCGCTGAACTATTTCAACATCGTCAAGCTCAGGCAGGGGCAGGTGTTCGAATATCAGGTGCCCGGCTATGAAACCTGCGTGGTGCCTGCCACCGGCTCGGTCGATCTGGAGATCGAGGGCATGGATTTCGCCGAGCTTGGCCATAGGGGCGAGGATGTCTGGGATGGCGACCCCGAAGGCGTCTATGTGCCCGTCGGGGCCAAGGTGCGCATGACCTGCGTATCGAAGGAAACCGAGACCTTCATTGCAGGCGCGCGTTATGACAGGGTGCTGGAGCCCTTTGACGTGCGTGCGCCCGATATCGACCTTGTGCAATACGGCTCCGACCACACCAAGACGCATCGCAAGATCAAGCACATTCTGGGCCAGAAACAGCATGACAAGGTGGGCCGCCTGCTGGTGAGCGAGCTTTTCACCGTCGGGCAAGGCGGCTGGTCCGGCTTTCCCAGCCACAAGCATGACACCAATCGATTGCCCGACGAGACCCGCCATGACGAGACCTATAATTTCCGCTTCAAGCCCGATCACGGATCGGGGCTGCAAATGCTGCAACGGATCGATAACGAACCGGGCGACGCCTATCACATCGTCAATGGCTCCACGATCTGCATCGACAAAGGCTATCACCCGTGCGGCGTGCTGCCGGGCTACGAAATGTATTACTTCACCATCCTTGGCGGGCTGAGCCAGCGCTCGCTGGTGCAGTATTTCCAGCCCACCCACGCCTATCAGATCGAGACCATTCCCGGCATCAAGGACATGATCGCGAAGTTCAAATGACCCTTGCGACCCCAACGGATGTGCTGCGCCCGGCGCTGTCGGGGGGCTACGCGGTGGCCGGTCTGGTGACCCATGGCTGGGAGGATATGCGCGCCTATGTGGCCGCCGCCGAGGCCGAAGGCTGCGCCGTCATCCTGCAAGCCGGGCCATCTTGCCGGGCAGAGCGCCCTCTGCCGGTTCTGGGTGCGATGTTCCGGCATTTGGCGGAGGCGGCGACGGTTCCGGTGGTGGCGCATCTCGATCATGGGTTTCGCGCCGATGAGTGCCGCGAGGCGCTGGATTGCGGCTTTACCTCGGTCATGTTCGATGGCTCGCGCCTGCCGCTGGAGGAGAATATCGCCACCACCGCCCGGATTGCGGAAATGGCCCATGCCGCCGGGGCCTCCTGCGAGGGCGAGATCGGGTTTGTGGGCTATGCCGAAGGGGCGGCCTCGGCCGGGACCGATCCCGCTGAGGCGGCGCGTTTCGCGGTGGAAACAGGCGTCGATGCGATGGCGATTTCGGTCGGCAATGTGCATCTGCAACAGGATCGCGCCGGCGGGCTGGATGAGGCGCGCATCCGGGCCATTGAGGCGGTGACATCGGTGCCGCTGGTCATCCATGGCGGATCGGGCGTGCCCGAGACGCAACGGCAACGCCTGTCGCGCCACTCCAATATCTGCAAGTTCAACATCGGAACCGAGCTTCGCATGGCCTTCGGGGCCGCGTTGCGTGATGCGTTGGCGGCTGACCCCGACCGGTTCGACCGGCTGGAGATCATGGCCGACCTGCACGCACCCTTGGTTGCCGCCACGCGCCGGGTTCTGCAATCGCTGCGCTGAGCGCATTGGCAAACCGCCCGACCTCTGGCATCCAGTGCCCTTGATGAAATCAGGTGGGAGCCAAATGCAGGACTGGCAACGATACGCCGTTTTCGCGGTGCCTGAGGGCCGGTTTTACGAGGCCGGGGCCGCCTGGTTGGGCTGGGACAGTGTGGCCGGAGCCGCCTGCACGCAACCGGACTTGCCCGGCCTGCCTTTGCCCGCCGCCGATCTGACGGCACGCCCACAAAAATACGGGTTTCACGGCACCCTGAGGCCGCCTTTTCGCTTGGCAGAGGGACAAAGCCTGGCATCGCTGCACGCTGCGGTCGCGGGTCTGGCGGCACAGGCCGCGCCGGTTCATGTTCCCGGCCTGCTGCTGACCGCCCTTGGCCGGTTTCTGGCCTTTGTCCCTTCCCTGCCCTACGCGCCGGTCAATGATCTTGCCGCGCATGTGGTTACCGGGCTGGAGCCGATGCGCGCGCCGCTGACCGCATCCGAACTGGAAAAGCGGCAAACCCCGCGCCTGACGCCCCGCCAGGCGGCGCTGCTTGGTCGCTATGGCTATCCCTATGTTCTGGACCAGTTTCGGTTTCACCTGACATTGACAGCCCCGGTGCCACACGCCGCGCGGGCCGTTGTGGCCGAAAGCCTGTCCGCGCATTTTGCGCCGATCCTGCCACGGCCCTACCGCATCGACGATCTGGCGCTTATGGGACAGGCTGCCGACGGGCGCTTTCATCTGCTGGACCGATTTCGCCTGCGGGCTCCCGCCGCATCAGATCAGCCGCGATAAATCCGCAACAGCGCCGCACCGCTCAGGGTCATCATGGTGGCCGCGACCTTGGCCAGGTTCAGAGGTTCGCGAAAAAGACCCACGCCGATAAAGAGCGCAAAGATGATGCTGGTCTCGCGCAGCGCCGTGACCAGCGCGATGGGGGCCTGCGTAAAGGCATACATCACCAGCGCATAGGCCACGAACGACGCTCCGCCGCCGATGAAGAGCGACCGCCGCAGGGCCAGCGCCGCAGGCAAGAGCCGCGGTCGCGCCACCCCGATCACACCGGCAAAAACGCCTGCGTTGATCAGCGAATGCCAAGCGTAGAACCCAAGCGCCGTGCCCGCCACCCGTGCGCCAAGCCCGTCGACGATAGAATAGGACGCGATAAAGGCCCCGGTGATCAGCGCCAGCACCGCCGCCTTGCCCTGAAACACACCATCCGAGCGCCGCACCAGCGCGATCGAGCCGATGCCAAGGGCAATGAGCGCAATACCGACCAGTTGCGGCGGCGCAAATCTTTCGCCCAGAATCAGGATCGAAACCGCAGCCACGATCAACGGTGAGGATCCGCGCGCGATGGGGTAGACCTGGCTCAGGTCGCCGATCCGGTAGGCCATGATCAAAAACGCCTGATACCCGAAATGCAGCGCCACGCCGCCGGCCAGATAGGGCAGCGATGCGAGATCGGGAAAGGGCACGAAAGGCAGCAACACCAGCCCCGACAGGCCCTGCCCGATCACCACGGCCGTCATTGCCGCCGCCTTGTCCGCGCCGCCCTTGACCAGCGCGTTCCAGAAAGCGTGCAGGCAGGCCGCGGCCAGCACCATGAAGAATACCGCGCCACTCACGGTGCGGCTTTGGGCACTAGGGGCATCGGGCGGCGATCTTTGGTTGGTGTCAGCATCCCTTTCCCTTAGCCGAGCTTTCGCCCCGGTGCCAACCACGGAGTTCTCGGGGCACCACCCGCGCCAGCGCGGCGCGACGGTTTTTTCTGCTGGCCGGTTGATCTTGCGCCCCGAACACAGCAGGGTCGCGAGCGCAGATTTCCTTAACCCCGGACCAAAGGCCCGCCGCGCCGACATGACCGCCATTCTTTTGATCGAGCAGATCCTGAACGGGCTGCAATTCGGCGTGATGCTGTTTTTGATGGCCGCAGGCCTGACGCTGATTTTCGGCGTCATGGGGGTGATCAATCTGGCACATGGCTCGCTCTTCATGATCGGGGCCTTCGCGGCGGCGGGCACAGCGGCGGCAACCGGATCTTATGTGCTGGCGCTGATGGCGAGTCTTTCTGCCGCGGCCGTTGCGGGTGTTCTCGTCGAGACCCTGATCATCCGAAGGCTCTATGCCCGCGATCATCTCGATCAGGTCTTGGCCACTTTCGCGCTGATCCTGATCTTTTCCGAAGGCACCCGGTTCCTGTTCGGGTCATTTCCTTTGTATCTCGACACCCCCGATCTGCTGTCGGGGCCCGTCACGCTGCCCGGCGGCATCCAATATCCGATCTATCGCCTCTTCATCATCGCCATGGGGCTGTCGATTGCGGGCGGCCTCTTTTGGTTCATCGCGCGCACCCGCATCGGCATCCAGATCCGCGCGGGCGAAGTTGACCGCGAGATGATTGCCGCATTGGGCATCAATATCTCGCGGCTCTACACCGCCGTTTTCGCGCTTGGCGCGGCGCTGGCGGGGCTGGCCGGGGCGCTCATTGGAGCCATTCAATCGGTTGAGGTCGGCATGGGCGAGCCGGTCCTGATCCTGGCCTTTGTCGTCATCGTCATCGGTGGCATCGGGTCGATCAAGGGGGCCCTGATCGGGGCGCTTCTGGTCGGGCTCACCGATACGCTTGGCCGGGTTTTGCTGCCGCAGGCCTTCGGGCTGATCATGGATGCCTCATCGGCCACGACTGTGGGGGCATCGCTGGCCTCTATGGCGATTTATGTCCTGATGGCGGGCGTCTTGATCTTCCGGCCCTCTGGCCTCTTCGGAGGCACCACCTGATGCGGCGCGAAAATCTGTTGAACGCCGCCATCCTGCTGGGATTTATCGCCGTGCCGCTTTGGGCCTGGGTAGCCGATGAGCCCTTTATCATCACGCTCACGACCCGCGCGGCCATTCTGGCGCTGGCCGGTGTCGGCCTGAACGTGGCGCTTGGCCTTGGCGGGCTGGTCAGCCTTGGCCACGCCGCCTTTTTCGGGATCGGCGGCTATGCCATGGGCGTGCTCGCCTTTCACGCGCAGAATTACCTGCCGCTGATCGAAGCGCCGTTCCTGATCGAAGGCACCAAATCCATGCCGGTGATCTGGCTGGTGGCGATCCTGGCCTCGGCCCTTGCCGCGGTTCTGATCGGCGCGCTCAGCCTGCGCACATCGGGCGTCTATTTCATCATGATCACGCTGGCCTTCGGGCAGATGCTGTATTTCTTCATGATCAGCTGGCCCGCCTATGGCGGCGAGGACGGGTTGTCGATCTATATCCGCAACGGCTTTCCCGGCCTCAACACGCTGGACCCGATCCAGTTCTACGCCATCGCATTCACGCTGCTGCTGGCCGCGCTCTTGCTGGTGGCGCGCATCCAAAACTCGGCCTTCGGTCTGGCGCTCGCCAGTGCCCGCCAGAATCCCACCCGTGTGACCGCCGTGGGCATCCGGCCACGTCATCTGCATCTGGTGGCCTTTACGGTTTCGGGCGCGATCACCGGCCTGTCGGGGGCGCTCTTTGCCGATCTCAACCGCTTTGTCAGCCCGACGATGTTCAGCTGGCAGACCTCGGGCGAGATCATGGTCTTTGTCATCATCGGCGGTGTCGGGCGGCTTTTCGGCCCTGTGCTTGGGTCGGCGGCGTTCATTGCAATGGAATACTGGCTGGATGGGGTGTCGGATTATTGGCATATCTATCTCGGTGCGGTCCTGCTTGGGATCGTGCTCTTTGCGCGGGGTGGGCTGATCGGGCTGATCGCGGGGCGCGAGGTGGCGCATGACTGAGCCGGTCCTGCGCATGGATGGGATTTCGAAATCCTTCGGCGCATTGCGCGCCAATGACGACGTGACGCTCGATCTGCGGCCGGGTGAAATCCATGCCCTGATCGGCCCGAACGGGGCCGGGAAGTCGACGCTGATCCAGGCAATCACCGGTGCGATTGCCCCCGATGCCGGTCGGGTTCATCTGTTGGGTCAGGACATCACCGGAATGGATATGGCCGCGCGGGCGCGCGCCGGACTTGGCCGCACCTTCCAGATCTCGGCGCTGGCAATGGACCATACCGTGCTGCAAAACGGCGTTCTCGGGGCGCTTGGAGCATCGGGGCGCGCGTTTCGGTTCTTTGCGCCGGTGATGCGGGATCGCGCGTTGCTTGGCGTTGCCCGCGATGCGCTGGCCGAGGTCGGGCTGTCCGATCTCGCGACAACCCGCACCGCCGATCTCAGCCATGGCCAGCGCCGCCAGTTGGAGGTTGCCGTGGCCCTCACGCTTGCCCCCAGGGCGTTCCTGATGGATGAGCCAATGGCGGGGCTCGGGCTGGAAGGCTCGGCCCGGATGACCGGATTTCTGGACCGGCTGCGCCACCGCGCGCCGATCCTGCTGGTCGAACATGACATGGACGCGGTTTTTGCCCTGGCGGATCGAATCTCGGTGCTGGTCTATGGCCGCATCATTGCCACCGGCACGCCCGCCGAAATCCGCCAAGACCCGGAAGTGCGCCGCGCCTATCTGGGCGAGGAGGCCACGCCATGAGCCTTCTGGAACTGGACCGGATCAGCGCATATTACGGCCCCTCGCAGGCGCTTTTCGATGTCAGCCTGACGCTTGCGGCGGGTGAGGTTCTGGCCCTGATGGGGCGCAACGGCATGGGCAAAACCACCACCGTCAAGGTGATCTGCCGGTTGCTGCCCTATCGCGCGGGCAGCTTGCGGCTGGATGGCCGCGACATGGCCCGCGTTCCGCCCCACCAAGCCGCCCGCATGGGTCTGGGGCTGGTGCCCGAGGGACGGCGCTGTTTCGGTCCCCTGACGGTCCGGGAAAACCTGATCGCGGCGGCCCGCAAGGGACATTGGGATCTGGCCACCGTAACCGCGCTTTTCCCCCGGCTTGGCGAACGGCAGGGGCAGATCGCGGCCTCGCTCTCAGGCGGGGAACAGCAGATGCTGGCCATTGGCCGCGCCCTGATGACGAACCCGCGCCTTTTGATCCTGGATGAGGCGACCGAAGGGCTGGCCCCTGTTGTGCGACAGGAGATATGGACCGCCATCGCGCGGCTCAAGCGCGAGACCGGGCTTGCCATTCTGGTGGTCGATAAATCCCTGTCGGAACTGGCCCGTGTGGCTGATCGCGGGGTGATATTGGAA
>CAXBGQ010000001.1:0-49323 GCA_963975135.1 uncultured Nioella sp. | reverse complement strand
GTTCCCCTATTCGAGTGCAACCCATCCGCAAGCCGCATCCCGGTTTTCGAATGTGTTGTCTAACAGGAAGGCAAGGACATGACCCCGACCGCACCCCGGCAGACATGGCTCAAGCGCAACAAGATGACGGTGACGCCGATCCTCTTTCTGCTGCCCGGCATGCTGTTTTTCTCGCTTTACGTGATCATCCCGATCTTTCAGTCCTTCAACATCTCGTTCTACCGGTGGGACGGATTGGGCGAGGCGACCTGGGTCGGTATCGGCAATTATCAGGAACTGGTGAATGACCGCGCTTTTGAGATCTCGCTGTGGAACAACGTCAAATGGCTGGCGCTCTACCTGCTGGCGATCCCCGCAGGCCTCTTTATCGCGCTGTTCCTGAACCAGACCGTGACCGGCATCCGGCTCTATAAATCGCTCTTCTTCTTTCCCTTCGTGATTTCCCAGGTCGTTGTCGGCCTTGTCTTCACCTGGTTCTACCTGCCGCGCGTCGGCCTGCTGAACGCGTCGCTTGAATTTATCGGGCTTGGATCGCTGAACATTCTGGGCGATCCGACATTGGCCACTTATGGCATCATCGCCGCCGGTCTCTGGCCACAGACCGCCTATTGCATGATCCTCTATCTGACCGGGCTGAACGCGGTCGATCCCGAACAGATCGAAGCGGCGCGGCTCGATGGGGCCAAGGGGGCCAAGATGCTGTGGTATGTCGTTCTGCCGCAACTCAAGCCCGCCACCTTCATCGCCTTCGTGGTCACCATCATCGGCGCGCTCAGATCGTTCGACCTGATCTCGATCATGACCAATGGCGGCCCCTTCGGGTCGACCCGCGTGCTCAGCTTTTACATGTTCGAGAGGGCGCTATCCGAATACGGATTTCGCATGGGATACGGCTCGGCCATCGCGGTGGTTCTGTTCATGATCATGCTGATCTTCATCGCCTATTTCCTGTGGTCCATGTGGCGTGACGAACGCCCGGCGCGGAACTGAGAGAGAGGGCCAGACAGATGTTTCCCACCCCGATCCAGAAACGCAGCCGCGCCGCACAGCTCACCTATCAGAGCTTTCTGCCGCTGGCGTTGATCCTGTGGCTGGCCCCGCTCATTGCGGTCGCCGTATTTTCCATCCGTCCCAGTTCGGATTTCGCGCAAGGCAATTATTGGGGGATGCCGTCCTCGTTCGAGTTCTTCACCAATTACGGCCGGGTGTTTTTCGAAAGCGACATGCCGCGCTATATGCTGAATTCGCTGATGATCACGATCCCCACCGTGGTGGGTGCCGTGGCGCTCAGCTCCATGACCGGCTTTGCGCTTGGCATCTACCGGTTCCGCGGTAACCTGTTGATCTTCTTCATGTTCATCGCGGGCAACTTCGTGCCGTTCCAGATCCTGATGGTGCCGGTGCGCGATCTGACCGTGGGCATGGGGCTTTACGATACCAAGCTGGGCCTTATCCTTTTCCACATCGCGTTTCAGACCGGGTTCTGCACGCTCTTCATGCGCAATTTCATCAAGGCCCTGCCGATGGAGCTGATCGAGGCGGCGCGTGTCGAGGGCGTCGCGGAATGGCGCATCTTCTGGTACGTCGTTCTGCCGCTGATGCGGCCCGCCATCGCGGCGCTGTCGGTGCTGATCTTTACCTTCATCTGGAACGATTACTTCTGGGCCATCGTGCTGACCCAGGGGCCAGGGGCGCAACCGGTCACCGCCGGTATCACCTCGTTCAATTCGCAATTCGTGGCGCAGTATAATCTGATGAGCGCCGGCAGCATCGTCGCGGCGATCCCGCCCGTGTTGATGTTCTTTGCCATGCAAAAACATTTCATCGCGGGCCTGACATTGGGGGCGGTGAAGTAAATGCGATGCTGGCGGTTGGATGATGGGCGTCAGACGCTGGTGCTTGGCTCTGACCGGGACCACCTGGCCGAAATTATCTACTGGGGGCCACGCCTGCCGGATGCCGAGGATCTGACCACGCTTTTTTCGGCCCATGCCATCGACGTGACCGGCGGCATGCTGGATGCCAACCCCGAACTGTCGATCTGCCCTGAGGCAACGCGCAGCTTTCCGGGGCAGCCGGGGTTGATCCTGCGGGCAGAGGACGGCACGCCGCTGCTGCCGAAATTCTGTTTTGAGAACGCGGAAGAGGGCGACGACCAACTTGAGTTGCGCTTTGTGGATGCGGCCAATGGCCTGACCTACATCGCCCACTTTTCGATCGATCCGGCCACCCATATGATCGTGGCGCAGGCAACGCTTGAGGCCGCCGCGCCGGTGCATCTGCACTGGCTGTCCGCGCCGGTCTTTCCCGGCCCGCAGCTATCGGATGACATGATCGACGTGGCCGGGCGCTGGTGCGGTGAATTCCAGTTGAACCGCACCCCCTGGTCGCCCGGCATGCGCTATCGCGAGAACCGCACTGGGCGTACCGGCCATGAACATTTCCCCGGTCTCATCCTGCCCTGCCGGGGGGCCACCAACACGCAAGGCAACGCCTATGCCTTTCACTATGGCTGGTCGGGCGGGCACCGGATGGTGGCCGAGGAATTGCCCGATGGCCGCCGCCAGATCCAGTTCGGCCATGCCGCCCGCGTCGAAAGCGCGCCCGCCACCCGGTTCCAAACCGCGCCGCTTTATGCGGTGTTCTCGGATGATGGCATCAATGGCTGCGCGGTGGCCTTCCAACGTCACCTGCGCGACCGGATCGTGCAGTTCCCCGACCCCGCGCGCCCGCGCCCGGTGCACTACAATTGCTGGGAGGCGGTCTATTTCGATCACAACCTGCCCACCCTGAAAGACATCGCCACCCGCGCCGCCGCCCTTGGGGCGGAGCGTTTCGTGCTGGATGACGGCTGGTTCGGAAATCGCGATGACGACACCCGCGCGCTTTCCGATTGGGAGGTCGATGCGCGAAAATACCCCGACGGGCTGGCCCCGCTGATTGCCCATGTCCACGGCCTTGGCATGAGCTTTGGCCTCTGGTTCGAGCCCGAGATGATCAACCCCGACAGCGACATTCACCGCGCCCATCTCGACTGGGCCCTGGGTGGTGAGGATCAGATCCTGGGCCGCAACCAGAAGGCGCTGAACATGGGCCGCGCCGATGTCCGCGATTTCCTGTTCGACCGCATCGCCGCAATCCTCGAAACCCACGCCATCGACTATATCAAATGGGACCACAACCGCGTGCTGCCGACGCCCGACGCGGCGCAGACGCGCGGCTCATATGCGCTGATCGACCGGCTGCACGCCGCCTTTCCGTCGGTCGAGATCGAAAGCTGCGCGAGCGGAGGCGGGCGCATCGATTTCGGCATTCTCAGCCGCACGCACCGGGTCTGGCTGTCTGACAGCAACGATGCGCTGGAACGGCTGAAGATGCAGCATAACGCGGCGATTTTCCTGCCGATGGCGGTGACCGGTTCCCATGTCGGCCCGCGCAAATGCCACACCTCCGGCCGCACGCTCGATATCCGGTTTCGTGCCTGGGTGGCGGCGCAGCGTCATATGGGGTTCGAGATGGACCCGCGCGAATTGACCGAAGAAGAAACCGCCGTCCTGATCGAGGTCACCGCGTGGTGGAAATCCAACCGCGACTGGATGTTCGGGGCCGATATCCTGCGCCTCGACAGCCCGGATCGGGCGGTGATCGCCGAACAGCAACTGGCGCGGGGCGGTGCCCGGTTCGTGGTCTTTGCCGGCAAGGCGGCGGTCTCCGATCAGATCGCGCCGCGGCCGCTGCGCCTGACCCGGTTGTCGCCCGATGCGCAGTATCGTATCGACCTGATCAACCGCGGCGATGCCGGGCCATTGTCACGCGGGGGCCCGGCGCTGAAATCAGGGCCGATTACGGTCAGCGGGGCCTATCTGATGAACCATGGCCTGACCCTGCCATGGAGCTTTCCCGAAAGCATGTGGGTTATTGAAGGGACGTTGGTATGACCAAGGACCGCCGCAACCGCGCCTGGTATGGCAAGGCCGACAAGGATGGCTTCATCCACCGCAGCTGGATGAAGAACCAGGGTTTTCCGGATCACGCGTTTGACGGGCGTCCGGTGATTGGCATCTGCAATACATGGTCCGAACTGACGCCCTGCAATTCCGGCCTGCGCGATCTGGCCGAAGGCGTCAAACGCGGCGTTTGGGAGGCGGGCGGTTTTCCGGTCGAATTTCCGGTGATGTCATTGGGCGAGACCCAGATGAAACCCACCGCGATGCTGTTTCGTAACCTTCTGGCGATGGATGTCGAGGAATCGATCCGCGCCTATGGCATCGACGGCGTCGTGCTGCTTGGCGGCTGCGACAAGACCACGCCGGGCCAGTTGATGGGCGCGGCCAGCGTCGATCTGCCGTCGATCGTGGTCAGCTCGGGCCCGATGCTGAACGGCAAATGGCAGGGCAAGGATATCGGCTCGGGCACCGATGTGTGGAAATTTTCCGAGGCCGTGCGCGCGGGCGACATGAGCCTCAAGGATTTCATGGCCGCCGAATCGGGCATGAGCCGGTCCAAAGGCGTCTGCATGACAATGGGCACGGCGTCGACCATGGCCTCGATCGTCGAGGCGATGGGCATGTGCCTGCCCACCAACGCGGCGCTGCCTGCTGTCGATGCCCGTCGGATGGCGCTGGCGCATCTGACCGGAAAGCGCATCGTGGAGATGGTCGATGAGGATCTGAAACCCTCCGACATCCTGACACGCCAGGCGTTCGAAAACGCGATCCTTGCCAATGCCGCCGTGGGCGGATCGACCAATGCGGTGGTGCATCTGCTGGCACTTGCGGGCCGTGTCGGCATCGACCTCAGCCTCAAGGATTTCGAACTTGGCGGCGAGATCCCGCTTCTGGTCAATTGCATGCCGTCGGGCAAATATCTTATGGAAGATTTCTGCTATGCGGGCGGCATGCCCGTGGTGCTGAAAGAACTGGAACACCTCCTCCGGCCCTCAAAAACCGTCCTCGGTGGCGACATCCGGGCCTATTCAGACGGGGCCGAATGCTGGAACCGCGACGTGATCCGGTCCTTTGACGAGCCGCTGAAACCCGCTGCCGGTCTGCGCGTGCTGCGCGGCAATCTGGCCCCCGACGGGGCCATCGTGAAACCCTCCGCCGCCACCGATGCCCTGCTGGAACACGAAGGCGACGCGCATGTGTTTGAAAACATAGAGGATCTGAAGGCCAATATCGACCGCGAGGATCTGCCGGTAACGCCCGATACCATTCTGGTGCTCAAGGGCTGCGGGCCCAAGGGCTATCCCGGCATGCCCGAAGTCGGCAATATGCCGATCCCGAAAAAGCTGGTGCAGCAAGGCGTGCGCGACATGATCCGTGTCTCCGATGCGCGCATGTCGGGCACCGCCTATGGCACCGTGATCCTGCATGTCGCGCCCGAGGCGAATGCCGGTGGCCCGCTGGCGTTGGTGAAAACCGGCGACCGCATCCGCGTTTCCGCCCGTGATGGTGTTCTGGAATTGCTGGTCAGCGATGCCGAGCTTGCCGCGCGCCGCGCCAAATGGCAGCCCGATCCGCCGCATTACACCCGCGGCTATGCCAAACTCTATATCGACACGGTCTTGCAGGCCGATAAAGGGGCCGATCTGGATTTTCTCGTCGGCAAGGATACCCGACCGGTGACCCGGGAAAGCCATTGATGAGATCTGACACCTGTATGCACAGGGTGTGTACGCAATGTGCACGGGATGTGCACAGCGAATTTTCAAGGGGGATCTGATGACATTGCCGACCTATCCGGACCTTTCAGGCGCGTCCGTTTTCATCACCGGCGGCGGCTCGGGCATCGGGGCCGACCTGACCGAAGGCTTTTTGCGACAGGGTGCCAAGGTCGCTTTCGTGCAGCGTTCGGATGCCTCTGCTTTCGTCAATGAAATGGAGGCTGCGACCGGCAATCGCCCGCTCTATATGCCCTGCGACATTACCGATATCGCGGCGCTTCAGGGCTGTATCGCCAAGGCCGCAGAAGCGCATGGTCCGGTCACCGTTCTGGTCAATAACGCCGCCAATGACAAACGCCACAGCACCGAAGAAGTGACCGAGGAGTTCTGGGATTGGAGCCAGGCCATTAATCTCAAAGCCTATTTTTTCGCCTGCCAGGCGGTGATGCCCGGAATGAAGGCGGCAGGCGGCGGGTCGGTCATCAATTTCTCCTCGATCTCCTATATGATGGGCAATGCGGGCTACCCGTCCTACACGACCGCCAATGGCGGCATCACCGCGATGACCCGGTCATTGGCGCGCGAATTCGGCCCCGACCGCATCCGCGTCAACGCGCTGGCACCGGGGTGGGTATTGACCCAGAAGCAAAAGGATCTGTGGGTCACGCCCGAGGCGTTGGCGGGTCACCTTGACCGGCAATGCCTGAAGGATACGCTCGGCCCTGAGGACATCGTTGGCGGGGTGCTGTTTCTGGCCTCTGATGCGTCGAAAATGATGACCGGCCAAGTGCTTGTCATCGATGGCGGCGTGGTGACGACGGGGTGAGGGATATGGAAAATCTGGCCTGGATCGCGGTTGACTGGGGCACTTCGCATCTGCGCGCCTTCGCGATGGGTGCGGGCGGTCAGGTGCTGGCCAAGGCCCAATCGGAGGACGGCATGGGAACCCTGTCGCAAGCCGATTTCGAGTCAGCGCTTTTGGCGCAAACCGGCCCCTGGCTTGGAGCCAAACCTGTCACGGTTCTCGCCTGCGGCATGGTCGGCGCGCGGCAGGGCTGGGTCGAGGCCGCCTATCAATCCGTTCCCTGCAAACCGGCTGAGGCCGGGCTGACCCGCGCGCCGACGCAAGATCCGCGGCTGAACGTGCTGATCCTGCCGGGCCTGTCGCAGGCCAGCCCGCCCGATGTGATGCGCGGCGAGGAGACCCAGATACTCGGCGCATTGGCCGAAAATCCCGATTTCGACGGGGTCATCGCTCTGCCCGGAACGCATACGAAATGGGCCCATGTCAGCGCCGGAGAAGTGGTCAGCTTTCAGACCGCGATGACTGGTGAAATCTTTGCGCTGATGGCAGAAAAATCGGTGCTGCGGCATTCGGTCGGCGGCAATGAATTGGACCCGGCCGCCTTTGATGCAGCCGTTGCCGAGACCCTCTCGCGCCCCGAACGTCTGGCCCAGAGCCTCTTTGGCATCCGCGCCGCCAGCCTTTTGACCGACCAATCCGAAAACACTGCGCGCGGGCGTCTGTCGGGCCTGCTGATCGGAGCCGAACTGGCCGCGACCCGCCCCTATTGGCTGGGCCGCGAGATCGTCCTTATTGGCGCACCCGCACTGTCGGCACTTTATGCACGCGCCCTGCAATCTCAGGGCGTTGCGGCCAACATCCATGATGGCGACGCGATGACCCTTCGGGGCCTTTGCAACGCCTATGAAACCTTGCGAAAGGCCACGACATGAGCCGACCGATCATTGCCATTCTGCGTGGCATCCAGCCGCCCGAGGCCACGGGTATCTGCGCCGCACTGATCGCCGCCGGGATCACCCGGATCGAGGTGCCGCTCAATTCACCCGATCCCTTCGACAGCATCGCCGCGATGGCACGCGCACATGGCGCGGAGGCACAGATCGGAGCGGGAACGGTCCTGACCACCGCCGATGTCGGGCGCGTCGCGGAGGCGGGCGGCGCGCTGATTGTCTCGCCCAATATGGATGCGGGCGTGATCCGTGAGACCAAGCGGCGGGGCATGCTCAGCTATCCCGGGGTCATGACCCCCACCGAATGTTTCGCCGCCCTGCGGGCCGGGGCCGATGGGCTCAAGATATTTCCCGCCAGCCTGATGGGCCCCGGCGGCATCAAGGCCATCCGCGCTGTGCTGCCGCCCGAAACACAGGTCTTCGCCGTGGGCGGCGCGGGTCCTGACAACTTCGCCGAGTGGTGGCAGGCAGGCATCAGCGGCTTTGGCATCGGCACGGCGCTTTACACGCCGGGGTTGTCGGTGGCCGAAGTTGCAGCCCGCGCCAAGACCATCGTCACCGCCTTCGACGAGGCCGCCGGATGGAGGTGAGCGTTTTCGATCCACGGCCCTGCGATCTGGGCGAGGGGCCGCTCTGGCACCCGACGCGGGCACAGCTGTTCTGGTTCGATATCAACGGCCACCGGATGATGACCAGCGGCGGTGAATGGCAGTTCGACCGACCCGTCTCCGCCGCCGGGTGGCTCGACGAGGACAACCTGCTGATTGCCACCGACCGGGATCTGATCCGGTTCGACCTTGAAACCGGCAGGCAGGAACAGATCGCGCCGCTGGAGGCCGACAACCCGGTAACGCGCTCCAACGATGGCCGCGCCGACCCCTGGGGCGGGTTCTGGATCGGCACAATGGGCAAGGCTGCGGAACCCGGTGCGGGGGCGATCTATCGCTACTATCGCGGTGAACTGCGGCGACTTTTTCCAGATATCACCATCCCGAACGCGATCTGTTTTGCACCCGGTGGATCCCACGCCTGCTTCGCCGATACCGCGCGCGGCATTGTCTGGCGGCAGGCGCTGGAGGCAACCGACGGCTGGCCCACAGGCACCCCCGAGATCTATCTCGACCATGGCGCGGATGGCCCCAATCCCGATGGCGCGGTGATCGATGCGGCGGGCGATTTCTGGTGCGCCGAGTGGGGCAGTTCGCGGGTGCGCTGCTACAGCCCCTCGGGCGCGGCTCTGCGCGATATCGCTCTACCGGTCTCGCAACCCTCCTGCCCGGCTTTCGGCGGCTCCGACCTCTACATCACGACCGCGCGCGAGGGATTGAGCGCGGAGGCCCTGGCCGAGGAGCCGCTGGCAGGCCAGGTTTTCGTGGCGCGCGACATCGCCCCCGGTCAATCCGAACATAAGGTCATCCTGTGAAACGCACGCTTGGCACCTGCTACTACCCCGAACACTGGCCCGAAGATCAATGGGCCAAGGATGCCGCCCGCATGGCCGAGATCGGCCTGACCTGGGTGCGCATTGGCGAATTCGCCTGGTCGCGGCTGGAACCCGCCCCGGGTGATCTGCGGTTCGACTGGCTCGACCGCGCGATTGACGTGCTCGGGGCGGCGGGGCTCAGGGTGGTTCTGGGCACCCCCACGGCAACGCCGCCGCGCTGGATGCTGGACAAACACCCCGACATGCTGGCGCTGGACGCCCATGGCCGCCCCCGCAAATTCGGCTCGCGCCGGCACTATTGCTTCAGCCATGACGGATACCGCGAAGAGGCTGTGCGTATCACCCGCCTGCTGGCCGAACGCTATGGCCGGAACCCTCATATCGCGGCCTGGCAGACCGATAACGAATATGGCTGCCACGACACCACGCTGTCCTATTCCGCCGCTGCCACGCGCGCCTTTCGCGACTGGTGCGCAAACCGCTACCAGTCGACTGAGGCGCTGAACCGGGCCTGGGGCAATGTGTTCTGGTCGATGGACTATGACGATTTCGACCAGATCGACCTGCCCAACCTGACCGTGACCGAACCGGGCCCGGCCCATGTCATGGCGTTTCGCCGGTTCAGCTCGGATCAGGTCGCGCGGTTCAATCTGGCGCAGGTGGAGGCCATCCGGGCCCATTCCGCCGCCCCGATCAGCCATAATTACATGGGCCGGATCACCGATTTCGACCATTTCACGCTTGGTCGCCAGATGGAGATCGCGACCTGGGACAGCTACCCGCTTGGCTTTCTGGAGGACCGGATCGAAGATGGGGCCGACCACATACGCCGCTATGCGCGGCAGGGCGACCCCGATTTTCAGGCCTTCCACCATGACCTTTACCGCGCGGTCGGAAACGGTCGCTGGTGGGTCATGGAACAACAGCCCGGGCCCGTGAATTGGGCCCCCTACAACCCCGCGCCCTTGCCCGGCATGGCCCGGTTCTGGGCGTGGGAAGCCCTTGCCCACGGGGCCGAAGCCGTGTGCTATTTCCGCTGGCGGCAGGCCCCGTTCGCACAGGAACAGATGCATTCGGGCATGTTGCGCCCCGACGACGCCCCCGCGCCTGCCTATCACGAGGCGGCCGAGGTCGCCCGCGAACTGGCCGCGATGCCCGAGGTGGCGGCCACGCAGGCTCCGGTGGCGCTGGTCTTTGACTATGCCTCGGTCTGGGCCTGGCAGGTGCAGCCGCAGGGGCAGGGACTGGATTATTTCCGGCTGGTGTTCGAGATCTATCGGGGTCTCAGGAAACTGGGGCAATCCGTTGACATCCTGCCCGCCGATACCTCCGATCTGGGCGGCTATGCCCTGGTCCTCGCGCCCGGTCTGGTGACGATCCCCGATGCGCTGATGCAAGCCATTCAGGCCTGCGATGCGCAGGTGATGTTGGGGCCGCGCACCGGGTCCAAGACCGCCGAGATGGCGATCCCCGTGCCGTTGCCTCCCGCCATTCCCGGTCTCGATGTGACCGTTGCCCGCGTCGAAAGCCTGCGCCCCGACATGGCCCTGCCGGTGGGCGATCAGGGTCATATCATTGGCTGGCGCGAGGTGCTGGAAGGCACGGCAAGGGTGCAGATCGCGGCCACCGACGGCGTGCCGGTGATGATGGGGCAAAACGGGCGCTTTTATCTGGGCGGTTGGCCGGATGCCGATCTTTTGCCGCTGATCCTGTCCCGGCTCCTGGCCGATGCCGGTCTGGCGGTCCATGAAATGCCGCCCGATATCCGCAGACGGCAAGCGGGCGAGACCGTGTTCCTGTTCAATCACGGCCCCGATCCGGTCGCCTATCAGGGCCGCACCATCCCCGCCGCCGGTGTGGTCTGGACCGGGGCCGGCTGACCCAGACCCCGGGGGGTTGCACCCGCCCGCGCGCCCGTGCATCACTCGGGCTTCTGTCACAAGGGGCGCGGTCATGGCCGGGGTCAGGGTTGTCATCAACGGGTTCGGGCGCATCGGCCGGTCGGTGCTGCGCGCTTGGGCGACATCCGATGCCTGGCCCGAAGTTGAGATCGTCGGCGTCAACGATATCGCGCCACTGGAAACCTGCGCCTACCTCTTTGAATATGACAGCGTTTTCGGTCCCTTTCCGGGCGGTGTCGAAACCGAACCCGGCGCTCTGATCGCGGGCGGGCACCGCATCGCGTTCACGCAACAACCCGATCTGTCGCAGCTTGATCTCGGCGGTGTCGATATCCTGATGGAATGCACAGGCCGCGCCAGTGATCGCGCAATTGCAGAGCAGGGTCTGGCGGCGGGCGCGGCGCGGGTTCTTGTCTCGGGCCCATGCCCGGAGGCCGATCTGACCATGGTGCTGGGGGCCAATGACGCGGCCCTGACGCCCGCGCACCGGATCGTGTCCAATGCCTCCTGCACCACCAATGCGCTGGCCCCGCTGGCGCGTGTTCTGGACGATGCTTACGGGCTGGAAACCGCCCTGATGACGACGGTGCATTGCTATACCGGGAGCCAGCCGACGGTGGATATGCCGATGGCCAGCCCCGCGCGCAGCCGCGCCGCCGCGCTGTCGATGGTGCCGACAACCACCAGCGCCGAAAGCCTCGTTGATGTCGTGCTGCCCGCTCTGGCGGGGCGGATTACCGGATCGGCGGTGCGCGTGCCCTCGGCCTCGGTCTCCTGCGTCGATCTGGCGGTGATCCTGCGCGACAGGCCTCAGGCGGCGGAGGTGCGCGCGCATCTGGCCTCATCGGGCGGTGTCATTGGCTATACCGACAAGCCACTGGTGTCGTCAGACCTGCGGCAACGGCCGGAATCGCTGATCGTGGCGGGGCCTGAGATTAAACGTTCCAAGGGCGGCATGCTGCGCGTCTTTGGCTGGTATGACAATGAATGGGGCTTTTCCTGCCGAATGCTGGATGTGGCCCGAAAGATGGGAGAACTGGAATGACCGGATTCAAGACATGGCTGCGCGCGGGCAATTTCATCGATGGCGCATGGGTCGGGGCCGATAGCGGTGAAACCATCGAGGTGACGAACCCGGCGACGGGCGACGTAATCGGCACCATTCCCAATGCGGGCGAGGCCGAAACGACCCGCGCGATCACCGCCGCGCAAGCCGCGTTCCCCGGCTTTGCCGCGATGGACCTGATGTCCCGCGTCGGCCTTTTGTGGAACCTGCATGACGCGCTGATGGATAATGCCGATGATCTGGCCGAGCTGCTGACCGTCGAGATGGGCAAGCCGCTGGCGGAAGCCAAGGGCGAGATCACCATCGGCGCGCAATATATCCGCTGGTTCGCCGAAGAGGCCCGCCGCGCCAAGGGCGAGATCGTGCCCGCCGGTGTCAATGGCCGCCGCATTCTGGTCTCCCACCATCCGGTGGGCGTTGTCGGCATGATCACACCGTGGAATTTCCCGTCCTCGATGCTGGCGCGCAAACTGGGCCCGGCCTTGGCTGTGGGCTGCACCGTGGTGGCGAAACCCGCGACCGCGACGCCCTATTCGGGGCTGGCATGGGCGGCGCTGGCGCAGGAGGCTGGATTTCCCAAGGGCGTGGTCAATATCGTTACCGGGTCGGCGCGCAAGATCGCGGGCGCGATGATGGACGCCCCCGCGGTGCGCAAGGTGACGTTTACCGGCTCGACCGAGGTGGGCAAGACGCTGATCCGGCAATCGGCCGACACGGTCAAGAAGGTCTCGATGGAACTGGGCGGCAACGCGCCCTTCATCGTGTTCGACGACGCCGATCTGGAAAAGGCGGTGGATGGGGCCATGGCGTCCAAGTTCCGCAATGCGGGCCAAACCTGCGTTTGTGCCAACCGGCTCTATGTGCAGGCCGGTATCCACGACGCCTTCGTCGCCCGGCTGATCGAGAAAACCGAGGCGCTCAAGGTCGGCAACGGGATGGAAAAGGGCGTCGAACAGGGGCCGATGATCGATGTCGCCGCGGTCGAAAAGGTCGAGGAATTCATCACCGACGCCACCGCCAAAGGTGCCACGATTGCCACCGGCGGCGCGCGGCATGGCAATGGCGGATCGTTCTTTACCCCCACCATCGTCACCGGTGCCACTCAGGCGATGATGTTCGCGAAGGAAGAGATCTTCGGGCCGCTCGCACCGGTGTTCAAATTCGACACCGAGGCTGAGGTCATCGCCATGGCCAATGATACCGAGTTTGGCCTTGCCTGCTATGCCTATACCGCCGATCTGGGCCGCGCCTTCCGACTGAACGAGGGGCTGGAATACGGCATGATCGGGATCAATTCGGGGCTGATTACCACCGTCGAGGCCCCGTTTGGCGGCGTCAAGGAAAGCGGCATGGGCAAAGAAGGCGGCAGCCAGGGGTTGGAGGATTACCTGGACACCAAATATGTCTGCATCGACGGGATCTGAAGCCACGGTTCTCCCCCGCCTGATGGCGCTTGGTGGAACCCGCAAGCTGATCGCCATTGCCGGGCCGCCGGGATCGGGCAAATCGACCCTGGCCGATGCCCTTTGCGCGGCCCTCGCCGATGTGGGCAAGGTCGCGCAGGTCGTCCCGATGGACGGGTTTCACCTAGACAATCGCATCCTCGCCGCGCGCGGCTTGCTGGATCGCAAAGGTTGCCCTGACAGTTTCGACGCGGGTGGGTTTCTGGCTCTGGTGCGGCGTATCGCGGCCGGTGAGACAGTGGCCTACCCGGTTTTTGACCGCGCTCTTGACCGCGCGATCGCGGGCGCTGCTACGCTGACCGAAGAGACTGAATTTGTTGTGTTCGAGGGCAATTACCTGCTTCTGAACACCCGGCCCTGGCGTGACCTTCGGGCGTATTGGTCGTTTTCGCTGCGATTGGAGGAACCACGTGCCGAGCTTGAGCATCGCCTTGTGGCGCGATGGTTGGGCCACGGGCTGAGCCACGCCGAGGCGACGCGGCGCTGTGCGGAAAACGACCTGCCCAACGCCGACCTGGTGGCGGAAAATTCCGCCGTGGCCGACCTGGTGCTGGGGTCGGCGCAGTAGTGGCGCGTAGCTGGGGCCGCTTTGGCCCCGTGCTCTGTTCGACGAAAATCACGCCGTTGCCCAGCCCGGAATAATCTGACAGCTTCAGCGCCGAGAGCATGACAGATCTATGGATTTCCGAGGCGCATGGTTCAGCTGGTTATATTTGATTGCGACGGTGTTCTGGCCGATAGCGAGGTGATCAGCGCCCGTGTTCTGGCGGCGGAATTGCGCCCCTATGGCCTGACAATGGATGAAGACTACATCTTTCGCAATTTCGTCGGCCAGAGCTTTCCAAAAGTGGCTGACAAGATCCGGGCCAGGTTTCAGCTGGATGTGCCACAGGATTTCGAGGCGGCGTATCGCGCGAAACTGGTCGATGCCTTTGCCGAGGGGCTGTCGCGCACGCCCGGTCTTGGCGATGTTCTGGATCATCTGAATTGCCCCAGATGCGTCGCCACCAGTTCCAGCCCGCCGCGCGTGGCGCGGACCCTGCGGATCACCGGGTTGGACGGATATTTCGGAAAAGACGTGTTCACCGCGTCTGAGGTCCAAAACGGCAAACCGGCCCCCGATCTGTTTCTGCACACGGCCTCGAAAATGGCGGTTTCCCCTGAAAACTGTCTGGTCATCGAGGACAGCATGGCCGGCATTCTGGCTGCGCGTGCGGCCGGAATGGAGGTCTGGCGCTATATCGGCGGGTCGCATATGCAGGGCTTTTCCGCAAGCGAACTGGCGACGCCCGCGGGCGTGCCGGTCTTTGACAACTGGACAGAATTCTATCAAATGGCCCCCCAACTGAAACGGAAAGGATAGGCCTCGATGGCCCGTGCAGCAGGGGACAACACACGTCTGGATGACGCCGCGCGCGCGGGGTGGCTCTATTATGTGGCCGGCAATACGCAGGACGAGATCGCCCGCAAACTGGGCGTGTCACGGCAATCGGCGCAGCGGCTGGTGTCGCTGGCGGTCTCTGAGCGGTTGATCAAGTTTCGGCTCGATCACCCGATTGCAAATTGCATCCGCCTGTCTGCGGCGCTGACCGACCGGTTCGGGTTGCGCCTGTGCGAAGTGGTGCCCACCGATCCCGATGCGCCCGATCTTCTGGCCGGTGTCGCGGCGGCGGCGGCGACCGAGGTCGAGGAGATGCTGAAATCCGAGGATGCCAAGGTCATCGCACTTGGCACCGGGCGGGCGTTGAAAGCGACGGTCGAACAGGTGCCAAAGATGGATTGCCCGCAACATCGGCTGGTCTCGCGGCTGGGCAACATGATGGCCGATGGTGCCGCGACGCCCTATAACGCCACCATCCGGCTGGCCGAACGGGTGGGCGCGCGGCATTATCCGTTTCCGTTGCCGGTCTTGTCCAGAGATCCCGAGGAACGCGCCGTTCTGCAACGTCAGGAATCGGTGCGCAACACCATGGCGCTCTGCGGCAATGCCGATATGACTCTGGTCGGGGTCGGGCAGATGGATGACACCGCGCCGCTCTTGGTGGATGGCTTTCTGCCCGGCGAGGAATTGCAGGAACTGACCCGCGCCGGTGCGGTGGGCGAAATCACATCCTGGGTCTATGACGGCGACGGGCAACTGATCGACTGTGCCTTCAGCCGCCGGGTCAATTCCGCGCCGCTGGCCCCGGCGGATGGAAAACTGGTCATTGCGGTCTCGACCGGACCTGCGAAACTGGCGGCCACCCGCGCCGCTTTGCGGGGGCAATTGATCAACGGGCTGATCACCTCCGAATCAATGGCCGAGCAGTTATTGGCGGAATGACGCCTTAAAAACCTCTGTAATCTCAATGTTCTGATGCCGAGCGTATGCCCGTTGCAACGACGGGGTTGACTTTTTGTCACCCTTAAGTGAGTATTTGCCCACGCTAATAGCATTTGCCCATTTTTGGGTTTTTGGGAGGAAATAATGACAAGTTTGCGCCGCGCCCTGTTGGGTGCCACTTCTTTGTCCATGCTGGCAACGGTCGCCCTGGCCGACAGCCATGGCACGACGGTCACGATCGCCACGGTGAACAATGGCGACATGATCCGCATGCAGGGCCTGACCGACGCCTTCAACGAAGCCTATCCGGACATCACCCTGGAATGGGTGACGCTGGAGGAAAACGTTCTGCGCCAGAACGTGACGACCGATATCGCCACGGGTGGCGGTCAGTATGACGTCATCACCATCGGCACCTATGAGGTTCCGATCTGGGGCGAGCTTGGCTGGCTGACCTCGTTGAACGATCTGCCGGAAAGCTACAACATCGACGATCTGCTGCCTGCAATGCGCGGCGGCCTGACCGTTGACGGCAACCTTTATGCTTCGCCCTTCTACGGCGAAAGCTCGATGGTGATGTATCGCACCGACCTGATGGAAGCCGCCGGCCTGGAAATGCCCGACGCCCCGTCCTGGGAGTTTATCCGCGAAGCCGCCGTCGCCATGACCGATCGCGACAATGACATCTACGGTGTCTGCCTGCGCGGCAAGCCCGGCTGGGGCGAGAACATGGCCTTCCTGACGGCCGCCTCGAACTCGTTCGGTGCACGCTGGTTCGACGAAGACTGGACGCCGCAGTTTGACAGCGAGGAATGGGCCAACACGCTCAATTTCTATCTCGACCTGATGAACGAAGCCGGTCCTCCGGGTGCCGCCAATAACGGCTTCAACGAAAACCTGGCGCTGTTCCAGACCGGTCGTTGCGGCATGTGGATCGACGCCACCGTTGCGGCATCCTTCGTGACCAACCCCAATGACAGCAGCGTTGCGGATTCGGTTGGCTTTGCTCTGGCACCCGATAACGGCCTTGGCCCGCGCGGTAACTGGCTCTGGGCCTGGTCGCTGGCAATTCCGTCCTCGTCGGATGCGCCCGAGGCGGCAATGGACTTCATCAATTGGGCAACTGGCCCCGACTATGTCGAGCTGGTGGCGGCCAATGAAGGTTGGGCCAACGTTCCTCCGGGCACGCGGACCTCGCTTTATGAAAACCAGGCCTATCTGGATGCAGCACCGTTCGCGGAAATGACCCTGCAATCGATCCTGTCGGCCGATCCGACCAGCCCGACGGTTGATCCGGTCCCCTATACCGGTGTCCAGTTCGTCGCGATCCCTGAATTTGCGGGCCTTGCCACGCAGGTCGGTCAGATCTTCTCGGCGGCACTTGCCGGTCAGATGAGCGCCGAAGAAGCGCTGGAGCAGGCGCAGGAGCTTGCCGTCGAAGAAATGGATGCAGCCGGTTACTGATCGGCTGATCCTCTCCCCGGAGGGCGGATAGCTTCCGCCCTCCACCCCCTCTTTACTTCTGATTTCACGTCTTCCGTCTCGGCCTGTTACGCTGGCCGCAGCCCATAACCCATGTCCTGATGCACGGGCGCCCCCGTGCGGGACGGAAATGTAAGGAAACGTCATGGCAACGCAGCATTCAAAATCCGCAGCCCGGCTGATGATGGCCCCGGCTGTATTCCTTCTTCTGGTCTGGATGCTGGTGCCCCTGACGCTGACGCTGTGGTTTTCCTTCATGGATTACCGCCCGCTGCGCGGCACGTTCGAATGGGGCGAGGGCTTTGGCAACTACGCCCGGTTCCTGACCTCAAGTTCCTTCCAGGACAGCGTGCTGACCACCCTGATGATGGTTGGCGGCATCCTGTTGATCACCGTCGTTGGCGGCATCCTGCTGGCGCTGTTGCTGGATCAGCCGATCTGGGGCCAGGGTCCGGTGCGCATCCTTGTGATCGCGCCCTTCTTTGTCATGCCCACGGTCGCGGCGCTGGTCTGGAAGAACATGTTCATGAACCCGGTCAACGGATTGCTGGCGCATCTGTGGCAATTCATGGGGCTGGAGCCGATAGACTGGCTATCACAACTACCGCTCTTTTCGATCATCCTGATCGTCAGCTGGATGTGGTTGCCCTTTGCGACGCTCATATTGCTGACATCGGTGCAATCGCTCAGCAGCGAACAGCTGGAGGCCTCCGAAATGGACGGTGCCGGCGTCGTCAGCCGCTTTTTCTACATCATCTTGCCGCATATGAGCCGGGCCATCACCGTGGTGATCCTGATCCAGACGATCTTTCTGCTGTCGATCTTCGCCGAGATTTTCGTGACCACCGGCGGGGCCTTTGGCACCCGGACGCTGACCTATCTGGTCTATCAGCGCGTGATCGAAAGCCAGAATGTCGGGCTTGGATCTGCCGGCGGCATCATCGCCGTGATCCTGGCAAATATCATTGCCTTCGCGCTGATGCGCGTCGTCGGCAAGAACCTGGATAACTAAAGGGGGATCGACCTGATGGCACGTGCAATCACCACCCGACGCAAGGCGGCCTATTCGACGGCGGCCTGGATCATCGCTCTGCTGATCTTTTTCCCGATCCTGTGGACGATCCTGACCAGCTTCAAGACCGAAGCGGACGCCATTGCCGATCCGCCCATGTTCCTGGGCTTTGACTGGACGCTGGAGAACTACTTCATCGTGCAGGAACGCTCGGATTACCTGCGCTACCTGTGGAACTCGATCGCCATCGCCGTTGGCTCCACCGCGCTTGGCATCCTGATCGCGGTGCCCGCCGCCTGGTCGATGGCCTTTGTGCCCGGCAAACGCACCAAGGATATCCTGCTGTGGATGCTGTCGACCAAGATGCTGCCTGCGGTCGGTGTGCTCTATCCGATCCGGCTGATCCTGATCCAGACCGGGTTGCTGGATACCAAGGGGGCGCTGATCTTTATCCTGACGCTGATCAACCTGCCGATCATTGTCTGGATGCTCTACACCTATTTCCGCGAGATCCCGGGCGAGATCCTGGAGGCCGCGCGGATGGATGGCGCGACGCTGAAATCAGAGATCCTCTATGTGCTGACGCCGATGGCGCTGCCGGGCATCGCCTCGACCATCCTGCTCAATATCATCCTGGCCTGGAACGAAGCCTTCTGGACGCTGACGCTGACCACCGTGGACGCGGCCCCGTTGACCGCCTTCATCGCCAGCTATTCCAGCCCGGAAGGGTTGTTCTACGCCAAGCTTTCGGCCGCCTCGACCATGGCCATCGCGCCCATTCTGGTCATGGGCTGGTTCAGCCAGAAACAACTTGTGCGTGGCCTCACCTTCGGCGCCGTCAAATAAGGAAACATGGATCATGGGACGCATTACACTTGATAAGGTCAGCAAGGCGTTTGGCGATGTCGAAGTCATTCCGCCGCTGGATCTGACCATTGATGACGGCGAATTCGTTGTCTTTGTCGGGCCTTCGGGCTGCGGGAAATCCACGCTTCTGCGCCTGATCGCCGGGCTTGAGGATGTCAGTGGCGGGCAGATTCGCATTGACGGAAACGATGCCACCATGGTGCCGCCGGCCAAACGCGGGCTGGCCATGGTGTTCCAGAGCTACGCGCTTTACCCGCATATGTCGGTGCGCAAGAACATCGCCTTTCCAATGCGCATGGCGGGGATGGATCAGGCCGAACAGGACCGCCGGATCGAGGCCGCCGCTGCCGCGTTGAACCTGACCGATTACCTCGACCGCCGCCCCGGCCAATTGTCGGGCGGTCAGCGTCAGCGTGTGGCCATCGGACGGGCCATCGTGCGCGAACCGTCGGCGTTCTTGTTCGATGAGCCGCTGTCGAACCTCGACGCGGCCCTGCGCCACGGGATGCGGCTGGAAATCTCCGAGCTGCACAAGCGGCTCGATACCACCATGGTCTATGTGACCCATGATCAGGTCGAGGCCATGACCATGGCCGACAAGATCGTGGTGTTGCAGGCCGGTGTGATCGAACAGGTCGGCAGCCCGCTGGAGCTTTACCGCGCCCCGCGCAACCTCTTTGTTGCGGGCTTCATCGGCTCGCCCCGGATGAACTTTTTCGACGGCGAAGAGGCCGCGAAACACGGGGCCCACACCATTGGCATCCGTCCCGAGCATCTGTCGGTGTCGCTGAGCGAAGGCACCTGGAAGGGTACGGTCGGCGTAGCCGAACATCTGGGCTCGGATACGTTCATGCATATCCACCCCGAGGGGAACCTGTCCGGGACAATCACGGTGCGCGTTGGTGGCGAGTTTTCAGCCAGTCATGGCGACACGGTGTATCTGACCCCGGGCATCGAGAACATCCATCGCTTCGACGCCCAGGGCCTGCGCATCGCATGACCCGTCTGACTGGCAAAACCGCCCTGATCACCGGGGCCGCGCGCGGCATCGGCAGGGCCTTTGCCCAGGCCTATATCCGCGAAGGCGCGCGGGTGGCGATTGCCGATATCGACGCCGCGCGGGCCGCGGAGACCGCGCGCAACCTGGGCGACACGGCCATCGCGGTGCGCATGGATGTCACCGATCAGGCCAGTATCGAGGCGGGTGTAAACGCCGCCATCGGCCAGTTCGGCCATATCGACATCCTGATCAACAACGCCGCGATTTTTTCAGCTGCCCCGCTGATCGAGATCGACCGCGCCGATTATGACGCGGTGTTCGCGATCAACGTGGCGGGCACACTTTTTACCATGCAGGCCGTGGCCCGTCACATGATTGCCCGTGGCCAGGGCGGCAAGATCATCAACATGGCGTCGCAGGCGGGCCGGCGCGGCGAGGCTCTGGTCGCCGTCTACTGCGCCTCGAAAGCGGCGGTGATCAGCCTGACCCAATCGGCGGGGCTGAACCTGATCGAACATGGCATCAACGTGAACGCCATCGCGCCCGGTGTGGTCGATGGCGAACATTGGGACGGGGTGGACGCGTTTTTCGCCAAATACGAGGGCAAGGCCCCCGGCCAGAAAAAGCGCGAAGTGGGCGATGCCGTCCCCTTCGGGCGCATGGGCACGGCCGAGGATCTGACCGGAATGGCTGTGTTTCTGGCCACTGACGAGGCCCGCTACATCGTGGCCCAGACCTACAATGTCGATGGCGGAAACTGGATGAGCTGACATGACACGCACCCTCTCGCTTGCAACCCTGTCCGACCTGCCCGACACCGTGGCAACCCCGCTTTACCGGCGCGATGATCTCAGCGCGGGCATCGTCCATATCGGTGTCGGCAATTTTCACCGGGCCCATCAGGCGGTGTATCTGGACCGGCTGTTCAACCTGGGCCGCGATCATGACTGGGCCATTATCGGGGCCGGTGTGAAATCCTTCGATGCCGAAAAACGCGCCGCCCTGATCGATCAGGATTGGCTGACCACTGTGGTCGAGATGGACCTGTCGGGCTTTTCCGCACGTGTCACCGGCGCGATGATCGGGTTTTGTCCGGTCGAGGCGGCGGCCCTGATCGACCAGCTTGCCGATCCCGCCATCCGCATCGTGTCGCTGACGATCACCGAGGGCGGCTATTACGTCGATGCGACCACAGGCGGGTTCAACGCCACCCATCCCGAGATTCAGCGCGACGCGGCGACCCCGGACCAACCCGAAACGGTGTTCGGCCTGCTTCTGGCCGGGCTTGAGCGCCGCCGCGCGGCCGGCCTGCCGCCTTTCACCATCCTGTCCTGTGACAACCTGCCGGAAAACGGCCATGTCACGCGGGCGGCTGTTCTGGGGCTGGCCGGGCTGATCTCGCCCGACCTGTATGATTGGGTGGCCGAAAACGTCGCCTTCCCCGGCAGCATGGTCGATTGCATCACGCCCGCCACCTCGGCGCGTGAAATTCGCATGGTCGCCGACCGCTTTGGCATCAACGATGCCGCCCCCGTCGCCTGTGAGCCGTTCCGGCAATGGGTGATGGAGGATAATTTCCCGCAAGGCCGCCCGGCTTTGGAACATGTCGGTGTGGAGTTTGTCGAAGACGTCGCCCCTTACGAGACCATGAAGCTGCGCATCCTGAACGCGGGCCACGCCGCCATCGCTTACCCGGCTGCGTTGCTTGGCCATGACTATGTGCATGACGCCATGGCCGATCCCGATATCGCGGCCTGGCTGCGGCATCTGATGGGAACCGAGGTGATCCCGATCCTGCCGCCGATCGCGGGCGTCGATTACGCCACCTATCTCGATACTTGCATCAAACGCTTTGCCAATCCGGCCATCGGCGACACCATCGCCCGGCTTTGTCTTGACGGATCGAACCGGCAGCCGAAATTCGTTCTGCCCTCGATTGCCGATGCGCTGGCCGTGGGCGGCGCGGTTGACCTGCTGGCGCTGGAGGTGGCGTTCTGGTGCGCCTATCTGGCGGCCTCCGACGACAAGGGGGCTGGGTTCGTGGTTGAGGATGAGCGCGCCGACAGCCTGATCGCCGCCGCCTTGCGGGCCTCCGAAGACCCCGCCGCGTTTCTGTCACAAGAGGAGATTTTCGGCACGCTGGCCGGGGACAGCCGGTTTGCCGCCGCCTTTGCCCGTCAACTGGGCCAGATCGAAACCTACGGGGCCCGCGCCGTTCTGAGGGGGCTCTGTCAGGCGGTGGCCTGAGCGAGCTTCAGACAGCCTCACCCAGTTTCGCGAACAGCTCGGATATTTCGTTATCCTTGGTGTTGATCTCGCGCACCAGTGCAAGCGTGCCCTCGGGATCGGCGCGCAGCGCCACGCGCAGCAAGTTCATCCAGTTCACATTGTTCTTGGTGCGCACCGCTTCGATGGCGTCGATCAGTTTCAGCTTCTCTTCGATCTGTTCGGGGGTCATCGTTGCTTTCCTTCGGTCCTTGATGAAAAAGTCCATTCCATCGGCATTGTGGGTGAAAACGAACCCCGCTCTTTCGACTCCGCGTCTGCTGGCCGGGTTGTCAGCGCGAATGCCGCAGGTGTAACGCCCCGGATCCGACGTTGCCATGTCCATCATCGGACCTGAAAGCTTTCGACCACGGGCCTCAGGGGCCATGGTCATAGACACGCCGATGCATCCGGATACATCGCGATCACGCCGAACTGTGCCTACCGGGCCATCCACCTCTGCAATCAAAATGTCGCGGGTAGGGTCCGAAAGACTTGCTTTCAACCATTCGACATGGGCTTCCCAGGCTACCGGGTCCTGCGTGTTCGACATCGCCCGCGTTTGAGGATCGTTGCGCCATCCAAACAGCATTTTCGCATCGTTCATTGTGGCGGGGCGTATTTTCATCTCGGAGCCAAATCCTCGTAAGTTATGGGATCGTATTGCTTCACGTCGCGCGCCAGCCTGCGGTCGATCAGGGCGGGCTTGTCGCTCACCGGAACACCCGCATTGGGCCGCACGAACCGGTAATCGCCCCAGCCCAGAACCTCGCCCGCCTTCAGGTCGCGCAGCGCAAAGGCCGATCGGCGAAACGCGGCGCGGTTGCCTGCTTCGGCCTGAACCGTGTCCTTGTTGGCCGTGCCGCGCATGGTCTGGACCAGATCGACCCTTTGGGCGATGTCGCGCAGGATCTCGGGGGTGGCCGAAAACCGGTGATCGGGGCCGGGGCGGGTCATGTCATCGGTGAAATGCTTTTCAATCGCCACCGCCCCCATCGCCGCCGCCGTCACCGCGACATCGGCACCGATGGTGTGATCGGAAAACCCGATATGACGGCAAAACCGGTCGCGCAACGTGGCCATCGAGGCCAGGTTCACTTTCTCGACCGGGGCGGGGTAGGACGACACGCAATGCAGCAACACAACCGGGCCGCTGCGGTGTTTGTCCAGCACCTCCATCGCGTGATCGACCTCGCCCAGATTGGCCATGCCGGTCGACATGATGATGGGCTTGCCGGTGGCCGCGACCTCGATCAGCAGATCGTCAAATGTCATCTCGAAACTGGCGATCTTGTAGACCGCACAGCCAAGGCCCTCGACAAAATCCATGTCGCGCGGATCATAGACCGAGGTGAACGGCACCAGGCCGCGTTCGCGGGCGCGTTCAAAGAGAGGCGCGTGAAACTCCATCGGCATACCGGCGGAATTGTAGAGATCATAGAGGTTGTCGGTGCCCCAGACCGGGTCGATCTTCATCGAGCTATGCGTCGATGGCACAGTCAGCGTGTCGGCGTCATAGGTCTGGAACTTGATGCAGTCCCACCCGGCATCGGCGGCAATATCGACCAGCTTCAGCGCCAGATCGAGATCGCGGTCATGATTGGCGGAAAGCTCGGCGATCAGGAAGGGTTTGAGGTCTTCGCCAAGCGTAAAATGTTCGATTTGGATGGGGTCTATCATGGGGTCGGTTTTCCCTTGGTCCCGCGCGCCCGTCAAGGTGGCGATATTTCACCGGCGGCAATCAGCGCCCGGCCCATATATTCGGCGCGGATCCAGTCCTCTTGTGTGTCCAGATCCTGTACCCGGTGGCGCGGGATCTCGACCGGGGCGGTATCGGGGCCGAAAAGCGGTGTATCCGAGCCCCACGCCGCCCGCGTGCCCCAGGCAAACATCGCCGCATCGTGCAGCGCTTCGGGAAGATCCTGCGACCGGGTCTGGGCATGTTCAGGAAAAGCCATGATCAGCCGGTTATCGGGCGTACGCATCACCGCGCGCTGAATCGGAAACGGAAAGGTGGTGACCGACAGGGCATAGCCCGCCCCCTTGAGCGCCGCGCGGCCCCGGCGCAGATCATCGGCCAGCAGAAACGGCGCGGTGGCATAGATCAGGCAGGCGGCCTCGATCCGGTCGGGCAGGGTGGCGATGGCGTGGCGCATGACCGGCACCACGCCGGTGAAATCATCGGCCAGATCATCGGGGCGCATCAGCGCCTCGGCCCCGGCGGTGCGCGCGCAATCGGCAATCTCGGGGTCGTCGGTGGACACGATTATGTGGTCAAAGAGGCGCGATGCCCGCGCCGCCGCAATCGGCCAATGCAGTATCGGCGCGCCCAGAAACGGCTTGATGTTCTTGTGCGGGATCCGTTTCGATCCGCCGCGCGCGGGGATGATGGCCACAATGGTCATGCGGTGTCCTCCAACGGGTCGAAACTATGCGGCACGCGGCCCTCCAGCAGATCGAGGATGGCACGGGCCACCAGATCCGCATTCTCGGCATCCGGCAACTCCGCGTCGGCGCGATTGAAATGCCGCTGCACGTTGCCGGCGTGCGACCGCGCCTGCAAACGACCGGCAAAACCTTCGGCATCGGCATGGGTTGCGGTGTTGGCCAGCAATTCGTCGAACCGCAATCCGGGCCGGTAGCGCGTGACGCCGGGGGCTTCGGACCACCAGGTCGCGCCAAAGCAGAGCACCGGTTTGCCTGCCAGCACGCCCTCCCACCCGACAGTGCCGGAAATATTGGCGACTGCAACCGAATGCGCCAGCAATGTCTGACTGTTGGCATGGCTCGGCATCAGGCGCACCTGTTTGATCCGGTTCATCCGGTGAAAGAACAGCGGGCTGCGCAGTTTGCCGTTCTGCTTGGGGTTTTCCTTCACATAGATCAGGTGCCCCTCGGGCAGCATCTCGGCCAGACGCTCCAGCGCCAGCAGTTGATCGCGATAGCGCCCGCCCAGGCTGCTGGTGGTCATTTCGGGCTGCCACTGCATCGGGAAATAGACAAAGGGCTGGCTCAGGTCCGGCTCGGTCTCTTCGACCTCGGCAAGCTGAACGAAATAGGCCATGTGATCGGTGTGAAAGAAATGATGGAACGGGTCGCGCCATTTCGGAAACCGGCCGGCCAGCCGATGCATCCGGCGCAAGAGCCGCGCCATGTAGACCGGGTTCAGCAGCTTGAGAGGCGCATTGACGGCGTGATGCGTAATCATCTGCGCCACTGCCCGCAGGGTCAGGCGGCCCGGTGCATCGCGCTCCTGCTTGACGCCTTTCATGTAGAACAGATCGGGCGGGCCCTTGGCCAGAGGCACGGGTGGGGCCGCCGCCTCGGATGTGCGCGGGGCCATATGGCCAAGCTCCATCACGCGCCGCATCGAAAAGAATTGCCGCGGGAAAAAGCTCTGCCGCAGGATCAGCACCTCCAGCCCAAGCGCCTCGGCCGCCTGCCGCAGGCAGGTGTCATGGAACATATGCGGGATGTCGAAGAACAGCACATGGGTAATGCCCTCACGCAGCAGCATCCCGGCCATCACGTCATGCGCGATATGGGTGATGTGCTGATAATCCTGCACGTCCTGAATGCCGTGAAATTTATAGGCCATCTGATCCGACCCACGGGTCAGGTTGTCGATCGCCTCCACTGCGCGGCGGCCATGTCGGGCCCGGTTTCCAGAGCGGCGGCGGCCCCGGTGAAACGGTCGCCCACCATCAGATCGCCGCGCGTACCCCTGACGGGGCGCATGCGAAAGAAGTTATTGGCTTTGTAATCGGCCTGCCCGCCGCCCAGATGCACCACATGCCCGATGCGGTCGCCGGCCAGGGCGCGCAGCGCCTTCAGCGCCTGCACATTATCGGCCGCCGTGGCCACCACGGCCAGACGAATGGGCGCGGGCATGGTCATTTATCCTTTTCCTCGCGTGTCAGGAACGAGGCCACGCGCGGCATCGACGGCGTGCCCGCGCGGGAACGCGAGCGCAACACCGGCTGCGTCGATCCATCGGCGCGGCGCTTGTCCTCGCGCAGCACGATATAGACGCCCGAGGCGATGATGATGGCGGTGCCCAAGAGGGTCATCCGGTCCATGCTGTCGTCAAAGAACAGAAGGCCAAACAGGCTGGCCCAGATGATCTGCGAATATTGCATGGGTGCCACCACGACGGCGGGGGCAGCGCGATAGGCCGCGACCAGACAGGCCACCGCCGTCAGCGCCAGCACGGCCACCACGGCGCTGGCCCCGAGATCGACCAGCTGCATCGGCACATAGACGAAAGGCAAAAGCGCCCCCATGATCACCAGGTTCACGATCAGCGGATAAAGCTGCAACACCACGGTGCGTTCGGCGCGCCCGACCTTGCGCATGATGATCGAGTTGAAGGCCGAGGCCGCCGCCGCCACCAGCGCCGCAAGATGGCCGATGGAAAACGCAGCCACGCCCGGCTGCAGCACCACGATCACGCCGATCATGCCCACCACCACCGCCACCGCCCGGTGCGGGCCGACGCGTTCGCCCAGGATCGGAATCGCCATCAATGTGATCAGGAGCGGGGTGGAAAACAGGATCGGGTAAAGCTGCGTCAGCGGCAGCACCGAAATCGCATAATAAACCGCGCCGCCGCTGATCGCCGACATCGCGCCGCGCGCAACGGTCCACCAGGGATGCACGGGCCTCAGCGATCCGCCACCCGAGTCGCGGATCAGGATAAAGATGATCAGGGGAAAGCCGAACAGGACCGAGAAAAAGATGATCTGCGGTGCGGCGTAGCTGAGCCCCAGAAACTTGACCACCAGATCATGCGTCGAAAACAGGCCAAAGGCCATGAGCGCAAAGAGCGCGCCGCGCAGAGAGGGGGATTGGGGGCTCAGGGTCATGTGTGATTTCGTTTTTTCAGGTCCGATGCGGACCCTAGCCCGGCCATGCCGCAAAGGCAAAAGGGCAACCCCGTACGGGATTGCCCCCGTATCGTCAGAGGCTCGCGGTCAGCTTGGCAATGATCGCGTCGCCCATTTCTGTGGTGCTGATCGGCGTCTCACCGTCGGCCCCCAACAGATCGGCGGTGCGCAACCCGTCGGCCAGCACGGCCTCGACTGCGCCCTCCAGCCGCGCGGCCTCATCGCCCTGATCGAAGGAATAGCGCAGCGCCATGGCGAAACTGAGGATACAGGCGATCGGGTTGGCCTTGCCCTGACCGGTGATATCGGGGGCCGAGCCATGCACCGGTTCATAAAGCGCCTTGGGTCGGCCACTTGCCATCGGCGCGCCCAGACTGGCCGAGGGCAACATGCCAAGCGACCCGGTCAGCATCGCGGCACAATCGGACAGGATATCGCCAAAGAGGTTGTCGGTCAGGATCACGTCGAACTGCTTCGGCGCGCGCACCAGCTGCATGGCACCGTTATCGGCATACATATGGCTGAGCTCGATATCCGTGTATTCGGCCGCGTGAACCTCGCTGACCACGTCGCGCCACAGGATGCCCGATTCCATCACATTGGCCTTTTCCATCGAACAGACCTTGCCCGAGCGCCGCCGCGCCAGCTCGAATGCCGACCTTGCCACCCGGGCAATCTCGGATTCCGTATAGCGCTGCGTGTTGATGCCGACGCGCTCATTGCCCTCTTCGAATATGCCGCGAGGTTCGCCGAAATAGACTCCGCTGGTCAATTCGCGCACGATCATGATGTCGAGACCCGCCACGACATCCTTTTTCAGCGACGAGAAATCGGCCAGCGCGTCGAAACACTGCGCCGGGCGCAGGTTGGAAAACAGGTCCATCTCCTTGCGCAGACGCAACAGGCCGCGTTCGGGCTTGACGGAAAAATCCAGATCGTCGTATTTCGGGCCGCCCACGGCCCCCAGCAAAACCGCATCCGCCGCCTGTGCGCGTTCCATCGTCTCATCCGACAAGGGCGCGCCATGGGCGTCATAGGCCGCGCCGCCCACCAGATCTTCGCTGACGTCAAAGGCAAGGCCGCGATTGGTGCCGAACCAGTCGATGACCTTGCGAACCTCGGCCATTACTTCGGGGCCGATCCCGTCACCGGGCAGGATAAGAAGCGAAGGGGTGCTCATGGCGTGTTCCGTGTCCTAGAAATTGGGTTGCCACCGGGTAACCCCTGCGCGCCGGAGGGTCAAGAAAGCAGCACAGAGCTCAGTGCTCGCCCATGCCCTGCATCTCGATATCGACCCAGACCAGCCGCTGCCGCGAGGCACCGTTGCCATCTGGCCCACCCAGCAGCGGCCGGTTCGGGGCATCATCGGCGGGCCAGAACACGCCGCTATCCATAACGCGCGTATCAACCGAGGGCAGGATATAGCTGACCCGCAGATTGCCGGGATCGGGATCGGCCCAATCGGCGGTATCGGTGCCTTCGCCGCCCTCGCTGACGGGCGCGGGGTCTTGCAAGGCCGGATCGCTCAGCATCGCGGCCAGCACCTCGCGCCTTGCATCGCCATCGACCGGGTCGGCATTCATTACCCCCGCCAGCACAAAGGGAGCAGTGACCGCGCCGGTCTCGATCTGCCATTGCCAGAACCGCAGCTCATCGGCATTGCGCCGCCCGTTGCGATCCTCGGGGCCGTCAAAGACCGGCGGCGTGGCGTGCATCGTCAAGAGGCGCAGCACCTGATCGCCAACCTCAATCGGCACTTCCCAGGCGGCGACCGAGGCCAGCCGTTGAACGGCCAGCGCCTCCGGGCTCAACACCTCGCGCGCCTGACCGCCCGGCAGATCGGCCCAGAGAAACCCGGAATGATCCACCACCGCGCCCCTATCGATCGGCAGCCGCGACAGCACCGCCATCCCGCCCGCGCCGTTGAACCGGCCATAGCCCTGGGCATCGCGCGCCTCGCCCAGCCGCCCGTTGCCATCCAGATCTAGGCCCGTGGGCATGCCGGTATTGGGCCGCAGCGCCAGACGGTAGGGATAGTCCGCGCCCATCCCGGCCAACGCATCGGCAAAAGCCGCCAGCGCATAGCCGCCGGCATCATAATCGATGCCTTGCAGCAACAGGATATCGGGGCTGACCCGCGCGATGACACCCGTCACCCCGGCGATCTGGTCATCCTCGCCGCGCAGGATATCGCGCAGGAACAGGCCAGGGCCGTCGCGTGACAATTCGGTGTTATAGGTGGCGATGCGGACCGGATCGGCAATCGCCGGCCCGGCCAATATGATGCAGATCAGACCGGCAGCAAATCGCCATGCTGGTCCAGTTGCCGCACGATATGCTTGCGCCGCGCGGTGATCATCGCGGCGATGCGCGCCATCGCCATGCCGCGCATAAAGAGCGATACCGGCAGAAAGCTCCATAACGTCACCATCCAGACAAGCGTTTGCGGCGAGGCCATCAACGACACGCCCAGATGCCGCGCGCCAAGCGACGCCAGCACCGGCATCAAGAATGGAAGAACGAAACCTAAGATATAGTTAATGCGGCTGTCGCGCGTCAGCCGTGCCACCACATCGCCGCCAATGGTGGGGTCGAATGTGGGCAGGTTGACCCAGACGTTGAAACTGACGTTGCGGTTTGGCCATCCCTGCACCCGCATCAGCACCGCAAAGACGCTGAGCGTGACCAGCCCGATCAGAAAGCTGAGGCCGCCCAGGGCGCGCAGCATCGTCAGATCGTTGGCCGAAACCTCACCCGATAAAAGCGTTCTGAGCAATCCGATGGGGCTGTAGGGAAAATCAATCGCTTGCGCCACGACCAGACCGGTCGCATTCACGATCAACGACAGCGACCGCGGCGTATCGCCCGATGCGGCCACAAGGCTGAGCAGAAAAAGCGTCAGGAAAATGCTGACCGCTCGGACCCGGTTAAAGGGCGGGGCATCGCGAAATTCGATCAGGCCGGGATAGGAAGAGGCATATTCGGCGAACGTAAAGACAGCGCCGAACAACGCCAACAGCGCCACCACCTGCGCCGATTCCGGGCTTGACCCCGGAAGGAGCAGGGACGGAGTGGAGATGACGATAACAACTAAAATCGCCCGCACCACAGCGCTTACAAGCTGTGCGATCACTGCCTAAAACCCTCAACCTGGACGGGTTCTTTTGGCGAACCCTTGTTCCACGTTATTGTCCGATTTGCCATCGGATTGCCTCAATTGCCATGATCTTGCCCACATTCACGTCGTTTCGCAACCCTCTGGTTCCGTTGACGATTCAGGCGAGGTGTTTTTGGCGGGCAAACTGTCGCCGGTTGGACACAGTGGCAAAAAGAAATAGCCCCCCGGCGCGGTCGGAGGGCTACATATGGTGTTTTTTGTGGATCAGACCCAGGGCCGGGCCTGTGTAGCGGCGGCCTCAAAGGCGTCGATCGCAGCCGCTTTTTCCATCGTCAGGCCGATATCGTCCAGCCCGTTCAGCAGGCAATGCTTGCGAAAGGCGTCGACCTCGAAGGCGATGGATCCGCCATCGGGGCCGGTGATGGTCTGGCTTTCCAGATCGACGCTCACCACCGCATTGGCCCCGCGTTCGGCGTCATCCATCAGCTTGTCGACCTCATCCTGCGGCAACACGATGGGCAGGATGCCGTTCTTGAAGCAGTTGTTGTAGAAAATATCGGCGAAGGACGGCGCGATCACGCAGCGGATGCCGAAATCCAACAGTGCCCAGGGCGCGTGTTCACGGCTTGATCCGCAGCCGAAATTGTCGCCCGCCACCAGAATCCGCGCATCGCGATAGGCCGGTTTGTTCAGCACGAAATCGGCGATCTCGTTGCCATCATCGTCATAGCGCATCTCGTCAAACAGGTTCACGCCAAGCCCCGAGCGTTTGATCGTTTTCAGGAACTGCTTGGGGATGATCATGTCGGTATCGACATTGATCTGCGGCATCGGGGCGGCAATGCCGGTCAGCGTGGTGAAACTATCCATGGGCCTCTGGTCTCCTTCGCGTGCAGGGGCGACATAGCCGAGCCTCCGGGGCAAGACAAGGTGGCGGGTTTTTCTGGAGCCAACACAGGCCCTGTGGCAGGCTGTCGCGAGGAGGAGCGCCCATGACCATATTCACCAGTCCCTTTGGCGATATCGCCCTGCGCGATCAGACAATCACCGAACGTGTGTTGGAGGGGCTGGCGATCCGCCCCGAGGCCACCGCGCTGATCGACGGGCCCACCGGGCGCAGGGTCACCGGCACCGATCTGGTGGCCGCGATCCAGAGCCTTGCCGGCGGGCTGGCGGCGCGCGGCATCGGGCCGGGCACGGTTATCGGCCTGATGGCCCCCAACATTCCCGAATTCGTCAGCTGCTTTCACGGCATCGTCTATGCCGGGGCCACGGTCACCACCATCAACCCGACCTATACCGCGGGTGAAGTGCGCCACCAGTTGCAGGATGCGGGCGCGCATCTCTTGATCACCATCCCCGACTTTCTGCCTGTCGCCCAGGAGGCCCTGACCGGCACCGCGGTCGAGGAAATCGTGGTGATTGGTGAGGCCGAGGGGGCGGTGCCGCTGGTCAGCCTGATGGGCGCGCCGCTGACCGCGCAGGTGCCGGTCGATCTGGACGATCACATCGCCGTGCTGCCCTATTCCTCGGGCACCACCGGCCTGCCCAAGGGCGTGATGCTGAGCCACCGCAATCTGGTGGTGAATGTCGATCAGTTTCTGGGCGTGGTCGGGATCAGCGCCGGCGAGGTCACGCCTGCCTTCCTGCCGTTTTTCCACATTTACGGCCTTCAGGTGATGGTGAATGTCTATCTTTCCGCCGGGGCCGCAATCGCCACCCTGCCGCGCTTTGATCTGGAACTGTTCCTGCGCCTGACCCAGGATCACCGGGCCGAACGCCTTTGGATCGTGCCGCCGGTCGCCATCGCGCTGGCCAAGCATCCGATGGTCGACGAGTTCGACCTTTCCTCGGTCATTCAGGTCAATTCCGCCGCCGCCCCGATGGGGCCGGAGCTGGGTGCCGCGGTGCAGGCGCGTCTGGGATGCGCCGTGACGCAGGCCTATGGCATGACCGAACTGAGCCCCGGCAGCCATGTCATGGCCGCCGATGGCGGGCGCGCGGGCGCGGTCGGGCGCACGCTTGCCGGCACATCCTGTCGGATTGTCGATCCCGCGACCGGCAAGGATATGGGCGTCGATGAGGAGGGCGAGCTGTGGGTCAAGGGCCCGCAGGTGATGAAAGGCTACCTGAACAACCCCAGGGCCACGGCGGAGAATATCGTCGAGGATGGCTGGCTGCGCACCGGCGATATCGGATGTATCGACGCCGATGACTACCTTTATATCCGCGACCGGCTGAAGGAGCTGATCAAGGTCAAAGGGTTTCAGGTCGCCCCGGCCGAGCTTGAAGGCGTGTTGCTCGACCACGTCGAGATCGCAGATGCGGGCGTCATTGGCCGCGCCGATCCGGAAGCCGGCGAAGTGCCGGTGGCCTATATCCAGCGCGCGCCGGGATCCGATATGTCAGCCGAAGCCGTCAAGGCGCATCTGGCCGGGCAGCTTGCCCATTACAAGCATCTGGCCGATGTGGTCTTTGTCGATGCGGTGCCGAAATCGGCCTCGGGCAAGATCCTGCGGCGGATGCTGCGGATCTCAGACGAAAAACGCGGATAGCCCCAGAAACAGCAGCGCCGACATCGTGGCGGCGGCGGGCACGGTAATGACCCAGGCCGCGATGATGGTCAGGAAATGCGACCGGCGCACCAGCTTGCGGCGGCGCCGTTCCTCGACCGCGATGCGTTTGCCGGTGCTGAGCCCCAACCGCTGGCTGCGCCGCTCGGCATGCCATTCGCGGAAAAACCCGACCCCGAAGACGGCCCCTACCGCGATATGGGTCGAGGATACCGGCAGGCCCAGCCAACTGGCGATGATCACGGTGATCGCAGCAGAGAGCGCCACGCAATAGGCCCGCATCGGGTTCAGTTTGGTGATCTGGCTGCCGACCATTCGGATCAGCTTGGGGCCAAACAGAACCAGCCCGAAGGAAATGCCAAAGGCCCCGATGATCATCACCCAGGTGGGGATGGTGACCTGGCCGGCAAATTCGCCGAACTGGTCGGTATGCACGATGGCAGCCAGCGGCCCCACCGCATTGGCCACGTCATTGGCCCCATGCGCGAAAGACAACAGAGCCGCCGAGAACACCAGCGGCACGGCAAAGAGCTTCTTGAGCGACCGGTTGCGGTTTTCCATGCCTTCCGACTGCCGCCGGATCATTGGAGCGGCAATGCCATAGGTGACGGCCCCGACCACAAGCCCGATCAAAAGCGCGGTGCCCAGATCGATGGAGACGATCCGTTTCAGCCCCTTCATCGCCAGATAGGTGGCAAAGACCCCGGCCATAAGCCCGATCAGCACCGGCACCCAGCGGCGCGCGGCGGCGATCTTGTCATCCTGATAGATGATCTGCGCCTTGATAAAGGCCAGAAACAGCGCCGCGATAACACCGCCCAGAACCGGCGAAATCACCCAGGAGGCGGCAATCGCCCCCATCGTGGGCCAGTTGACGGCGGCAAACCCCGCCGCCGCGATACCCGCGCCCATCACGCCGCCGACAACGGCATGGGTGGTCGAGACCGGCGCACCGATCCAGGTGGCCAGGTTCACCCACAGCGCCGAGGACATCAGCGCCGCCATCATCGCCCAGATGAACACCTGGCTGTCGGCCACGCTGTCGGGGTCGATGATGCCCTTGGAAATGGTCGAGACGACATCGCCGCCTGCCAGCAGGGCCCCGGCGCTTTCGAAAAACGCCGCAATCAGGATCGCGCCCCCCATAGTCAGCGCATTGGCACCAACCGCGGGGCCCATATTGTTGGCAACGTCATTGGCCCCGATATTGATTGCCATATAGGCACCCAGAACGGCAGCGGCGACGATAACGGGCGATGGCGGCGGCGTGCCCAGCAAAACGGCAACCCCGACACCGACCACAACCACAAAGGCCAGCGCGATGCCCAGCCCGACCATGGGCCGCGAGACATATTGCGCGGCATATTCAAGCTGGCTGATGCGCCCCAGATCCTTGTCCAGAGTGCGCCATTGGTTATTCGGTGTGTTTTGCGACATCGGGTTTCCCGCGCCCGCGCCGGGGCCAGGGCCGCCAACGCCGGTCATCCAGTTGACTCAGTTCCGCATGGGCCTAGTCGCGTAAGGCCTCAAGATCAACGTTTCTTGCCGTGAGACGCTCCAAATTCGGTCAGGATGTCTTTCAGACCGCGTTCCCCGACCAAATTCGCGGCATCGGCCACCGACATCCAGGTCGGGTCGCGGTTGTCGGATTCGGGGAATTCAGGCCGTGTTTCGCGCACCGTGACGGCGTAGACATGGGTTTCGCACGGCATTTCGGTGCCGCTATCCAGCCGCTTCACCGTGTCAAAGAACCCAAGCGCGCGTTTGGCGGCCTTTCCATCGCTGACGCCGCCTTCCTCCCACGCTTCCTGCATCGCGGTTTCGGCCCCGCTCAACCCGTCAATCGGCCAGCCTTTGGGCAAAATCCAGCGCCCGCGCGAACTTCGCACCAACATGACCTCCAGCCCATCAGGGCCGGTGCGGTAGCAAAGCGCAGCCAGTTGGACCACCGAAGGGCGGCGGAAAAGGGGCGAAATCACCTCGCGCCAGGCGGAGCGTGCAAGAGAGGTCATAGAAGATACCTGCCAGAAACTGCTTATTATTGTGTGAATGTTCTAGCAGAAGAATTTTGGCTTCGCAAATGGGTCCGGTTCACACATTCGCGATCCGGGCTGGTATAAGCGCTTGATCTGGCTGTTTTTCGCCAAAAAAGGGCGCGGATATTGTCCTCCGCGCCCTTCGGCACAAATTGCGACTGCAAGGCCGCCCTCACATCACCTCGCGGATATCCGTCAGATGCCCGGTGATCGCCGCCGCCGCCGCCATCGCGGGCGACAGCAGATGGGTGCGCCCGCCACGGCCCTGACGGCCCTCGAAATTGCGGTTCGACGTGGCCGCGCAGCGTTCGCCGGGAGACAGTTGATCGGGGTTCATCGCAAGACACATGGAACAGCCCGCCAGCCGCCATTCAAAGCCCGCCGCGATAAAGATATCGGCCAGCCCCTCTTCCTCGGCCTGCGCCCGAACCAGCCCCGATCCCGGCACCACCATGGCGCGCAGCCCGTCCTTGATCTTCTTGCCCTTCAGGATCTCTGCGGCGGCGCGCAGATCCTCGATCCGGCCATTGGTGCAGGAGCCGATAAAGACCGTGTCGATGGCAACCTCGTTCAACGGCGTGCCCGGCACCAGCCCCATATAATCCAGCGACCGCTTGACCGCATCGACCTTGCCGCCTTCGAAATCGGACGGGTCCGGCACCCTGGCCGTGATCGGCAGAACATCCTCGGGCGAAGTGCCCCATGTCACCACCGGCGCGATATTCTCGCCCTTCAGCGTCAGCACCAGATCCCATTGCGCGTCATCGTCGGAATAAAGCGTTTTCCACCAGTTCAGCGCCGCCTCCCATTGCGCGCCCTTGGGCGCATGCGGGCGGCCCTGCACATAGTCATAGGTGGTCTGATCGGGCGCAATCAGCCCCGCACGCGCACCGCCCTCGATGGCCATGTTGCACACCGTCATGCGGCCTTCCATGCTGAGGTCGCGAATGGCCTCGCCACAATACTCGATCACATAGCCGGTGCCGCCCGCCGTGCCGGTGGCCCCGATCACGCTGAGGGTGATGTCCTTGGCGGTCACACCGGGTTTGAGCTTGCCGGTGATCTCGACTTTCATGTTCTTCGATTTCTTCTGGATCAGCGTCTGGGTGGCCAGAACATGCTCCACCTCGGAGGTGCCGATGCCATGGGCCAGCGCGCCGAACGCGCCATGCGTGGCGGTGTGGCTGTCGCCGCAGACCACGGTCATGCCCGGCAGGGTCCAGCCCTGTTCGGGGCCGACAATATGCACGATCCCCTGGCGCACATCGCTGACCGGGTAATAGTGGATGCCGAAATCGCGCGCGTTTTTATCAAGCGCCTCGACCTGGATGCGGCTTTCGGGGTTGGTGATGCCGTTCACCCGGTCCAGCGTGGTGGGCACGTTGTGATCCGGCACCGCGATGGTCTTGTCGGGTGCGCGCACGCCGCGCCCGGCCATACGCAGCCCCTCAAACGCCTGCGGGCTGGTCACTTCATGCACCAGATGGCGGTCGATATAGAGCAGGCAGGTGCCGTCCTCGGCCTCATGCGCCAGATGCGCGTCCCAGATCTTGTCGTAAAGTGTCTTGCCGGTCATCGGAGGGTTCTTTCGTTCGGGTGTAGGGATATGCTGCTGCGGAAGAAAGCTCAGCCGGATAGGCCGCCGATCAATCCCGCCGCGCATTGACCGTGAAACCGCCAGGGCAGGCGGGTCCGGTCATCCATGTCGAAAATCCGTTTCATCGCCCCGGCAGATACACCCAAGCCCGGCCCGCTTCAAGCGGGCCCGATGCACCGCCCCGGCAATCGCCCCCGTGACGCCACGCTTGCGGGGGTGCGGGCAAGCCGCCACTATGGGGCCAGACACATGCGGCAGGGGCAATGGAAGAAGAAACCACAGTCGAGGAACTGACCGCCGCGACAGCGGTCGAAGCCGCAGAGACCGAGGCCGCGCCCGAGGTCGGATTGCAGCTTGAGGAGGCCGTCGATATCGGCAACCGGCTGTTGGCCGAGGGGCAGGGCCTGCTGGAAGGCCTGCTGCGCCCGTGGAATGCCTATCAGCTTTCCATCGCGGTCGGCCTGTTGCTGGCGGCCCATCTGCTGCGCCGCCTCTTTGGCCCGCGCATCCGGGCCTGGATGGCCTCGCGCGAAGGCTGGCCCAAATGGCGGATGCGGATCCTGGTGGTTGTTCACCGCCGGCTGGCGGGCATCTTTTTCGTCACCCTGATCTGGCCCACCGTAATGATCATGCGCGAAGTGACCTGGCCCAGCCGGTCCTATCTGCTGGGCATCTTCGCCGAACTGGCCACCGCGCTTCTGATCGTGACCTTCATCACCCGGCTGGTGCATTCGCCGGTGATGCGCACGCTGCTCAGGTATGGGGCCTGGGCCTATGTGACACTGACCATTCTCAACATTCAGGACGAAGCCGCCGCCATCCTGCACAGCATCGGTTTCAACCTGGGCGATGTGCGGATTTCGCTGCTGCTGGTCGTGCAGGGCATCGTGCTGGTCACGGTGCTGATGGTGGGGGCGCGGTTCCTGTCGCGCACGACGGCGGCGCGGGTCCAGAAGAACGAGGATATCTCGCCCTCGATGCGGGTGCTGGTGATCAAGGCGCTTCAGGTCGGGCTCTACGGGGCCGCGCTCTATATCGGGCTCAAGGCCATTGGCGTCGATCTGACCGGGCTTGCCTTTCTGTCGGGGGCCATCGGTGTCGGTCTGGGCTTCGGTCTGCAAAAGGTGGTCTCGAACCTGGTCTCGGGCATCATCATCCTGCTGGACAAATCCATCAAGCCGGGCGACGTGATCTCGCTTGGCGACACCTTCGGCTGGATCAAGACGCTCGGCGCGCGCTATGCCAGCGTGGTCACCCGCGACGGGCGCGAATACCTGATCCCGAACGAGGATCTGATCACCAATCAGGTCGTCAACTGGTCCCATTCCGATGATTTCGTCCGGCTCGACATCTTTTTCGGCACCGCCTATGGCGACGATCCGCACCGGGTGCGCGCATTGGCGATCGAGGCCGCCAAATCGGTCGACCGCGTCTTGGTCAGCCGCAGGCCCGTCTGCCATATCGTGGGCTTCGGCGACAGCAGCGTCGATTACATCCTGCGTTTCTGGATCAGCGACCCGACCGGCGGGCTGACCAATATTCGCGGCAATGTCTATCTGGCGCTGTGGGACAAGTTTCAGGAAAACGGCATCTCGATCCCCTTCCCGCAGCGCGAGGTTCGGATGGTCGAGGGGTGAGGCCCGCCGCACAGGCCCCTGTGCGCCGCTGCGTATTTTCCCGCGCTCCGGTTCGGGGTATCCGGCATTGGATCGGACAAGACAGGTGCAACGCGCATGCCTACGGGAAACATCCTGGGAATTTCAGGCTCGCTCAGGGCGGCTTCGCTGAACACGAAGCTGATGGCCGAGGCCGCGCGGCTCTTTGATCCGGCCCGTTTCACGAAAGCCGATCTGCGCCTGCCGCTCTACGATGGCGATCTGGAGGCAGAGGGCATGCCCGAGGCGGTCAGCCTTCTGGTCCAACAGATCGCCGCTGCCGATGCGGTGATCATCTCCGGCCCGGAATACAACAAATCCATCTCGGGCGTGCTGAAAAACGCGCTCGACTGGGTCAGCCGCACCAAGCCGAACCCATGGCGCGACAAGCCCGTGGCGCTAATGTCGGCCACCGCCGGGCGCGCGGGCGGCGAACGGGCGCAATGGATCATGCGGCTGGCGCTCAATCCGTTTCGCCCCCGGCTGCTGGTCGGGCCGGAGCTTCTGGTGGGCTCCGCCGCGGCGCAATTCGATGCCGATGGGCGGCTCACCAATGACCGCTACCTCGCCACGCTGACGGAACTGATGGCCGCCCTGCGCGCCGAGGCCGGGTTGCGCGCCTAACTACGTGGTTTCGGCAGCGATGCGGCCACGCGAAAGCTCTCGGGGATCTCGTCGCGCCCCTCCAGCACCAGATCGGCCATCATATCGGCCACCACCGGGGCCATGCCAAAGCCGATCTTGAAGCCGCCATTGGCAATGAAATGCCCCGCCCGCCCCGGATAGGCCCCCAGCATCGGGGCGCGCGACCGGGCGCGCGGGCGCAACCCGGCCCAACGCTCCAAAACCGTGACATCGCGCAGCACCGGAACAAGCCGCACGATGCGGCCCAGAATATCGTCCATCGCCCCGTCACAGCGCGCGGGGTTGTCAAATTCACGCTCGGTGGTCGATCCCACCGCCGTTGTGCCATCGCCATGCGGCACCACATGCAGGCCATCGACAAAGATCTGCGGGCAGTCGCGCGCGTCAAAATCCAAAAGCGCCGCCTGCCCCTTGATCGCCGCCCCCACCGGCGCGCCCATCTGTTGCGACAGCGCCGCCAGCCCGGCATGGCCAGTGGCATGGATCACCGCGCCTTTTTCATCGCCATCGGGCACCACCGCAACACCCCGTTCCTTCAGTGCCGCCGCCAGCGCTCGGGTGGCGCGGCGCGGATGCACCCGCGCGCTCAACGTATCGTGGATCACAAGGCCCGAGGTGGTCAGCGGCGCAAAGGGCGCGAACTCGGCCACCGGGGCCACGCGCCAGTCATAGCGCCCCTGCCAAAGCGCCTCGGCATTGCGGGCGCGCTCAGCGGCCAGTTCCAGCGCGCCCACCGGCTGAATGCGGCCCGTGCGGGCATATCCGGGATCCTGCCCACCCGCTTCCGCCACCTCGGCCCACAGCACTTCGGCCTGTTCCAAACTGGCAAATTGCAGCGCCTTCTTGTCGTTCCAGCGTTCCGGCGTATGCGGGGCCAGTGCCCCCATCAACCCGCCCGAGGCCCCCGCCGCCACGCCGCCGGGATCGATCACGCGCACCTGCGCCCCGCGCGCCACGCAGGCCCAGGCCACCGACAGGCCGAAAATCCCCGCCCCCCTGATCGTGATGTCCACCATGTCGCCCCACTTGCCGCATCCGTCCAAACCCTTCATAGGGCAGAGGATGCAGCACGACCAGACGGACAGGGTATTATGGCAAAGCGGCGGCGTGCCGGTCTCGGAACGCTTCGACGATCCCTATTATTCGCTGGAAAACGGGCTTCTGGAAACGCGCCATGTTTTTCTGGCGGGCAACGACCTTCCGACGCGCTTCGCCCCCGGATTTCAAATCGCCGAACTGGGCTTCGGCACCGGGCTCAACCTCACCGCAGCATGGTCGGCGTGGCGCGCATCGGGCGTCACCGGCCCCCTGCGTTTCACCAGTTTCGAGGCCTTCCCGATGCCCCCCGCCGATGCCCTGCGCGCGCTCGCGGCCTTTCCCGAAACCGCGCCCTTTGGAGGCGATGTCGCCGCCGCGCTGAGCGACCCGGCCACGCCGCTCATCCGCCCCGATCTTGAGTTGCGGATTGTCACGGGCGACGCCCGCCAAACCCTGCCGGGATGGCAAGGCCGCGCCGATGCCTGGTTCCTCGACGGGTTCTCGCCCGCCCGGAACCCGGAACTGTGGCAGCCCGACCTGATGGCCGAGGTGGCCCGTCACACAAAGCCCGGCGGCAGCTTCGCCACCTACACGGCGGCGGGCCATGTGCGACGCGCGCTGGTCGCTGCCGGGTTCGACGTGAGCCGGCAGCCGGGCTATGGCCGCAAGAGGCATATGAGCGTGGGCAGATTGCGCGATGGGCAATAACACCGGTTTGGGCATTCTCCTGATGATCGCCACCACGGCGGTCTTTGCCTCGCAGGACGTGATCTCGCGCTATCTGGCGGCGGAATACAACGTCTACATGGTGGTGATGATCCGTTACTGGTTCTTTGCCGCCTTCGTGATCGCGCTGGTGGCGCGCAAACCCGGCGGGTTGCGGTTCGCGATGGCCAGCCGCCAGTGGTTTCTGCAATCGTTCCGCGCGGTTCTGCTGGTGTTGGAGATCATGGTCACGGTCGTGGCCTTTGTCGTTCTGGGCCTGGTCGAGACCCATGCCATCTTTGCCAGCTTTCCGCTGATCATCGCGGCGCTGTCCGGCCCGGTTCTGGGCGAGCGGGTCGGCTGGCGGCGGTGGGCCGCGATCGGGGTGGGTCTGGTGGGCATCCTGATCATCCTGCGCCCGGGGCTTGGTGTCTTTACCCCCGCAGCCCTCATTCCGCTGCTGGCGGCTGCTATGTTCGCGCTTTACGGGCTGCTGACGCGCTACGCCGCCCGCCAGGACAGCGCGATGACCAGCTTCTTCTGGACCGGCACCGTCGGGGCCATCGCCGCCACCGCCATCGGCATCTGGTTCTGGGAGCCGATGACCGCCTATGCCTGGGGCTGGATGGCGGTGCTCTGCGTGACCGGCGTATCGGGCCATTACCTGCTGATCCGCACCTATGAGGTGGCCGAGGCCAGCGCGGTGCAGCCCTTTGCCTATTTCCAGCTGATCTTTGTCTCGATCCTGGCCGTCGCCATCTTTGGCGAAGTGATCGAAACGCCGGTCCTGATCGGGGCCGCGATCATCGTGGCGGCGGGGCTCTTTACCTTCTGGCGCGAACGCGCCGCCCTTAGAGCGTGTCGCGTTCATTCGCCTTCACGCAACACGCTCTAACCTTATTATTTCGCATGTTCGCGGCGCAAAACCGGTTCCCACTTTTGCGCAACATGCTCTAACGTTGCCGCAACATCTGGCTGAGGCTCTGACGCGGCAGGGTGCCGCTCAGATGCGCCTCATAGATCCGCATCGCCTCGGTCACGCGCATCACGTAATTGCGGGTCTCGCGGAACGGAATCGCCTCGATCCAGTCGACGATATCCACATCCGCCGCCCAAGGATCGCCATTGGCCTCCGACCACCGCCGCGCCCGCGACGGCCCGGCATTATAAGCCGCGGCAATCAGCACCGGGTTGGCCCCGAACTCCTCGATCAGATAGGCCAGATACCCGGCCCCCAGCGTGGCGTTATAGCCCGCATCGTCCAACATCCGGCCCTCGTCAAAGGCCAGCCCCAACCGGCCCGCCATTTCGCGGCCCGTGCGCGGCATCACCTGCATCAGGCCGATGGCCCCCGCGCCGCTGATCACATCCGGGTTGAACTCGGATTCGCGCCTTGCGATCGACAGCGCCAGCCGGTCCGATACCGGCAGATCGGCGGCCACCAGATCGGGATAGATCGGGTAATAGGCGCGCATGATCACATGGCCCGCCTGCGCCGCCGCCTTGGCAACCGCCAGCGCAATGCGCGGGCTGTCCAGCTCAAGCGCCAGATCGCCCAGCCGCCCGGCATCCTGACGCGACAGGCCGCTGACCAACGACGCCATGAACCGCGCCGCCAGATCCATCTCGCCGGCCTCGACAAGGCGCAGCCCGGCGCGGAACACCTCGTCGCTGACAAAGGAGCCATCCTGCCAGCGCCCGAAATCCTCCTGCGCGGTGAAATCGGGGTCGGTTGGCAATCCGGCCCTTTCGGCAGCTAGCTGACCGTAGAAACTGCTCTGATACTCGGCCCCCATCGCATAGGCCTCGGCGGCTGCATCCGCATTGCCCAAAGCCTCCTGCGCGCGCCCGATCCAATACCCGGCCCGGCCCACCGAAATCGGCGAATAGACCGCCGCGCGGAAATCGTTGAAATGATGCAGCGCGGTGTCAAACTGACCCATCCGAAACGCCGTATAGCCCGCGATCCATTCCAGATCGGCATAGCTGGAGGCATTGTCGGCGGCCGTGATCTGATGGTTCGCCGCCACCCGGTAGGCGGCCTCGAAATCGCCCGCGCGCATCAGCGACCGCGCCAGTTGCCGCCGCCGGTTGGTCCATTCCAATGGCCGCCCCAGCATGGCGGCGCTTTCCGACGAGGCCTCGATCAATTCGCGCGCCGATGGCTCCAGCCCCTCGCGCATGCGCCAGACGAAACGCTCGTAATTCAGCCCCGGATCGGACCGCAAATTCGCCGGCACCGCCGAGATCAGCGCATTGACCCCATCGCGCCGCGCCCGCAGCGCCAGCCGCGCCTCGGCCAGCCGTTCCCAGCCATCATCGACCAGCGGATACATCGCGCGGGCCTGCGTGGCCTGATTTTCCCACAACAGAAAATCCAGCCGCGCCTCATGTTCGGTGCGCAGAGTGCGGGGCCAGTCGATCATGAACTGGTCGAACTCCTCCTCGCTCAACGACATGGTGGTCCAGGCCCGGCGCGCCTCGGCCATGGCGGCGTCGCGCTGATCGGTGGCCCACAAAGCCGCCGCCAGCCGCAGCGCGCCGGTGCCGGTGCGCGGCGCGCCGGCCTCGAAATATTCCAGCACCCGCGCCGGTGCGGCATCCTCGGGGATGGATTGCTCGCCCTCGCGACGCAGCAGGATCAACCCCGGCCAATCCGGGTGATCGGCCAGAAAACCCATATAGTCCGACATCTCGCCCTGGCCCTGGCGCAGCCGCATCCAGGTCACGACATTGGCGGCGGCGCTGTCGCTGATCCGCGCCTGCGCGGCGGCGGCGGTTTCATAATCCTCCGCTTCCAGCGCCGCGATGGCCTCGGCCAACGCTTCGGGCGTGGCCGAGGCGGCCACCGGCATAACCCCAAGTAAAAAACCAAAAAGAAAGTGCTTCATCGCGTGTCCATCCTGCAATCACTGCATAAGGATAGTGACTGGCCCCTTGCTTGCAACACACGAACTTGGCAATAGCTGCCCTGCGGACCGAAATCCGCCGATACTTGCCGATCCCGGCCCAACCCTGAGAAAAGGAAGCGTGTTATGTTCAAAGGCTCGATGCCCGCATTGGTCACGCCGTTCAAGGACGGCGCAGTGGATTTCGACACGCTCAAGAAACTGGTCGACTGGCATATCGCCGAAGGCTCGAACGGGCTGGTTCCGGTCGGCACCACGGGCGAAAGCCCGACACTGACCCACGCGGAACATGAACAGGTGATCAAGGCGGTGGTGCAGGCGGCGGCGGGCCGGGTGCCCGTGATGGCGGGCGCAGGCTCCAACAACACCGCCGAGGCTATTCGTTTTGTCGAATTTGCCAAATCGGTCGGGGCCGATGCGGCGCTGGTGGTGACGCCCTATTACAACAAGCCGACGCAACGCGGCCTGATCGCGCATTTCACCGCGCTCGATGCGGTCGGTCTGCCGATCTACATCTACAACATCCCGCCGCGTTCGGTGATCGACATGAGCCCGGGAACCATGGGCGAACTGGCGAAACTGCCCAATATCGTGGGCGTCAAGGATGCCACCGGCGATATCGTGCGCGTCAGCAAGCAGCGCGCCACCTGCGGGCCGGAATTCATCCAGCTTTCGGGCGAAGATGCCAGCGCGCTCGGCTTCAATGCGCATGGCGGGGTGGGCTGCATCAGCGTCACCGCCAATGTCGCCCCGCGCCTCTGCGCGCAGTTTCAGGCCGCGATGGCGGCGGGCGACTGGGATCGCGCGCTGGAGTATCAGGACAAGCTGATGCCGCTGCACGAGGCCATCTTCATGGAACCGGGCGTATCGGGTGCCAAGGCCGCGCTGGCGATGCTGGGGTTCTGCACTGAGGATGTGCGCCTGCCGCTGCTGCCGGTCGAGGACGCCACCAAGCGCGCCATCCAGGCCGCGCTGCGTCACGCCAGCCTGATCCACTGATCCGGGGGTTGCCGGCGGCGTAAAAAGTGACACTTGCGTCATTTAAAAGTGACACTCGTGTCACTTATCTGCCTCTCCTCCGATTTTCGCGGTGCCACCGCCGCCACAACTGGACAGCGCCGGGCCCGCCCCCTACATGGGGCGGGCCATGGCCAAGAAACCCGCAGACCCCAATTACAAGGTGATCGCCGAAAACCGGCGCGCGCGCTATGATTATGCCATCGAGGATGATCTCGAATGCGGCATTATTCTGGAAGGTTCCGAGGTCAAATCGCTGCGTCAGGGCGGCTCCAATATCGCCGAAAGCTATGCCGCCGTGGAAGAGGGCGAGCTGTGGCTGGTGAACTCCTATATCGCGCCCTATGCGCAGGCCAAGACCTGGGGCCATGAGGAACGCCGCCGCCGCAAGCTGCTGGTCAGCAAGAAAGAGCTGTCGAAACTGTGGAATGCGACGCAGCGCCAGGGCATGACGCTGGTGCCGCTGGTCATGTATTTCAACCACAAGGGCTTTGTGAAGCTCAAGATCGGCATCGCCAAGGGTAAGAAAAATCAGGATAAACGCGCCGATGAGGCCAAGCGCGACTGGCAGCGCCAAAAGGCGCGGCTGATGCGCGACAAAGGCTGAGGGACCGCCCGCGACCCCTGCGCCCCTTGCCAGTGCCAAGCCTTATGCCGTAGGGCTATGCGCGACCAAAAGCACTATGTGAGGGAGCCCGCCAATGCCCGCCGATGATCCGAAAACCCTCGTCTCCACCCAGTGGCTGGCCGATCACCTGAACGACCCCGATCTGCGCGTGCTGGATGCGTCCTGGTATCTGCCCGATATGGGCCGTGACGCGCGCGCCGAATATGATGCGGGCCACATTCCGGGTGCCCGGTATTTCGATATCGACGATGTCGCCGACAGCGCCAGCCCGCTGCCGCACATGGCCCCCCCGATCGAGAAATTCATGAGCCGGATGCGCGCCATGGGCGTCGGCGACGGGCATCAGGTCGTGGTCTATGATGGCATCGGCATGTTCTCCGCCGCCCGCGTCTGGTGGCTGTTCCGGCTGATGGGAAAAACCGATGTGGCGGTGCTGGATGGCGGGTTTCCAAAATGGCAGGCCGAGGGCCGCGAGATCGAGGATATGCCGCCGATTTTGCGCGACCGGCACATGACGGCGCAGCGCCAGGCGCATCTGGTCAAGGATGTGACGCAGGTCGCCGCCGCCGCGAAACTGGGCGATTGGCAGATCGTCGATGCGCGCGGGCCGGAGCGGTTTCGCGGCGATGCGCCCGAGCCGCGCGAAGGGCTGCGCGCGGGCCATATCCCCGGCTCGTTCAACGTGCATTACGCGGAACTCCTGAATGCCGATGGCACCATGAAGCGCTGTGATGCCCTGCGCGAAGCCTTTACCGATGCCGGCGTCGATCTGAAAAAGCGCATCATCACCACCTGCGGCTCTGGCGTGACGGCTGCGATCCTGTCGCTTGGGCTGGAAATGCTGGGCCACCGCGATGTGGCGCTCTATGACGGGTCGTGGTCGGAATGGGGGCAGTTCGATCAGCTGAAAGTCGAAACCGGATGAGCGTGATTCCGGCGGGCACCGAGGTGCCCTATACCGTCACATATCTGTCGATGGACACCCGGCCGAGCGCCGCCGCGCCCGCATTGCCCGCCGATGTCCGGCTGGAGGTGGCGCAAAACCCTCCGGTGTGGTTTTTCCTGTCGCTCTATGGCGCGGTCGGGCGCGATTACGAATGGGTCGACAAGTTCGACGATGACCCCGAAGACCTGCGCGCCTATCTGCAGCATCCCGATATGCAGTTGACCACCGCTTGTCGCCACGGCTGGCCGCAGGGGTTTTTCCTGCTTGATTGGCGGGTGCCGGGGATCTGCGATCTGGCCTATTTCGGGCTGGTGCCCGAGGCAGTGGGAACCGGCATCGGTGCGAAGCTGTTGGCAACCGCCATTCAGGCCGGGTGGGCCAGGCCGGTCGTGACACGGATGACGCTCAACACCTGCACGCTGGACCATCCGCGCGCCTTGCAGGTCTATCAAAATGCTGGGTTCCGCCCGGTCCGCACCGAAGAACACGTCCGTGTTCTGACCCGCGACCGCGACCCGGCCCGTTTTCCCGCCTGAGGAGGCAACCCCATGTTCGAGACCCTGACGCCGCCCGAGCCCGACAAGATCATCCGCCTGATTGCCATGCTGCGCGACGATCCGCGGCCCGATAAGGTCGATCTGGGCATCGGCGTTTACAAAACCCATGATGGCCGCACCCCGGTGATGGCGGCGGTCAAGGCGGCCGAGGAACGGATCTGGCGCGAACAGGACAGCAAACGCTATGTCGCGCCTGCCGGCGATCCGGGGTTTCTGGCGGCGATGCACGGGCTTGTTCTGGGCGATGCCGTGCCCGCCGACAGGGTCGGGGCCGTGGCAACGCCGGGCGGCACCGGCGCGGTGCGGCAGGTGTTTGAGATGATCCGGCACCTGAGCCCCGAGGCCACGATCTGGCTTTCCGCGCCAACCTGGCCCAATCATACCGAGATCGCCCGCTATCTGGGACTGAACCTGCGCGAATACCGCTACTACGACGCGGCGACCGGCGGTCTGGACCGGGACGGAATGATGGCCGATCTGGCCGGTGCCAAGGCCGGGGATGTGGTCTTGCTGCATGCCTGCTGTCACAACCCCACGGGTGTGGATCTGAATTCCGATGACTGGCGGGCGGTGGGCAAGATCTGTCAATATACCGGCGCGGTCCCGTTCGTGGATGCGGCCTATCTGGGCTTTGGTGAAGGCTTGGAGGAGGATACGGCAGGCCTGCGGATGCTGACCGGGATGGTGCCCGAGATGCTGCTGGCGGCGTCATGTTCCAAGAATTTCGGCGTGTATCGCGACCGCGTCGGCATCGCGATGGCGGTGACGCGGGACGCCGGGCGGGCCGAGGCGGCGGGCGGGTTGCTGGCCTGGCTCAATCGTCAGAACTATACTTTTCCGCCCGATCACGGCGCGCGCGCGGTGCAGACCGTTTTGGGCGATGCCGGGCTGAGCGATATGTGGCGCAGCGAATTGCGTGAGATGCGCGAAAGCCTGCAGGCCAATCGGGCGGCATTCGCTGATGAGCTGCGACAGGTCACGGGATCGGACCGTTTCGGCTTTTTCACGTCTCACAAAGGCATGTTCACCCTGTTGGGGGCGACACCCGATCAGGTGGAGCGGCTGCGCGTTGAGTTTGGCATCTATCTGGTGGGCGACAGCCGGATCAATGTGGCCGGTCTGACGCCCGAGAGCATTCCCGTGGTCGCCCGTGCCGTGGCCGAGGTGATGCGCTGAGGGGCGGAAAAATCTTGCCTCAAGATTTTTCGGGGGAAAGAATTTTGCAGGAAAATTCTTCCCCGCGCTTGCCAATCGGTTGCGTTGCAGGCTAAAGCGCGCGCGTCTCTGCCGCTGTGGCAGGGCCAAGTCTCCGCTACCTTGTAAAAACGGACCAGATACATGACCCGCATTCACCTGCCCGGCATTCTTGCCATGGCGACCGTTGTTGTCGCCTCCAATATCCTCGTTCAGTTCCTGTTCGGCCAATGGCTGACCTGGGGGGCCTTCACCTATCCGGTGGCCTTTCTGGTCACCGATGTCATGAACCGCGTCTATGGTGTTGCCGCCGCGCGCCGTGTTGTGTTTGCGGGCTTTGTCGTTGGCGTGGCCTCTTCGCTGATCGGCACCCAGATCATCGGCGAATTTGGCCCGCTGGTGACCCTCAGGATCGCAGTCGGCTCGGGGCTGGCCTTTCTGACCGCGCAACTGCTGGACGTCGCCATCTTCGACCGCATGCGCTCGGGGGCCTGGTGGCGGGCACCGCTGGCCTCGACGCTGGTGGGATCGTCGGTGGATACGGCACTGTTTTTCAGCATCGCCTTTTCGGCCAGCCTGATCTGGCTTGAGCCGGGCAATGATGTCGGCTGGGCCGGCGAGATCCTGCCGCTTCTGGGCACCGGGCCCGAGGCCCCGCTTTGGGTGTCGTTGGCGGTTGCCGACTGGTTTGTAAAGCTGTCTCTGGCGCTGTTGGCGCTGGTGCCGTTTCGTATGATCACCGCGCGGTTGACAGCACAAATTGCATAAAATGTTTTGACAAACACAAAATCTATGGCAACCTTCTTCTAACAGCAACGAAATGGAAGGAGGTGATCCAGTGTCAAGAGAGGTATTGGAGAATGGAGTCGGGAAAATCTGGGGAGGTCGCCTCTAGGCAATCCTAGCGGTGGAAACCGCCCCAGGTGGGACTTCGGTCTAACCCGCCCCACCTCCTTAAATTCTCGTGAAGGGTCGCCGCACATGGCGGCCCTTTTCGTTTGCAGATCAGCTTTGCAACCTTATGAACGGGTGCATTGTTGCCGGCCTTTTCATATCGGGCTGATCGGGGTCTACTGACCGCACCGGAAACAAGGAAACCGCATGGCCCGCATTCTTCTATATTATGCCCACCCTGGCCACCGCCACAGCCACGTCAATCAGGCGATGTATGACGCAGCGACTGCCGTTCAGGGCATTACCCGCGTCGATCTTTATGCCAGCTACCCACGTCAGGACATCAATATCGATCGTGAACAGGCGCTGCTGCTGGAGCATGACGTGATCCTGTTTCAGCATCCGCTCTTTTGGTATTCGACGCCGTCGCTGATCAAGGAATGGGTCGACCTGGTTCTGGAACATGGCTTTGCCTACGGCGCGGGCGGTGACAAGCTGATGGGAAAGATCCTGATGCAGGCGATTTCGGCGGCGGGATCGTCCGAGGCTTATACCCCCGAAGGATACCAGCATTTCCCGTTGCGCACGTTCCTGACGCCGATGGAGCAGACCGCGCGGCTGTGCAAGATGCGCTATGGCGCGCCTTATGTTCTGCATTCGGCGTTGCAGGCCCCTGCGGCGG